>NZ_LN997848.1:1552500-1905000 GCF_001511835.1 Magnetospirillum sp. XM-1
CCCATTGGAATCTCCCGGTTTCTGCCGACGGCGCAATAAGACACGATACTTTTTGCATAGCGCCCGCGAGGCCCGAAATTGGGTATGTCGGGTCAAGCCTGTAGGGCGCGCATCTTCTCGATTTTCAACTGACCATCGGTCTCGCGGCTGTAGTTCTCGTCCATCCTGGCGCCGGGATAGGCTTTCATGTTCGATGTCCGGCCCAGCGTATGCAACGGCGCGCCCTCGATCTCGGCGCAGCCCGATTTCTGGCACGAATCCAGCGGCAGCGAGGCCATGTAGTCTTCCGTGTCCTGCATCTGCGCCGCCGTTTCGCCGGGCAGGCCGAAGGTGAACGTTCCGTGCAGCGTCATTCCCACCCGCTTGATCTCGAAGGCGACTTTGCGGGCTTCTTCCAGGTTCAGCTTCTTGTTGACGATATTGTCGACCACGTCCTGGTTGCCGCTCTCGAAGCCGATCTTGACGCCGAAGCAGCCGCTGTCCTTCATTTCCTGCCACATGCCGAAGCTGACGGTGTCGGCACGGCACATGGCCGACCACGGCACGTTCAGCTTGCGCATGACCTTGCACATCTTCTCGACGTGGCGATCACCCAGGTTGAAGGTGTCGTCGTCGAAGTAAATGGAGCGGAAGCCGTACTTCTGGACCAGCTCGGTCAGGAAGGCTTCCATGTAATCGGCCGAATACTGGCGCACGATGCGCTTGCCGCCGCCGTCCGGATCGTTGGAGGTCATGGTGGCGGGCCAGACGCAGAAGATGCACTTGTAGGGGCAGCCTCGGCTGGACAGCACCTGGGCCTGGGGGAATTGCTGGCCGTGCGGATTGGTGTCGCAATAGCGGTGCGCGATGATGTCGTCGAAATAGGGGAAGGGGGCCGAATTCATCTCGGCGACGCTCAGCAGGTCGAAATCCACCACGCCGTTGGCGCCGTTCAGCGCCTTGATGACCCCCTTCTCGTACTCGCCGCGCACGGTGGCCTGGATGTTGGGGGCCTCGTCCAGCAAGGCCTCGCCGTGGCTGGTGATGGGGCCGGTGACGATGAAGCGGGTGTGGGGCAGCCGCCGGGCGATCTCGGCGATCACCCCCTTGTCGTGGTCCCAGCTGGGTGAGGCGGATTCCATGACGATGTATTGGAAGCGCTCGGCTTCCAGATACTCATAGTATTTATCGTAGGATTCGCGCATGGCGATGGAATCGCGGAACGCCACCTGCGCTCCCGATTCCCTGGCGCACCAGGTGGCGGCGTGGCCCAGGAAGAACGGATAGGGCAGGTAGGAGCCGAACTGCCACTCGTCGGGGCCGTGGGGCAGATAGAAGGTGAAGGGCCAGCGCGAACCGGCCCGCACGCCGGCGCGGTGCACCAGGGCTTGGGCGCCGTTGGGCAGGGGGTAGAGGGCTTGGCCTTGCCACCACGGGGGATTGCTGAACAGGACCTTCATGGGTGCCGTCCTCCTTCAAGGGGCCGTTTGCCAGGACAGCAGGGTGTCCACCAGGCATTTGGCGCCGCGGGTCTCCCCCCATCGGATCGATGCCTGCCGGGCGAGGCCGGCCAGTCGGTCGTAGTCGTCGAGGGCGGCGACGATGGCGGCGAAAACACCGTCGGCTCCCTCTTCCCTGAATATTGTGCCGGGCTCTTCGAATTCACGGATCACCGAATGCATGGTGGTGCCCTCGGGAACCACCACCGGGATGGCGTTGGCCATGGCCTCGCTGACCACCGCGGAATAGGACGCGATGAAGCGGTTGCGGTTGTAGGGGCAGACGATCAGGTCGGACTGCTCCAGCAGGCTTGCCCACAGGGCGCTGTCGGCGGCCCGTTCGTCCAGCACCAGCCGGGAATCGGCCGCCGCCATGGCGCGCAGCTCTGCCTGCGGGGCGGTCATGCCCTGGGGCTCGCCGTTATGGACCAGGACCCGGACGTCGTCGCGCTCGGCCAGCAGGCGGGCGACGATGGCCGGCACCTTGTCGAAGCCCTTGTCCGGCCGCTGGTGCCCCAGGAAGGACACGGTCAGCGGCCGCGCCGCCCCCCGGCGGTCGAGGCGTTGGCAGATCGCCTGTTGCGGCAGCGGCAGCGTGCCGACGGGGAAATCCAGCAGCATCTGGTAAACGGACGAGGACTGGGCGTCGAAGGTGGCCAGCCGCAGCCATTTCCGGTCGGTCTCGGACAGGGTGCGGGCGGTGTAGCGGTACAGCACGGCGCGGGAATCGATCCGGGGGTCCATGGCGGCGAAGCGCAGGCCGTCGGGGGTTTCCGAAGCCAGAAGGCCGGGATCGGTGCCGAACTCCACGACCACCGTCGGGCGCTGGTCCTCGGGGCGCGACTGGGCCCAGCGGACCACTCCCATGAGCTGCGGCGGCTGCACCGAGTTGAAATAGAGCATGTGCTCGGGCCCGATGCCCTCGATGCGGTTCAGGTCGTCGGCCAGGCCCTGGGCGACGATCTGGAAATTGGTCAGCCAGCCGCACACCGGGTCCGTGTCGTAAAGCCCGTAGGTGTGGAAGCGGAACCACGGAACCGCCGCCAGCTCGTCGCGCAAGGCGGATTCCATCTCGGCGTGGCCGAACACCGCGCAGCCCATGTCGCGCCCGCGCACCTCGGCCGAAATATGGCGGGCCGAATTGGCGTGGTGGCCAAGGTTGTTCATCAGTCCGGTGTCGAAGTAGACCAGCATCATCCGGCCGTCCCGTTGCGCGGCAGCCGTTCCGCCATGGCGTCGTGGATCTCGGCCAGGATGCGTCGGATGTCGTAGGTGAAATTCCAGCCAGGGTAATCGGCCTTGAAGCGCTCGACGCTGCTGATCCACCAGATGTGGTCGCCGACGCGGTTGGTGTCGGAATAGGTCCAGTTCATGGGCCGCCCGGTCAGTTCCTCGCACAGGGCGATGGCTTCGAGCATGGAGCAGTTGGAGTGGCGCGAGCCCCCCATGTTGTAGACCGCCCCCGATTTCGGCGACTGGAAGACGTGCCAGAAGGCGTTGACCAGATCGGCGGAATGGATGTTGTCCCTGACCTGCTTGCCCTTGTAGCCGAGCACCGTATAGGGATCGCCGGTGACGGCGCATTTGACCAGATAGGACAGGAAGCCGTGCAGCTGCGCCCCCGAATGGCCCGGCCCGGTCAGGCAGCCGCCGCGGAAGCAGGCGGTCTTCATGCCGAAATAGCGGCCGTATTCCTGGACCAGAAGGTCGCCGGCCACCTTGGACACTCCGAACAGCGAGTGGGTGCAGGCGTCGATGGGCATGCTCTCGTCGATGCCGTGCTTCGCCCAGGGATGGGCGGGGTCCAGCTCCCAGCGGGTTTCCCGCTCCACCAGCGGCAGGGCGTTGGGCGTGTCGCCATAGACCTTGTTGGTGCTGCAATGGATGAAGCAGGCATCCGGGCAATGCTTGCGCACCGCTTCCAGCATCACCATGGTGCCGTTGGCGTTGACGGTGAAATCCACCTGCGGCTCCTGGGCCGCCCAGTCGTGGGACGGCTGGGCCGCGGTGTGGACCACCGCCTGGATGGCCTTGCCGTAGCGGGCGAAAATGGCGTCGATGGCGGCACAATCGCGGATGTCGGCCTCGCAATCCACATAGCCCTTGACGGTGCGGCGCAATTCGCCGCGCGCCCAGGCGGTGCTGGCCGTCTCGCCGAAGAAATAGCGGCGCATGTCGTTGTCGATACCGACCACGGTGAAGCCGCGGGCGCCGAAGAAGCGGGTCGCTTCGGCGCCGATCAGCCCTCCCGAACCGGTAATGATGACGACGCTCATGGTTCCTCCCGGCGGCTCAGGCGAACATCGGGGCCAGCATGGCCCGATGGTCCAGCAGCCAGGCGTGGATGTCGCCCAGCACGGTTTCGACGTCGCGCCGCGGCGTCCAGCCGCTGGCTTCGGTGATGGCGGCGTTGTCGGTGACGTAATAGGGGACGTCGGCGTCGCGGGTCTGGGGGGCCGAGCCCAGCGCCACCTCGCGCCCCGAGATGCGGCGGCAATGACCGGTCAGCTCGCGCAGCGAGACGGAGACGCCCGGGCCGCCGCCCACGTTGAAGACGCCCTGGGAAAAGCGCTCCATGTCGGCCATCTGCAGGCGCACGAGATCGTAGAGATCGTCCACGTGCAAGATGTCGCGCACCTGGCGGCCGTGGCCGCCGAAACCCATGTAGCCCAGCGGGCCGCCGAACACGTGCCGCGCCATCCACAACACGATGACGCCCTGGTCCACCTTGCCCATCTGCCAGGGGCCGGTCAGCACGCCGCAGCGGTTGATCACCGCCTTCAGGCCGTAAAGCGCCCGGTATTCCTCGATCAGCAGTTCCGAGGCCAGCTTGGTGGCGCCGTAGATGGAGCGGCTGCCCGACAGGGGGAAGTCGGCCGTGATGCCGGCTTCGGACCAGCCCGGTCCATGGGCGCCCGGCGGAATCACCAGCCGCTCGCCCCGTTCCTCGAGCGGAATGGCCCGCAGGCTGGCGATGGGATAGACCCGGCTGGTGGACAGGAACACCATGGCGGCCCCCGAGCGCCGCGCGTATTCCAGGCAGTTCACCGTGCCCAGCAGGTTGGTGTTGACCACATAGGCCGGGTTGCCGTCATAGCCGGCATGGACGCTGGGCTCGGCCGAGCATTCGATCACCAGGTCGGCGGGACCCAGGGCGGCCAGATCCTCGGCGCAGCGCACGTCGCCATGCTCGAACCCGACGCCGCCCTGGCGCAGGCGCGTCAAGGTCAGTTCGCTGCCGCGGCGCTTGAGATTGTCGAAGGCCACCACCTCGGCATCGCCCATGTCGCGCTTCAGCGCCATGGCGATATTCGAGCCGACGAACCCCGCTCCACCCGTTACGACTATTCTTGTCCGGTTCATGCTGGAGGCTCTGGAAACCGGCCGGTCATTCTTCCGGCCATCGTTGAAACTCGCCTTTATCGCCCGGGAATCCATAAGACTTCATTAAGTGGGCGGGACGGGTGGGATTGGAATAATACCATTTTAAATATGGGAATTATGGTAATTCGGTACCGGTATGCGTATTTTGCATCGACGCATGCGAATTGGTCGATTCTCGGCCCAAGGTGGTCGCCGTAAGGTGGGGGCAAGCGAAAAACACCAAGACCGAGGACCCCGCCATGACCCTGCACCAGCTGACCCACTCTGCCACCGTCGAGTTCGACTTCCGCCTGGGCGACATTGCGCGCCGCGTCGTCGCCAAGCTCCGGGATTTCGCCGCCGCCCGCCGCCTGGAGCGCGAGCTGGCCATGCTCGACCACCGCGAGATCGCCGACCTGACGTACCGCCGCTAGGACTTTTCCTTCGCGTTCATCCTCCCCCCAGGATGACCTTAGGCCGGTTCCCTCGACGGGAGCCGGCCTTTTCTTTGCCCGCCGCCGCGATGCGGGGTTAGAATCCCCGTATGCCGGCTTCACGCGGGGATTGATGAGCGACCAGGATTTCCTAGCCGTCCTGCAGCAGGGCTATCAGGCCCTCAACGAGCAGCGCGTCGCCGACGCCGCGCTTCTGCTCGAGCCGCTGATCGCCGCCCACCCCGACGAGCCCAACCTGCGCCGTCTGGCCGTCCTTCTGCGCTTTGGCCAGGGGCGGACGGAGGAGGCGGCCGGGGCCCTGCTGGAACTGGGGCGGGACGCGCCCGGCGACCAGTGGGTCTGGGCGACGCTGCTGCAGTACCTCGCCGAGGCGGGGCAGGGGGCGCGGGCCATCGCCCTGTGCCGTGAGGCCCTGGCCGCCCAGCCGGGCATGAGCGACGTGGTCCGGCGGGTGGCGGCGGCGGCGATCAGGCTGGGCGATTACGACACGGTGCGGCGCATGGTGGCCATCGGGCCGGCGGGCGATCCCGCGCTGCGCTATTATCTCGGCAATCTGGTGCTGCGCAGCGGCGACTGGGCGGGCGGGTTCGAGCTTTACGAGAACCGCTGGGCGGCCGAGGGCGCCGAACGCTTCCAGCCTGACTGGACCGGCGCGCCCGATCCCACCGGCATCCTGCTGGTCTATGACGAGCAGGGCTTCGGCGACACCTTGCAGTTCCTGCGCTATCTGCCGGCGTTGAAGCGGCGCTTCGAGGGCCGGGTGGTGCTTCGCGTGCAGGCGCCGCTGGTCCCGCTGGTGGAAGAGATGGCCGATCAGGTGATCGTGCGCGGCCAGCCCGCCAGCGTCATCGTCAAGCCGCCGGGCACCACCTCCATATCCTGCACGCCGCTGATGTCGGCGCCCTGGCTGCTGAACCGCCTGGGCGAGTGGGTCGGCGTCGCCTCGCCGCCCTATTACCGGCCGCCCAAGGCCCTGGTGGAGCGGGCGGCGGCCCTGCTGGGGCCAAAGGGGCGGCGCCCCCGGGTGGGGCTGGTCTGGAAGGGCGTGTCCCGCGCCATCCCCTTCGCCACGTTGGCGCCCCTGCTTGACGACGACAGGGTCGAATGGGTCAGCCTGCAATATGGCGAGCAACCGGGGAACCCTGCGCTGCGCGACACCATGGGCGGCAACGGGTTGGAGCAGGTGGCGGGCCTGTGCGCCCATCTCGACCTGGTGGTGACGGTGGACACCTCGACCGCCCATCTGGCCGCGTCCCAGGGGGTTCCCACCTGGATCATGCTGGACAAGGTGTGTTGCTGGCGTTGGACCGACCGGGGCGAGACCAGCGAATGGTACGAAAGCGTGCGGCTGTTCCGCCAGGAGGTCCAGGGCGACTGGCCGGGCGTGGTCGCCCGGCTCCAGACCGCCCTGGCCGAACGGTTCAGCTGATCGCCTTTTCCAGCACGGCGGCGAAGAAGCCGTCGGTGCCGTGGGCCAGGGGCGACAGCCGCAGCCAGGGCCCCGGCACCGGGCAGGGCGTGCCCGCCAGCTCGGTCCAGATCTCGGGTACCGGAACCGGGCGGTAGTCGGGATGGGCGGCCAGGAAGGCCTCGACCCGTTCCTCGTTCTCTTCGCGCATGATGGAGCAGGTGGCGTAGATCAGCCGCCCGCCCGGCTTGGTCAGGCGCGCCGCGCTTTCTAAGATGGCGCCCTGGCGGGCCACCAGTTCCAGCAGGTCGGTCTCGGCAAACTGCCATTTGGCGTCGGGGTTGCGGCGCCAGGTGCCGGTGCCGGTGCACGGCGCGTCCACCAGCACCCGGTCGAAGGACCCGGCCGAGCGCTTGATCCACTTGTCGGACTCGCCCTCGATCACCCGGCGGGTGACGTTGTGGACGCCGGCGCGGCGCAGGCGGTCCTGGGCACGGTCGACCCGCCACTCGGCCACGTCGCAGGCCACCAGACGCCCCTTGTTCTGCATGGACGCAGCGAGCGCCAGGGTCTTGCCGCCGGCGCCGGCGCAGTAATCCACCACCGCCTGTCCCGGCTTGGGATCGGTGAGCAGGGCCACCAGCTGCGAACCCTCGTCCTGCACCTCGATCAATCCGTTGCGCCATGCCTGGACCTGAACCAGGGGCACGCGGGCGTAAAGGCGCAGGCCGATGGGCGACAGGGCGGTGGGCTCGGACTTGATGCCTTCCTTGGCCAGGGCGCGGATGGCATCTTCGCGCGTCGCCTTCAAGGTGTTGACGCGCAGGTCCAGCGGCGCCTCGTCGCGCATGGCGCCCATCTCGGATTCCAGCCGCTCGCCGAACAGGGCGGCGAGGCGCGGCGTCATCCATTCGGGATACTCGCCGCGCACATGGGGCGGCATGTCGCGGTGGAACAGGCTCTTTTGCCCCGCCAGCATGTCCAGCACCCGGCGCTCGGGCGGCTCGGGCGGGTAGGCGGAGTGGGGGCCCTTGAACAGGTCGGGCTCGGGCCGGATGCCTTCGAACACCATGTCGGCCAGCACGCGGGCCCGCGCCCCGCCCCTGCCCTCGGCATCGGGGCGCTCGGGATGCTCCAGATGCTCCAGCCACCAGTCCAGGCGGGCCCGGCGGCGCAGCACCCGCCACACCGTCTCGGCCACGGCGCGGCGGTCCTTGGCGCCGATATAGCGGCGCTGCTTGAAATAGAACGATGCCACCGAATCGGCCGGCTTGGCCGACTTCTCGATTTCGGAAAGCACCTCGATGGCGGCCTGAAGGCGTGCGGCGGGAGTCATACCGGCGAAACTTTGTCCTGAGAATCGCCGGTATCAGCCGCCATTGCGGCGGCGGCCAAGCGCCCGGAGGGGCGCGCCCGGCGAGGGGCAATACGGCGAGCCGATTCGGCTCGCCAGCACAAGGCCCGATAGATGCGGCAATTCCGCCCGCACTGCAAGCCCCGCATGCCCCCCTGGACGGGAGGCTGCGTTGACAGGATCGCTGGGGCGGGTATCTAGTTTTCGCCGATTAATCTCATTGGACTAAATCGAGATGAACGCGATCCGCACCCTTCTGCTCCTGGCTCTCGCCCTGGTCCCGGCCGCCGCCCAGGCCGGGCCGGAAGCCACCCTGGACAAGGTCAAGCGGAGCGGAACCCTGGTTCTCGGCGTGCGCGAGGCCTCGTATCCGCTGTCCTATCTCGATGGGGCGAAGCAGCCCATCGGCTATCACGTGGACATCTGCCGCAGCATCGCCGAGGCGGTGAAGACCCGTCTGGGCCTCGCCGCCCTCGATGTGCGCACCGAGGTGGTGACCTCGAAGACCCGCATTCCGCGCATGGTGGAGGGCGCCATCGACCTGGAATGCGGCTCGACCACCAACAACGCCGCCCGCCAGGCCCAGGTGGCCTTCGCGCCGACCACCTATGTGGCTTCGGTGCGCATCGCGGTGAAGAAGTCGGCCGGCATCTCCAAGCTGGCCCAGCTGGACGGCAAGGCGGTGGTCACCACCGCCGGCAGCACCAGCGTGCAGCTGCTCAAGGCCCGCGTCCAGGGCCGCAACATCAAGGTGACCGAGGCGTTCGGCAACGATCACGCCGAATCGTTCAAGATGCTGGAAAGCGACCAGGCCGCCGCCTTCGTCATGGACGACAACCTGCTGGCCGGACTGATCGCCAGTTCGGCCGCGCCCAAGGACTACGAGATTCTGCCCCAGACGCTGAACACCGAGCCCATCGCCATCATGCTGCGCAAGGGTGATCCCGCCTTCAAGGCGCTGGTGGACCAGACGGTCAAGGCGATGATGGCCTCGGGCGAGGTGGGGCGGCTGTACGCCAAGTGGTTCCTCTCACCCATTCCGCCCATGAACGCGGCGCTGAACTTCCCCATGAGCCCGGTGCTGGCCAGCCTGATCAAGTTCCCCGGCGACGATCCGGCCGAGGCCTTCAGGCCGGAGGAGTAGGAGGATGCGGGCGGGACGCCCGCGCCCCAACACGTTTCGGAGCGCGGGCGTCCCGCCCGCATCTCCTCAGTCGCTCTTGTAGTTCGGCGCTTCCTTGGTGATGGACACGTCGTGGACGTGGCTTTCCCGCAGGCCCGCCGAGGTGATGCGGCGGAAGGTGCAGCGGGTCTGCATGTCCTTGATGGTGGCGTTGCCGGTATAGCCCATGCCGGCCCGCAAGCCGCCGATCATCTGGTGGATGACGGTGCTGACCGGGCCCTTGTAGGGGACGCGGCCCTCGACGCCTTCGGGCACCAGCTTCAGCTTGTCGCCCACCTCGGCCTGGAAGTAGCGGTCGGCCGAGCCGCGGGCCATGGCGCCGATGGAGCCCATGCCGCGATAGGACTTGTACGAGCGGCCCTGGAACAGGAACACCTCGCCGGGGCTTTCCTCGGTGCCGGCGAACAAGGAGCCGATCATCACGCAATCGGCGCCCGCCGCGATGGCCTTGGCGATGTCGCCGGAATACTTGATGCCGCCGTCGGCGATCACCGAGACGCCGTGCTTGTGGGCCACCTCGGCCACTTCCATGATGGCGGACAGCTGGGGCACGCCCACGCCCGCCACCATGCGGGTGGTGCAGATGGTGCCCGGGCCGATGCCCACCTTGACCGCGTCGGCGCCGGCCTTGATCAGGGCGAGCGCCGCTTCCGGGGTGGCGATGTTGCCGCCCACCAGCTGGATATGGGGCGAGGCCTTCCTGATTTCGGCGATGGTGTCGATGACGCCACGGGAATGGCCGTGGGCGGTGTCGACCACGATGACGTCCACCTCGGCCTCGATCAGCTTCATGGCGCGCGAGAAGCCGTCGGCGCCCACGCCGGTGGCGGCGGCGACGCGCAGGCGGCCCTTCTCGTCCTTGGCGGCGGTGGGATGGGCCTGGGCCTTTTCCATGTCCTTGACGGTGACCAGCCCGATGCAGCGGTAGTCGCCGTCGACCACCAGCAGCTTCTCGATGCGGTGCTGGTGCAGCAGGCGCTTGGCCTCTTCCTTATCCACGCCCTCGCGCACGGTGACCAGCTTGTCCTTGGTCATCAGCTCGTAGACCGGCTGGTTGGCGTCGTTGGCGAAGCGCACGTCGCGGTTGGTGAGGATGCCTACCAGCTTGCCCGAGCCCCGCTCCACCACGGGAATGCCGGAAATCTTGTAATCGGTCATCAGGCGCAGCGCGTCGGCCAGGGTCTGGTCGGGGTGGATGGTCAGCGGGTTGACCACCATGCCGGATTCGAACTTCTTGACCTTGCGCACTTCGGCGGCCTGGGCGTCCACGTCCAGGTTCTTATGGATCACGCCGATGCCGCCGTCCTGGGCCAGCGCGATGGCCAGCCGGCTCTCGGTCACCGTGTCCATGGCCGCCGACAGCAGGGGAATGCCCAGTTCGATGGACTTGGTCAGCCGGGTGCGGGTGTCCGCCTGCGCGGGCAGCACCGAGGATTCCGCCGGGACCAGCAGAACGTCGTCGAATGTGAGGGCTTCCTTGATAATCATGCCGCCTCCGGTGGTGGGGTCCGGTTAGTGGCGCGCCATCATACACATTCGGGGCTATGGCTCAAGCATCGCCTCGCCGGGAGCCATGTGCCGGAAGGAAGGCCGCCATGCCCTTTCCCGTCCGGCCCGCTTCCGGTGGTATAATCGATGGCGGTGGGAAGCATGGTTCGTCAATCCGCGAGGGAGGGTCAAATGCCCAAGCCCTGTATCTGGATTTGCGTCGCCGATGGAACCCGTGCCCGGTTCTTTCATTGCGACGGTCCCGGACGGGATATCGTGCCGGCCTTGAACTACATGCTGGCGGCGCCGTCTCGGGCTCACAACATCAGCATGACCGCCGACCGCCCTGGACGGACCTTCGATTCCGCCGGTGCGGGCCGTCACGCCTATGACGAGGGTGACTGGCAGGACGAGGAGAAGGGCCGCTTCGCCGGCCGGGTGGCCGCCCAGTTGGACCGCGCCGCCCTCGATCACCAGTTCGAGCGGCTGGTGGTGGTCGCTCCTCCGGCCATGATGGGCGAATTGCGCAAGCACTTCACCGGCATCCGGCACCGTATGGAGGTGGTGGAGGTGGTCAAGGACCTGACCCATGCCACCCCGCGCGAGATGCAGAGCCATCTGAGCGAGGCGCTGCGGCACTGAGCCGATGGCATGAAAGCGTGATGCATTCCACGCTTTCGCTTCTTTTTTTTTCGCCCTCGCCGGGCGGGCGCGTCCGCGCCCTTGGCCGCTCGCTCAATGCTGGCATGAGCGCCGCGCCTCGTATGCGGGGCCCGGCGCTCTATTCGGTAGAACCGCGAAAACCCGTGGCCACCACATAGGTCTCGGCCGAGCCCTGGCGGGACGCCGGGGGCTTGGCGTGGCGGACCGTGGTGAAGTTCTTCTTCAACTGGTCCAGCAGGGTCTTCTCGGTGCCGCCCTGGAACACCTTGGCGACGAAGGTTCCGCCCGGCGCCAGCACCTCCATGGCGAAATGCAGCGCCACCTCCACCAGGCCGATGATGCGCAGATGGTCGGTGGAGGGGTGCCCGGTGGTGGGCGCCGCCATGTCGGACAGCACCACGTCGGCGGGGCCGTCCAGGGCCTCCTTCAGGCGGTCGGGGGCTTCGTCGGCCAGGAAGTCGCCCTGCAGCGTGATGGCGCCGGGCAGCGGGTCCCATTCCAGGATGTCCATGCCCACCACCTTGCCGCCGCCCTTGGGGCGAAGCGCGCCGACCTTGTCCACCGCCACCTGGGTCCAGCCGCCGGGCGCGGCGCCCAGGTCGACGACGCGCAGGCCGGGTTTCAGGATGTGGAAGCGCTCGTCCAGCTGGATCAGCTTGAAGGCGGCGCGCGAGCGAAAGCCCAGGCGCTTGGCCTCGTGGACATAGGGGTCGTTGAGCTGGCGCTGCAGCCACAGGGTGGACGACAGCTTACGCTTCTTGGCGGTCTTCACCTTGACGGTGAGATTGCGCGAGCCGCCGCCCGGTCCTGATCCGGTGGTGCGTCCCGAACTCTTCTTGCCGCCACCCGTCGTCATCAGTTCCGCGCTCCCAGGGTTCCGTCTTCGCGCATCATGTTCAGCAGCACGCCTTCGCGCACGCCGCGGTCCGCGACCTTGAGGCGGCCCAGCGGCCACAGCCGGCACAGCGCTTCCAGGATGGCGCAGCCCGCCACCACCAGGTCGGCGCGTTCCTGCCCGATGCAGGGATGGGCGGCGCGCTGGTCGTGGGTCATGGAGGCCAGCTTGCGGGTCACGGCGGCGATGTCGGCGAAGCCCAGCTCCAGCCCGTCCACCTGGGCGCGGTCATAGCGCTCCAGCCCCAGATGCAGGGCACCGAGCGTGGTGACGGTGCCCGACGTGCCCAGCATCTGCACCATGTTGCCGGCCAGCATGGCGCCGATGGTGTGCAGCGCCTCGAACGGACGGAAGGCGGCGCCGATGTGTTCCACCACCTTGGCGTAGCCGGTGTTGGAGGCCAGCTCGTGCGCCCATTGCTCTGCCAGGGTGACCACGCCGGTGGGAATGGATTGAATGCCGACCACATGCTGGCCGAGCGGCGAATTCTGCACCCAGACCAGCTCGGTGGAGCCGCCGCCGATGTCGAAGACCAGCGCCCAGGGCACGTGCGGGTCCAACAGCGAGGCGCAGCCGCCCAGCGCCAGTCCGGCCTCCTCGCTGGGGCTGATGATGTCGGGCTTGAGGCCGGTGCGCTCGGTGATGCGCGCCGTGAACTCGGCGCCGTTGCGGGCGCGGCGGCAGGCCTCGGTGGCCACCAGCCGGGCGCGGCCGACCCGGTTGCGCTCCATCTTCTCGGCGCAGGCTTCCAGCGCGTCCAGGGTGCGGGCCATGGCCGCCTCGGACAGCACGCCGCTGGCGCTCAACCCCTCGCCCAGGCGGGTGACGCGGGAAAAGGCGTCGATCACCTTGAAGGCGCGGCCCTGGGGACGCGCCACCAGCATCCGGCAATTATTGGTGCCGAGGTCGAGGGCGGCGTAAACCGGCGCGCTGCGGGAGGAAGACGACGAGGCGTAAGCCAAAACGGGGAACTCTGCAATTCGGGGCGGCGGATGTTACCCCCAAACGGGCTCGGCTGGGAAGCATCCAGTCCCAATGCCAGGATTTCCCCGGATTTCCGCCCCTTTGCGGCCAATTTCGCTCCTCGCTCTTTCGCCATTGATCCCGCCGAAGGCCTGTGTTAGAAGGTGCGCCTCTCGTGGTCACCCCGGTCTTCGCCGGGAACACGGACCACCAGCCAGACTGGTGGGGGATCGTCTAACGGTAGGACAGCGGACTCTGACTCCGCCAGTCTAGGTTCGAATCCTAGTCCCCCAGCCAACTCACCCGGCATTATGTAGCAAGCTCACTGTCGGTTTCATCTATAGACCGGATTTTGTACCTATAGTCCGGACAGCGACAGGCATAACGCGGACGGATTCTGGCCCCGCCTCCCAGGCATTATCCTTGTAAGACAAGACGATAGGGCCGCCGATCCGGTCCAGATGACGTTCGCATCGTGCCGCAGGCACATCATTGATGACGAACGTGCTTTCTCGGATTGGTCCGGCTTAAAGGGCTATCCGTTGGAGGCAGTCCCGCCCTCGTCTGCGCAGGCCGTTGAGTCCTCTCCTCCGCCCCCGGTTCGGGCCAATCGTGCTATGATCTTCGGCCTCCACTTCGGTTGGAGGCAGGGCCGATGCGCGACGATGACCGCTGGCCAGGGCACCCCAGATTGCTGCCCGACGAGTCTGTATCTTCATGGTTCACCCGAACCGCTGCCGCCAACGGTCTGCGGCCGGGCGAGCTTTACCGCATTGTCCAGCCCGGCGGAGACCGTAATCCCCGCGATTTCGACCGCCATGCCGACGACTGCCTGCTGGACCTGTTGGCCGACAAGACGGGACTCCCGGTCGAAGGCCTGAAGCTCGCCACCTTTCGCCGCTGGTCCGGCCGGTTGTTCGAGCATGACGACGGCCTCAACAAGCTGGCATGGCTGCCGCCGGCCGGGCGCGAGGGTGGCAGGCGCTGCTTTGGCCAGCAGATCTGCCCCTGGTGCCTGCGGGCGGATGCGCAGCCGTATTTGCGCCTCAACTGGCGGCTCTCCTTCTTCACCACTTGTCCGATCCACGGACGCCTGCTGCTGGACCGCTGTCCCTCCTGTGCCGAGCCGTTCAGTATTCTACGCCAGGACGGGCGCGGCGCCATCTGCTGCCCAGGCTGTGGCGCTGATCTCCGCGACTTGACCGGGGACGAGCCCGCCCTTGATACCGTCTCTGTACAGCGCGACCTGCTGGACTTGATCCGGGAGGGATGGCGGGACCTCGGCGAATATGGGCCGGTCTATTCCTTCGCGGTGTTCGAGCTGCTGGCAGTGATCACCCGCCTTCTCGCTGGTGGCAAGCACGCCTACGCACTCAGAACCAGGATCGCCGAGCATGAGGCAGGCCTGTCGGTGAGGCCCGAGGCCGTTCCCCGTGCCCGTGACGGTGCGCTACTGACTCCACGCGCCCGAGGCGTGCTGGTCGCCATGGCGCATTGGCTGATGGCGGACTGGCCGCACCGCTTCGTCGAGGCCGCCAAGGCGGCGGGCATGGCCAGCACCGATCTGCGCAAGCGCCCCGTGGGCGAGTATCCCTTCGCCTACGCCCATGCCGTGGACTGGTACCTGAAGCAGCCGCACAAGGGCGACGCCACGGCAGAGATCATGGTGGCGGCCCAGGTGCTCCACGACCACGGCCAGTCGGCCAGCCACCGCAATCTTGTGGCCCTGTGCGGAACCAAGCTCGGCTCCATGGGCGGAGTGGCCGAGCCCGTAGCCTCTGGCCTGCCCTGGGGCAAGGGTCGCTATTGGAAGCTGGATGGCGTTTCCCCCGAGGTGAAGGCCGCCGCCCGCCGGGCCGCGCATGGTGCCGGCGAAGACGTGGGGCCATGGCTGGATGCCCTGCTTCGCCGGACGCTTGGTCTTGGTGCCATCAAAACACCTTTTGATGGTCATGATCCCGACACAATCACGCCTGACGGTAACGTTGGTTGTGAAGAGTGATGGGGGACACTCCATGCCCGTGCGCAAAATCGGTCTTTGCTATCGCAGTGTCAGTGGGCGGGTGCCCATGGGACAGGGGGGCCCCGGCGTCCAGGTGGAATCGACCCTTGAGCGGGATTTCGCGCTGCTCTGCCGCTTCGATCCGTCCGTCGCCGGCATCGAGGAACAGCCGTTACGGATCGAATACGACGATGCCGACGGCCGTGCCCGCTCCTACGTGCCCGACTTCCTGGTGGCCTATCGCAGCGCTCGGTCCGTGCCCCGTCTGGTCGAGATCAAATATTCCACAGATCCCATGCTGATCTCCGGGCAACTGGACGGCCGCGCCTATGCTCGCCGCCATGGTTGGCGCTTCCAGGTGGTAACCGAGTTGGAAATCCGCACACCCCGGCTGGAGAACGCCACCTTCCTGCTGCCGTTCCGAGGCCGTCCCGTTGCGCCTGATCTGCGGGAGGCCTTGCGCTCGGCCCTGCGGGATGGTGGCCAGAAGAATGTCGCGTCGCTCGCCGACGAGATGGCCGTGGCGCTGGGCCTGAACCGGCCGGAGGTTCTGCCCGGCATTTGGACCATGGTGGCGGAGTTCAAGGTAATGACCGACCTGGATCGTCCCCTGACCATGAGCAGTCTCGTCGCACTGGCAAAGGAGAAGCGGTCATGAACAATGGCTTCAGCTTTCAGCCCGGCGCCTCCGTTCTCTGGCGCGGCAAGCGCTGCACCATCGTCGAGGCGGTGACGGCCTCCTCGGTCCTGCTCGACGTCGGGGATGGTCAGGACAAGAAAGTGGTGCCCGTCTCCAAGCTGCGTCCAATCAGGGATGCCGAAGCCGTTCAGGCCGACCGCAGCCTTGACGCACTGGTTCCCGAAGATCTGGCCGAGGCCAAACGGCGCTTTGCTATCATCAAACCACTGGTGCGTTGCGAGCGTCGGCGGGAGAAGGACGTCCTTGGAATCGCCGAGGCCAATGGAATCAGCCGAACGACGATCTATGACTGGATCAGGCTGTACGAAGGGCGGCGTCGGGTCAGCGATCTCGCGCCGAGGCGAAAGGGGCGCAAAATGCCCAAGCGCCTGTCGCCCGTGACCGAGGCGAAGAACTTTATGGTCATCGACCACGGCCAGGATGCGGAACCGTCGCCCGTCGCTGAACGCGTGGGAGGCAAAATCCAACGATCAGCGTTGGTTCGGCCCCATAGGGGGCGCCATCGGCGCCCACGTGCCCTGGGCACGCTTGCTGCCCGTGCGGCGAACGGCGCCAGTTTTTCCTCCCGGTACAGCCGCAACAGCTTGTTGCGGCTGCGCTTCATTCGGCCGTCACCTGTCGTCGACGGACTCTACCTCAGGACGGATACATTTTCGGGGAACAGGTCAAAGGCAGAACACTTTTCCGAAATGTCGGAGTGCATGCTTATAGCCACTGGCGTCAAACCGGTTGGTCGCCGACACCTGAATCGCCAAGCCCCGACTATCCTTGAGTGCCCTGATAGATCGGCAGACTGCCGGGTCGTCGTCCAGCAGCACCCATGCTTTGACATCGACGTGATCTTTGAGCCATGCGGCCACGTCCTCGGCTTTTATCGAGAACTCACTTTGCTCGGGCAGACAGCAAAATGGCTTTGTTATTCCTTGGGCGATAAGCTCGCGGATGGTTTCTTCCGCACCGAGATGCCGCCGCCAAGACGAATGGACCACGATATCTGCTTGTGCATCACGGACCAGCTTGTTGACCCATTCGACGGCAGCCTGGTCAAAGCGGTCGGCGCCAGCCGGCAGCAGCACGTCATCAATGTCCAGAAAGACTACCGCTGCGGTCATTACGTATCACCACGAAAGCCATCGCTCATTGGAGCTGCTAAGACCAAGCTGCGCTCTTCAAGACATCCGATTCTGATAGGCATAAATGGGGCTCCGCTTTGCGAAGCCGGGTGTTTGAAGGAGCCGCCCCTGGCGCCGGTTGGCCCTGGTCGGTGGCGGTCACATCCACACGGTTAGGCCATCCACGGGCACATGATACTCAGCCCTGTCCGATTAAAATCCGCACGTATTGACGATCGCATAATCATCCAACCTATTGATAGCCTCCTTCTGAATTGCCTCATGCAGGCGTTACGTTGCTGGCCGATGCAAGGATTGTCCTCGTTCCAGTGTGAGCTGTGTCTGTCCGGTCAATAGGTTGTGTTTCCGGATATATCCGCCTTAAAGGCGCCGGGCAGTCAGGATTAAAGGTGCAAATTGCCGCCTCTCACTGGGTTTTCGTCCGATCCATCCTCAAATCCGACACTCACCACGCCCCGGATGGCCAGCCGCTGCCATTTGCGGGCGAGATCAGTCGGGTACGGGCAGTGCGAAATGGAAGACGCTGCCTTGATCCGGTGTTGATTCGGCCCAGATCCGCCCACCGAGACGCTGGACGATCCGTTTGCAGATCGCCAGTCCGCTCCCCGTGCCGATGCGTCGGTCGCTGGGGCTCAATTGACGGAACAACTCGAAGACGTCTTCACCCTCGGCATTGAATCCGATGCCGTTGTCGGTGACGGCGAAATGCCATTCCGTCCCGATGGGCCGGGCCGAAACCTCGATTCGGGCGCGGCGCAGCGGATGGCGGAATTTCAGCGCGTTGCTGATCAGGTTCTGGAACACCTGCAGCAGCAACACGTCGTCCGCCTCCACCTCGGGGAGGGGGCCGACAACGAGTTCGGCCCCGGATTCCTCGGCGAGCGCGGAAAGGTTCTCCAGCGCCGCCTTGCAGGCGAACGCGGCCGACACCGGATGCAGTTGCCCGGCATTGAGGGAGACATTGGCGTAGGTCAGCAGGCTGCCGATCATGTCGTAGATCCGCGTCGCGCCCTCGACCAGATAATCAAGGTACTGCCGTTCGTTCTCGTCCAGCTTGGCTACGCTGCGACGTTGCAGCATCTGGGCATACATGCTGACCGAGCGGATGGGTTCGCGCAGGTCATGGGCCGCGACCATGGTGAAACGTTCCAGTTCCGTGTTCATGACCGTCAGGCGGTCGATGGCGGACTGCAAGGCGGCGGCGTTGCGCTGGTGCTCGGCCACCCGGGCCTCGAGGACGGCGACTTCGCGTCGGCGGCGTTCGGTTTCGCGCCGGCCCAGCAGGTTGCCGACCCGCGCCAGGACCACCCCGGGAATCAGGGGCTTGCGAACGAAGTCGTCGGCGCCCAGGGCGATTCCGCGTTCCTCGTCGCCGGTGCCGTCCAGGCTGGTGAGGAAGATGATGGGAATGTCGCTGGTCGCCGCCTCTTCCTTCAGGCGGCGGCACGTTTCGAAGCCGTCCATCCGGGGCATCACCACGTCGAGAAGAATCAGGTCGGGATTGGGGCCGGCGGCCAGTCGCTCGAACAGTTCCGATCCATCTCCGACGCTTTCCACCCGGTAGAGCTTCGACAGCAGATCGACCAGAATGAGGATGTTGTCCGGCTGGTCGTCCACGACCAGGACGATGGGGCGCTGATCCAAGGCATCCTCCCTTATTCCACAGAAACCCGCCCGTGGGCGCGGGTGCGGGCGACGACCTCGTTGCCGTTGCCGCGATATTCCAGCTGAGAGAAGCTGAGCGTGTTGGCGAGCGCGATGCCGCGTCCGTGCACGTCGAAGGCGCGCTTGGGGTCGAACTGCAGGTATTGCTGCCAATCGAAGCCCGCTCCCTGGTCGACGATCGTGAACTCGACGTCTTCACCCAGGTGGTTGATTCCGATTCGGGCGACGCGTTCCGACCACGGCGATGCCGCAAGGCGGGATTCGATCTCCTGTTCCCACCGCCAGCTTCGCCGCAACGCCGTCTTCTCGTCGTAGCTGATGCCGAGATTGCCGTGCTCGACGGCGTTCATCATCAGTTCGAACAGGCCCAGGCCGGCGTCGTCGGGGTTGTCGCAAAGCTGTGCCAGGCCGGCGGCGAGGGACTGGGCCTCCTGCGGCGTGCGAAAGGTGAACTCGCCTCCCGTCATCAGTCTTACGGTGGCGGTCAGGGCGTCACCGGCCTGGCGCAGGCTGTTGCTCTCGGCACGGTCGGAGACCACGCTTGCCACAAGGAGCCGCAGCACGTCCGGCGAGAACGGCTTGGACAGATAATAGTGGGCGCCTGCTTCCAGGCCCTGGCGGATATCGTCCTGAGCCGTCGCGGCGGTTTCCATGATAACCGGCGTCCTGGCCAGGCTCGGCGTCGCCTTCATGCGCTTGAGCAGGCTGAGGCCGTCCAGGCGCGGCATCATCCGGTCGAGCAGAACCAGATCATAGGGTTGGCCTGCCAGCATTTCCCATGCCTGCTCGCCGTCCACGGCCTGGTCGACCATGTATCCCGCGTCGGCCAGGGTGTCGGTGAGCACCAGCATGCTGACGGGATCGTCATCGACGGCAAGAATACGAACCATGGCGGCTTATTCTCCATTCAAGCGGTCGGCCAGGCTGTCCAGCAGCGTGGCGAAGGAATCGGCAAGGGTTTGTGCGAAAGTGGCGGCGCCGGCATCGTTTTCTCTCGCGGCATGCTCGGTGGCGGCCGCTTTTTCCCGCAGGCGGTCGGCTCCCAGATTGCCCGCCGTGCCTTTGACCGTGTGGGCCAGCATGGCCAATTCCGGCAGGTCGCCATTGACGGCGGCACGGCGCAGCTTGTCCGGCAGGTCGCCATGGGCGGAAAGCACAGTCTCGACCAGTTTGCGGACAAAATCCTTGCGCCCGCCATAGCGTGCTTCCAGCTTGGACCAATCGAAGGCCGGCGGCGGCGGACTGTCCTCTGGCGGCGTGGCGTGGCGCAGAACCACGGCGATCAGGTCCTCCAGCTCCACCGGCTTGGCCACGTGCTCGACCATGCCGGCTTCCAGGCAGCGTGTCCGTTCCTCGATCATGGCATGGGCCGTCAACCCGATCACCGGCAGGGACGGAGCCGCCGCCGCCATGGCGCGCGCCAAACCGTAGCCGTCCATTTCCGGCATCTGGACGTCGGTCAGGACCAGATCGAAAGCCGCTTCCCCCTGCCGCAGCACCTCGTCGAGGGCGAGGCGGCCATTCTCGCACAAGGTGACTCCGGCCCCTTCCCCCGTCAGCATGTCGTCCACCACGAGGCGATTGATCTCATTGTCCTCGGCCACCAGCACCCGCAGACCGCTCAGGCGCTTGTCCGTCCGGTGGACCGAGGCGGCCGGTTCGGGCTGGGCCAGGACGGCCAGGAGGTGGCGGGTCCGCACCGGTCGCTCGGTGACGGCGACATGGTTGACGAACCGTGCCGGCAGGGGGCCGTGAGCCGGCGGAACCACCGCCACCAGACGGCCGCCGCGCGCGAGTATCGCTTGGGCCTGGTCCCCCGAGCGGGGATCGTCCAGCACCGCGCGGTCGACCACCACCAGACAGTCGTCGGCGGAAACATGGTCGAGCTTCGTCTCCACCCGGCAGTGGGGGAAGGCGCGGGCGACGATGGCCGATTCGGCCGCCGGCAACCCCAACAGCAGCAGATCGGGCAGGGGCCTCGGCTCGCGGGCGGTTGCATCGTGGATCGGCAGGCGCACCGTGAATGTGCTGCCCTGGCCGACCACGCTGCGCACGGCCACCGAGCCGCCCATCATCTCCACCAGCTGCCGCGAGATCGCCAATCCGAGACCGGTGCCGCCGAACCGGCGCGTGGTCGACAGGTCGGCCTGCTCGAACGGCAGGAACAAACGGTCTGCCGCCTCGGCGGCGATGCCGATGCCGGTGTCGCCGATGTCGAACACCAGCTGGTCGGCCTGCCGCGAGACGGACAGCGCGATGGCTCCGCCGTCCGGCGTGAACTTGGTGGCGTTGCTCAGCAGGTTGACCAGCACCTGCTGCAGGCGGGCCGGGTCGCCCAGGCAGGATTCCGGCAGGTCCGGGGCCTCCTCGACGGTGAAGGATTGGTGCTTGGCGTCGCCTCGCAACGCCACCAGCTGTACGGAGCGGTCGATGACTTCGCCCAGAACCATGGGAATGCTCTCGATGGTCAACCGGCCGGCCTCGAGCTTGGAGATGTCGAGGATGTCGTCGAGCACCGTCAGCAGGCCCTTGCCGGATTCCATGATGCGCTCGAACTGCTGCCAGTTCTTGCGGCCATGGGAATCCCGCATGCCGAGCTGGGCCAGCCCCAGCACGGCGTTCAGCGGCGTGCGGATTTCGTGGCTCATATTGGCGAGGAACGAGCTTTTGGCGCGGGTCGCCGCCTCGGCCGCCGCCTTGGCCTCTTCGAGTTTCCGTTGCGCCTCGCGGCGTGCGCTGATGTCTGTGACGAAGGCGATGACCTTGCCCGAACCACCCGACATGCCGGCAAAATAATACGCGGTCACTTCGACGGGGATGCTCCGGCCGTCGCGTGTGGCGCGTTCCGTCTCGAACCTCAGGCTTCCCTGCCGGCGAATGCGCTCGTTGATACGCCTGAACTCCTCCATCGGAACCGAGGGGGTGACGTCGGGGACGCCAAGGCGGTTGATCTCCTCGACGCTGTAGCCCAGCATCTTGGCGGCGGCCTCGTTGCTGTAAAGAAAGCGCCCGGTCTCGCAATCGATCCAGTGAACGCCGATGCCGACGCTGTCCATGGCGAACTCGATGTCTTGCAGCTTGCCGTAGGCGGATTTCAGCTCGGCGGTGCGTTCGTCGACCAACTGCTCCAGATGGTGGCGATGCTGCTGGATTTCCGCCTCCAGGCGCTTGCGCTCGGTGATGTCCTCCTTGACCGCGACGTAATGGGTCATGGTCCCGTCCGGCTGCCGGATGGGGGTGACGACCGCGAACTCGATGTACTCTTCGCCATCCTTGCGCCGGTTATGGAACTCGCCCTTCCAGGTCTCGCCCCGCCTCAGGGCCTGCCAGAGCGCCGCGAAATTCTCGGGCGCCGTCTTGCCCGACTGCAGGAGGCGCGGGTTTTGGCCGATGACCTCGTCCCGCGTATAGCCGCTGATTATCAGGAATGCGTCGTTGACGTATTCGATCGTCCCGTCCAGGTCGGTAATCACGATGCTGTCCGGGCTTTGCTCGACCGCCAGGGAGAGCTTGCGCACGGTTTCAAGGGCGGATTCGGCGCGGGCCCGTTCGGCCTGCGCGTCTTCCATCAGGCTGAGCGCCGCCAGTTGGGCGTGCCTTTGCTCGTCAAGGGCGGTCCGCAAGGCATCCTCGGCGATTTTTCGCCGTGTGATGTCTTCCGAGAAGATGACGATACCCCCGACATCGCCGCCGGTGGTGCGCCACGGCCGCAATTCCCAGTGCAGCCACAACACGCTGCCGTCGTCGCGTTCGAAGCGGTCCTCGGCCGCGGACGCGACCTCGCCGAACAGGCCGCGCCGATATATCTCCTTCCAGCGGTCGGGGGTGTCGGGGAATATCTCATAGTGCGAATGGCCGAGAACCTCCCGGTCGCCGAGGCCGTAATCGCTCAGCCAGCGATGGCTGACGGCGATGTAGCGCATGTCGCGGTCGAACATGGCCAGAGCCGCCGGTGCGTGGTCGACGAGCAGTTGCAGGCGTTCCTGGCTTTCCTGCAAGGCCGCCGCCATCCTTTCGGCGGAGCGGCGCGCCGCGTTGACGTCGTCCAACTGATTGAGCGTCGCCAGCCGCGCGGCCTTCTGCTGGTTGAGAAGGAGGCGCGTGACCTGTTCCGCGCGGTGACGGGCGGTGATGTCGAGAAAGCCGGTCAGCACGCCTTCCGGCACCATGATGCCATTGATCTCGACCAGACGCTCGCCCCCATCCTTGCACACGACACGAAATTCACCGATTTCGATGCTGCCGTTGGTTTCGGCCGATGCGTGCAGGGCGGCGTCCCATCTGGCGATCACTTTGCTGCGGTAGGCCGGGTCGGGATAGGCCAGCGACCACCACGCCTCGATGGTCGGTATTTCCGCCGACGTATAGCCGAAAAGCATTTCGAAGCGGCGGTTGTGCGCAAGGATGCGACCGTCGGGGGCGGTCAGCCGGAAGGCCGCCGGCGCATCGTCGAACAGGCGCCGGAACCGCTCCTCGCTGTCCGCAAGCCGCTCGCGGTTTTCCCGGTTCTCGGCGAGGCGCAGCTGCGCCAGCCTGGCGTAGAGCGCCCCATTCTCCTGCAGCAACATGAAGAAGACCAGGCTGCCCGCAACCAGCCCCTCGGCGCGTCCCAGATACCAGCCGATGTCGAAACGGCTGTGATTGAGCACGGCGGCCAGGGCGCTGTCGAAGATCCAGATGCAGACCGTCACGGTCAGCCACAGATCCAGAAGCGTGCCCAGCCGGCGGCGCCACAACGCCGTCGCGGCGGCCAGACTCAGCAGCCAGGTGAGATTGGCGACAACCTGCTTGTTCGAGGCGTCCAGGTCACCGACCATGATCCGGGGCAGCCAGTCGTGGCCCGCCGTAGCCAGCAGCGTCAGCCCCCCGGCCAGCGCTGAGGTCGTCAGAGCCATCGTCCCGATGGCGGTGGAGATATTGGCCGTTGGCGGCAGCGCATCGTGCCGGCCGCCACGGAGCAACGCGTAAGCCGCGATGCCCAGGGGGAACCCGCCGTGCCAAAGGAAGTACAGCCAGGCCGTGGTCTGTACCCCGGCCCCGAGCAGCCCGGTCGGGGCGAACAGGCCGGGAAAGCTCAAGGCATGGGCGATCGCCATCAGCACGTCGAAGAAATAGGCGCCGGCGAGCACCAGCAATGCGCGCGAGCGCAGCAAGCGGAACTGGCCGAGCAGCAACACGGCCGTGATCAGCGAGATTACGATGTAGGCGGATTGGTAGAGGGGCAGAAAGGCCCAGTACTGCGGCCATTGCACCTTGGCGAAGGGCGCGGCGGCGAGAAAGCCGGCGGCCGCCGCGGCAAGGACCGCCAGGGCGATGCGGCGCTCCCCCGGTTCGGGGGGGATGGTGGCCAGGCACGGGGGCTCCGCCGACTCGAGCGCGGCCAAGGACGCCGTATCGGAGGGGGCGGTCACTCGGGCACCTCGTCCGTGAAGCCCATGGCATAGGGTGGTGCGCGGCCCAGTTCCTGGGCCAGCGCATTCACCTCGCGCTTGAGTTCGATCATTCGCAGCTCGCGGCCGACCGTCAGCTGATCGAAATGTTCCAGCTCCTCGTTGCGATGCCGCAGGTCGTCCTCGACGCGCTTGCGCGCGGTGATGTCCTGCATGGTGCCACGCAGGGCGACAACCTGCCCGGCGGCGTCGCGGATGGCCTGTCCACGCACGGTGACCCAGTGGTGCGTGCCGTCCGGGCGCACCAGTTCGGCATCGCATTCGTATGGCAATCCGTCGGTCACGGCTCTTTTCACCATGGCGGAAAGCCTTGCCCAGCTTTCCGCCACGAAGTACGGCTCCATTTCGGGCAAGGCGACTGGCGGCAGCGCCGGATCTCGCCCAAAATACGTATGGATTTCCTCCGACCACGTCTGTGCGCCCGAATGCGGGTCGCAACTCCAATGCCCCAGGCTGGCCAGGGCCTCGGCCTGACGTAATTGCGCCTCGCTTTCGCGCAACGCCGCCTCCGCCGCCTTGCGCTTCGAGATGTCCTCGATCACCGAGATGAAGTGGTCCGGGACGCCATCGGGCGTGCGAACCAGCGAGACGGTCAGATTGGCCCAGATGACGTCGCCATCCTTGTGGAGATAGCGCTTCTCCATGGTGTAGGTGTCGATCTCTTTCGCCAGCATGCGACGAACCAGTTCGAGGTCGGCATCGAGATCGTCGGGGTGCGTGATGTCCTGAAAGGTTTTGGCCAGCAGCTCTTCCCGGCTGTATCCGATGATGGCGCAGAGTTTCCGGTTGACGCGCAGCCACCGGCCATCGGGGGCCACCAGGGCGATGCCCACCGCCGCCTGGTCGAAGGTGGCGTCGTAGCCCGCGCGGGCAAGCTCCTGTGTCTTGCGCAAGCGCTCGAAGAACCAGGACAGAAGGCAGCCCTGGAGGACGAAGATAACGATGGCGAAGATCGACGACGCCTGTTCCAGCGCAAGGGAAAAGCGCGGCGGCATGAACACGGACCAGACCAGCAGCGCGCTGATCAGCGTGCCGCCGATGCCGCCTCGCTTGCCGCCAAGCCAGGCGGAACCGAAGGCGGTGGGGAAGAACAGGAACCACACATAGGGTTTGATCAGGTCATCCCACAGCAGCAACTGCAAGCCGCAGGCGGCGAAAGGAAGCAGCAGGGCAAGCAGCAGGCGGGGCGTCATGACGTCGGCCTTCCGTGCTCGTCTTGCAGAAAGGACAGCGGATAGGGCGGGGCGCGGCCGAGTTCCGCCGAGAGGGCGTTGATGGTCTTCTTCATGGCGAGGATGTCGATCTCCCGGCCGACCATGGCGCTGTTGAAACGCCTCAGATCCTCGTTGCGCGCCATGAGGTTCGCTTCGATGGACTTGCGCTCGGTGACGTCAACGACAACCAGCAGCATGTCGGCGCCCAGATTCCGCCTGCTCAGGAGCACTGTCTTGGTTGAACCGTCGCGGCATCGCACGGTTTGCTCGTGAAACTCCATGGATGACGAATGGCCGGATTCGCCTTTCCAGTTATTGGCCCGGTCAAGGGATTCGAATTCACGCTGCTGCGGATCGACCAGGACCAGTCGCCGCCAGTCCTCGACCGTCTGCATTTCGGCGGGTGTGTAGCCGAACAAGTTGATGAAGGACGAATTCATCAGCGCGATGCGCCCGTCCCGGTCGCTGGTCGACAGGGCGATCGGCGCGTGCTCGAACAACTGCCGGAAACGCTCCTCGCCCTCACGAAGGGCGACACCGGCCTGTTTGCGGTCGGTGATGTCGTGGTTGATCCCGTGCCGTCCCAGATGGGCGCCATCGGCGGCATGGACCGGCCAGCAGCGGTGGGCCACCCAATGTATGGCGCCGTCGGGATGGACGACGCGGAATTCCATCTCCCCCACATGGTTGTCCGCTTCGGCCAGATGCCTGACATAGGCGTCCCGGTCGTCGGGATGGATGATGGCGGTCATCAGGTTCGGGTCCGCCAGGAAATCTTCCACCGCACGCCCGAATACGTGCCGGCAGGCCGGCGAGAGGTAGCGCAGGCGCTGCTGTGGATCGGCCCAGAAAATGACATCGATGGCGTTTTCGGCCAGCAGGCGGAATTTCTCCTCGGAATCGCTCACCTGATGGAGGAGGAGCTCCATCTCTTCCGCCCTGTGGCGCAGAGCCTCCTCCGCCTGCCGCCGTTCGGTGACATCGACGAAAATGGCCAGCGCGCCGTCATCGACGGCAATGCCCGAGACCTCGAAAAGGCGCCGGCGCCCGTCGCCGCAGACGATCCAGACCTCGGCTGGCGCGATGGGGCCCCGTTCAGCGATGGCTTGGGCAAGCCTTTCGCTCCACGAGGCCTTCGCCTGCTCCCGGTATTCGGGATCGGGATAGGACTGGCGCCACCAGTCGTCGATGGTGGCAAGCTCCGTCGCCGTACGGCTGAACACCGAATCGAAATGGCGATTGCGGGCCAGAATCCGGCCGTCAAAGGTCGAGAAGCCGAGGGCCACGGGCACCGCCTCGAACAGGCGGGCGAAGCGCTCCTGGTTGTCGCGGATCTGCTCGGCCGCCAGGTCGAGACGCTGACGGACCCGGACGATTTCGGCGATGGTCGGGGCCGCCGCGTTTTCCTCTCCGTCGGCCAGGCTCGAGATCTGGCGATCGATGGTGCGGCTGGCCCACAGGCCGCCCAGAACGCTGCCGCCTCCGGCCAGCAGCAGGCCCAGCCCCAAAAGGATCGAGGCGGCAATCGCCGGTGCATTGCGGACGTCCCGGGGAATGGTCAGCGCCACCGTCCATCCGGCGACCGAGGATGGCGCCGAAAGGTGATTGCGGCCGTCCGCCACGTCGTCCCCGCCGCGGCCGCGCGAGGCGATTGTCGAGCCCCGGCCGTCCCGCACGGCGAGCGACCACCCGGCCGGCAGCCGCAGCCGGTCGAGGTGCTGCTGGAACTGCCCCGTCTCGATGGTGGTCAGAACGATGTGTCGGGTCGCGGCGCCCGCTCTCACGGCCGGGACGGCGATGGCGATCAGGGGGCTTTTCGATACCGGCCCCATGAAGGAGTCCCCGACGACCGGCTTGCCGGTGGCCAGGGCCTCCGGGGCGGCGGCCCTGCCTTGAGGGCGCGGCAATGGCGGCAGCGGCGTGCCCAACGGTTCGCGGGTGTTCATCACCATGCGCATGGGATCGCCCGTCTCGGCCAAAATCACATGGCTGCCGAAGCCGGCCTTGAACTCCTGGGCCAGCCGATAGAATTGCGGCCACAACGCCGGCTCGTCGAGCAGCGGGGAATTGGCCAGCATGCCCAGCGCCCCCAGGCGCGAGGACAGCTTCTGATCGATCTCGGCCATCACGTCCCGGACTATGGACTCGGCCTGTGCCTCGCTCTCGGCCTCCCGGTCCCGGATGGTGAGGGCGCCCAGGACGACCGCCAGGGCCAGCAAGGGGGCGCCGCTCAGCAGGATCAGCCTGACCAGGTAATTTCGCAGCCTCATTCCCTTGACCATTCCACCGACGGTCGAAGACAAGGAGGATATGTGCGGCGCACCGTCCGTATTCATCCCCCTGGCGGGAATGCGGAACATGGCCATGCCAAGAAGAGCCGCGGTAACGGTGACGAAGGCCAGGCCCTTGATCTTGGCGAATCGGGTCATGGTCTCGGGGTCCAGCAACAGCGCCATGACCGAGTCCGACACGAGAATCCAAACCGACGCCCCGATTGCGTAAGCCAGGACCGTGACGACCACGAAGCGGGTACGAGAGGGCATCATGACGGCATCTCACATACTTCGCATGAGGCAAGCCATCCCTGGCTGGCTCCTTTGGTTCGGAGCGGAGTCTGGACCCAGGCGCTCCTATCCTAAGTCGCAGACCTCGCAATCATCGTATTAATACCAAAGGAATATAAACGCGACAACAGATGGTGGTAAATGAATTTGCCGCGTATCATGTCTGGATTGTGAATGATGCCTCAGCCCCAGGGCTGAATCAACTCTTGGGCGATGCCTGTCCGCCGTTCCGATTGGGGCTCAAGGCCCTTGTAAACGCTCGCGAATGCTCACCTCGCCGTAATCCGGGCCGGGCGGAGCGCTATGGTGGGAGGCTGGATCGTTCTCGCGAGTTTGCCAGGGACCGTCGGAGCGGACCGCCGGAGGGCCCAACCTGGACGTAGAACCGCTCTTGGCAGTTCTTGGCTCGCTGAGAAATTCGCGTGGCGTCCCCTACGGGATTCGAACCCGTGTCGCCGCCGTGAAAGGGCGGTGTCCTAGGCCTCTAGACGAAGGGGACGTCGAGGCGCGAGGGCGACTTGATAGCCGCCCCGGCGGGGAAAATCAAGGCCGTATTCGGACTTTTTCGTATCAGCGTGCGATTGCCGCGTCGTCGACGATCAATTGGACCGACGAATTGCCCTGCCAGGTGTCGACGCGCAGGGTTCCGGCTAGGTGGAAGGCGGCGCCCGCCGAG
Organism: Magnetospirillum sp. XM-1; assembly: GCF_001511835.1. Taxonomy (NCBI): domain Bacteria; kingdom Pseudomonadati; phylum Pseudomonadota; class Alphaproteobacteria; order Rhodospirillales; family Rhodospirillaceae; genus Magnetospirillum; species Magnetospirillum sp. XM-1. The sequence continues at coordinate 1,581,155 of NZ_LN997848.1, forward strand.
GACAGCAGGGCGTGGCCCATCTCGGAATCGGCGGCGCGGAAGGCGATGGCCTTCAGGCGCTTGCCGCCGGCGCCGGCCAGCATCAGGCGCACATGGCCCGAGCCCACCACATCGGCCCTGGCGATGCGGGCGCCCGAGATGGCGAAGCGCGGTTCCGGGTTGCCCGAGCCGAAGGGGCCGACCTGGGAGAGGGTTTCCACCAGTTCGATGCCTGCCGCGCCGGCGTCGAGCGCGCCGTCCAGTTCCAGCAGCGGCACCAGCTCGCCTTCCAACTGGGCCTGGAGGCGTTCGGCCAGGAAGTCGGACAGCGCGTCCAGCTTGTCGCAGGCCACGGTGAAGCCGGCCGCCATGGCGTGGCCGCCGCCGGCCCGAAGCAGCCCGGCCTGGCGCGCCGCGATGATGGCCGAGCCCAGATCGAGGCCGGACACCGAGCGGCCCGAGCCCTTGCCCTGGTCGCCTTCCAGCGCCACCACACACGCGACGCGGCCATAGCGCTCCTTGAGCCGGCCGGCGACGATGCCGATGACGCCGGGATGCCAGTTCTCGCCCGCCGCGATCAGAAGGGGACGGCCGTCGTCGGGGCGGCCTTCCACCTGTTCGATGGCGTCGTACAGCACGGCGGCCTCGATCTCCTGGCGGTCCTTGTTGTAGCCGTCCAGCTGGCGGGCGATCTCGGCGGCCTCGGCCGGATTGTCGGTGGACATCAGCCGGGTGCCCAGCTCGGCCTCGCCCACCCGGCCGCCGGCATTGACCCGCGGCCCCAGCACGTAGCCGAGCGTATAGGAATCGGGGCGCTCCTTGACCCCGGCCACGTCGGCCAGGGCGGCGAGGCCCACATTGCCCCGCCGTGCCATCACCTTGAGTCCCTGGACCACCAGGGCGCGGTTGACGCCCACCAGGGGCACCACGTCGCAGACGGTGCCCAGCGCCACCAGGTCGAGCCAGCGCATCAGGTCGGGGGCGGGGCGCGACGCGTACCAGCCGGCCTGCTTGAGGCCGCGGTTGAGCCCCACCGCCAGCAGGAAGGCGACGCCCACCGCCGCCATGTGTCCATGGGGGCTGGTCTCGTCCAGGCGGTTGGGGTTGATCACCGCCAGGGCGGCGGGCAACGCCGTCTCTCCCACATGGTGATCGACGACGATCATGTCGAGGCCGGCCTGGGTCGCGGTCTCCAGGGCGTCGAAGGCGGTGGTGCCGCAATCCACCGTGACCACCACGCCGACCCCCTCGTCCTTGAGGCGGAGCAAAGCGGGGGCGTTGGGGCCGTAGCCCTCCTTGATGCGGTCGGGGATGTAGACCCGCGTGCGGGCGCCCATGCCGTCCATGGCGTTTTTGAGCAGCGCCGACGAGGTGGCGCCGTCCACGTCGTAATCGCCGAAGATGCCGATGGTCTCGGCCCGGGTCACCGCCCGGACCAGCCGCTCCACCGCCTGCTCCATGCCCTTCAGATGGCCGGGATCGGGCAGGAGGTCCTTGAGCGTCGGGTTGAGGAAGCGCTCGGCTTCGTCCAGGCCCACGCCGCGCGACGCCAGGACGCGGCCCACCAGTTCCGGCAGGCCGAGGCGCTGGGACAGCGCCAGGGCGAGGCGTTCGTCGCCGGGCCGCGCCAGCCAGCGCCGCCCGGACAGCGAGCGCTCCACCCCCAGGAAGGCGGGCTGGGTATGGCTCATGCGGGCAGATGGCTCCGGCTGAGGTCGTGCTGGACGCTTAAGTGGCGGATGGTGCCGGTGGCCGAGCGCATGACCAGGGAATGGCTTTCCGCCCGGTTGCCGGGGAACAGGCGGGCGCCCTTCAGCACATGGCCGTCGGTGATGCCGGTGGCGGCGAACATCACTTCGCCGCGCACCATGTCGTCGATGTTCCACTTGCGCCGCGTGTCGCCGATGCCGACCCGGCGGGCGGCGGCGTGATCGGCTTCCGAGCGGCACAGCAGGCGGCACTGCATCTGGGCGCCCAGGCATTTCAGCCCGGCGGCGGCCAGCACGCCCTGGGCGGCCCCGCCCGAGCCCATGTAGACGTCGACGCCCGAGCCGGGCAGGCCGGCGGCCAGCGCGCCGGACACGTCGCCGTCATCGAACAGGGTGACCCGCACGCCGGCGGCGTAGAGGCGCTCGATCAGCTCTGCGTGGCGGGGGCGGTCGAGAACGCTGACGGTCAGTTCCGAGATGGTCAGGCCCTTGGCCTCGGCCAGCCGCGACAGGTTCTCCTCGGGCGTGGAATCCAGGTCCAGCAGGCCGGCGGGCAGGCCGGCGCCGACCACGATCTTTTCCATGTAGGAGTGCTGTGGCACCTTGAGGAAGCTGCCTTCCTCGGTCATGGCCACTACCGACAGGGCGTTGTGGGCGCCGCGCGCGCAGATGGAGCGGCCCTCCAGCGCGGTCAGCACGATGTCGACCTTGGGGCCCTTGCCGTTGCCCACCTTCTCGCCGGTGTGCAGCGGCTGGCTGGGGTCGTCGCCTTCGCCGTTGACGATGACGCCTTCCATGGCCAGGCCGTTCAGGGCGTGCTGCATGGCCGAGCAGGCGGCCTGGTCGGCGGCGCGTTCGTCGCCACGTCCGGTCTGGCGGGCGGCGGCCAGCGCGCTGGATTCGGTGACGCGCACCACCTCCAGCGCCAGGTTGCGGTCAAGGACGGGCAGGGTGGCGGAATAAATGGACATAGCCCAAAGCCTTCACAGGGACTCGATACGGATCAGCTGCAGGTCGGTGACCGAGACCAGCGCCCGGATGCGCTCGACGGCGCGCAGCATGGAGGCCTCGTCGGTCTCGTGCACGGTCATCACCACCGGGACCACCTCGGACGGCGCGCGGCCGCGCTGGATGATCTGCTCCATGGAGACCTTCTCCTGCTTGAGCGCGGCGGCCACGTCGGCGAACACGCCGGGCTCGTCCCTGACCATCAGGCGGATGTAATAGGCGCTGCGATGGGCGCCCGAGGGGGCGGCGGGCCGGGGCTTCAGCGCCTCGACCTTCAGGCCGAAGGTGGGCATGGTCCGGCCCGAGGCCAGGTCCATCAGGTCGGCGACCACGGCCGAGGCGGTGGGGCGCGCACCCGCGCCCCTTCCTTCCAGCACGGTGCGGCCGACGAAATCGCCCTCGGTGACGATGGCGTTGAAGGGGCCGCTCACATGGGCCAGCGGGAAACTCAGCGGCACCATGGCGGGGTAGACGCGGGTCTCGACGCCCTGGTCCGAGACCGAGGCGACGCCCAGGAGCTTGATGCGGTAGCCCAACTCGTCGGCATAGCGGATGTCCAGCGCGCTGACGTTGCGGATGCCCTCGCACGACACGCCGTCGATATTGGTCGGCATGGCGAAGGCCAGCGACGCCAGGATGGCCAGCTTGTGGGCGGTGTCGGTGCCGTCGATGTCGAAGCTGGGGTCGGCCTCGGCATAGCCGAGCGCCTGGGCCTCGGCCAGCACGTCGGAGAAGTCGCGCCCCGTTTCGCGCATGGTGGTGAGGATGTAGTTGCAGGTGCCGTTGAGGATGCCCATCACCTTGGTGACGCGGTTGCCGGCCAGGCCTTCGCGCAGGGACTTGATCACCGGGATGCCGCCGCCGACGCTGGCCTCGAAGCCGATATTGCCGCCCTTGGCCTCGGCGATCCGGGCCAGTTCCAGCCCATGGTGGGCGATCATCGCCTTGTTGGCGGTGACCACGCTCTTGCCCCGTTCCAGCGCCGTCCTGACCACGTCGAGCGCGATGCCCTTGGCGCCGCCGATCAGCTCGACCAGCACGTCGTAATCGCAGGTCTTGGCCATGTCGCGGGCGTCGGCGAAGAAGGCCACGCCGTCCAGCGGCAACTCCGGCGGCTTGACCAAAGCGGCGGCGCCCACCAGGGCCAGCGGGCGCCCGGCGCGGGCGGCCAGCAATTCGGCCTGGTCGTGCAGCAGCTGCACGGTGCCGCCGCCGACGGTGCCCAAGCCGGCGATGGCGATTTTGAGGGGATTGGCTTTGGTCATCGTTCCGTTCCTGCCATGCGCTGTTTTTCGGAAGCCTCGAGCACCTGTCCGGTGTTGCCGAGGAAGGTCTTGATGTTGCGCACCGCCTGACGGGTGCGCTGGACGTTTTCCACCAGTCCGATGCGGACGTGGGAATCGCCGTATTCGCCGAAGCCGATGCCGGGCGCCACCGCCACCTGGGCCTCGCGCATCAGGAGCTTGGAGAATTCCAGCGAGCCGAGATGGGCGAAGGCCTTGGGGATGGGGGCCCAGGCGAACATGGTGGCGGGCGGGCTGGGGATGTCCCAGCCGGCGGCGCTCAATCCCTCGATCAGGGCGTCGCGGCGGCCTTTGTACAGCGCGCGGATCTCGTCGACGCAATCCTGCGGACCGTTCAACGCGGCGGTGGCCGCCACCTGGATGGGGGTGAAGGCGCCGTAATCGAGATAGCTCTTGATGCGGCCGAGTGCCGCGATCAGCGTCTTGTTGCCGGCGGCGAAGCCGATGCGCCAGCCCGGCATGTTGTAGGTCTTGCTCATGGAGGTGAACTCGACCGCGATGTCCTTGGCGCCGGGAATCTGCAGGATCGAGGGCGGCGGGGCCACGTCGAAATAGATCTCGGAATAGGCCAGGTCGGACAGGATCCAGATGCCGTGATGGCGGCAGAACTCCACCACCTGGCCGTAGAAGTCGAGATCGGCCAAGAGCGCGGTGGGGTTGGACGGATAGTTCAGCACCAGGGCGATGGGCTTGGGCACCGAATGGCGCACGGCGCGGTCCAGCGCCTTCAGGAATTCGGCGTCGGGGGTCACCGGCACGAAGCGGCACGAGCCGCCGGCGATGATGAAGCCGTAAGGGTGGATGGGATAGCTGGGATTGGGTACCAGCACGATGTCGCCGGGGCTGGTGATGGCGTTGGCCAGATTGGCCAGCCCCTCCTTGGAGCCCAGCGTGACGATGCACTCGGCCTCGGGATCGATGTCGACGTTGAACCGGCGCTGGTAATAGGCCGACAGCGCCTTGCGCAGGCCGGGGATGCCGCGGCTCATGGAGTAGCGGTGGGCGCGGGGATTGCGGGCGGCTTCCACCAGCTTGTCGACGATGTGGGCGGGGGTGGGCTGGTCGGGGTTGCCCATGCCGAAATCGATGATGTCCTCGCCGGCGGCGCGGGCGCGGGCCTTCATGGCGTTCACCTCGGCGAACACATAGGGCGGAAGGCGCTTGATCCGATGGAAGTCGTGCTGCTGGCTGCTCATGGGCCGAACCTAATCTGCTGCGAGGCCCCCCTCGAAGGGGACCCTAATGCGGCAGCGGTTAAGAATCGATGGCTATTTGAACGGACCCAGACATGCACGCCTGGAATCCGTTCAATTCAGCCGGGCCATCAGTATTCGATGGAGACCTTGGCGCCGCTGTCGTCGAAGGCGGACGGCGCCACCGGGTCGGCGGCCACCATGATCTTGCGGGCGGGCACGCCCAGGCTGGCCAGCGACTTGGCCACCGCCCTGGCGCGGCCCATGGCGACGGAAGCGTCGTCCTGGCCGACGAAGGACACGGCGCCCGGCGAGGGATAGCCGACGATGCGGACCACGCCGCCCGTCTGCTTCTGCAAGGACGCCACTTCGCGCAGCTGGGCGCCGTCGGCGGCGGTGAGCGCGCCGCTGGGGCCGAATTGCAGCGAGGCCACCTCGAACTGGGCGGCGGGGCCCTTGGGAGCCACCATGCCCTTGGCGCCGCGCAGGCCCTTGGGGGGCGTCAGGTTGACGGCCCGCTCGCCGGTGTCGGCGGCGAACTGGGGTGAACGGCTCATGCCCACCGGCGGCTGGGCCGGCACGGCGTAGGTATGGGCCGGCTGGTTGTACGACGCCTGGGTGCGGGGCGCCGGAACGCCGGTGAAGGGGTCGCCCTTGTTGGTGGCGACGGCGGATTCGGCCAGACGCTTCTGGAAATGCTCGGCCAGCAGGCCACGGCGGGTGGGCACGCTGTCGGGAATTTCGGCGCGGGCCGGCGGGCCGCCGGGAGCGGTCCGGGGCGGAGCGCTGGGGCCTTCGTCGCGGGCGGCCTGCATGCGGCGGTCGAGCGACGGCTGGTAGGAGCCCTTGCCCGACGCGTCCTGGGCGGCGGCGGGAGCCTGGGCCACCTGGGGGGGCTGCGCCTGGGCGGGGGCTTCGGCCACCTGGGTCTGGGTGGGCTGGGTCTTCTTGGCAAGCTGCTTGGTGGGCGCGGGTTCGCGCCGCACCGATTCGGCGTATTTGGCGTTGCCCTTGTCTCCGGCCAGGCCCTTGCCCGACGGGGCGGTCTTGGCGCCGGCCTCGTTGACGTTGGGGAACGAGCCTTCGGGGCGGCGGGGCGCGGCCACCACGGGGGGCTCGTCGCCTTCGAACACGCCGGCGACGCCCTTGTACCACTCGACGGGATTAAGGGCGTCGGGAACGTAAGAGCAGCCGGCAATCAGAGCGGCGATAGCGACGCTCCGGCCAACGGCCAGAGTGCGGCGCTCATGACGACGGCGCCAAGCCTCGATGCAATCGAACATGGACGAACTGCTGCCCCCGGTATCGAGAAACTATTTTTGTCTGGACCGATTTTTACGGCAAGTTCACGTTTATCAGGCCATGGTTCGAAAGTATATAGGTCTATGGAACGGGCGGAAAGGATGGGCGTGCATCCGCCGGACCGCCGGGCGAGGGGACAAGCTCCCCATAGCCGTGTATGGTTGCACTCTGGATGCACCGTAAATTAAGGGGAAGCTGATGGCTGAGCAGACGGGCGCCGATTCCAAGATGATCGATCCGGCGGAACTCTCCAAGGCGATGACCAACATCGCCGAACGGTCCCAGCGCATCGTGACCGACTTTCTCACCCGTCAGGCGGCGGACCCCTCGGCGGCCACGGCCGATCCGCTGAACATCGGCAACGCCTTCATGGAGATGACGGCCAAGCTGATGAGCGACCCGGCCAAGCTGGTCGAGGCCAATCTCAACCTGTGGCAGGACTACATGTCGCTGTGGCAGAACACGGCGCGCCGCATGATGGGCGAGGAGACCCAGCCGGTGGTTGCCCCCGATTCCGGCGACCGCCGCTTCAAGGACGAGATGTGGCAGGAAAACGAGATTTTCGACTTCATCAAGCAGTCCTACCTGCTGTCCGCCCGCTGGATGCAGGGCATGGTGAAGAACGTCGAGGGCCTGGACGACCACACCGCCAAGAAGGTGGACTTCTATACCCGCCAGTTCGTGGACGCCATGGCGCCCAGCAATTTCGTCCTGACCAACCCGGAGGTGCTGCGCGCCACCGTGGAGAGCCGGGGCGAGAACCTGCTGAAGGGCCTCAACAACCTGCTGGACGATCTTGAGCGCGGCAAGGGCAACCTGGCCATCAAGATGACCGATTACGACGCCTTCAAGGTGGGCGACAACATCGCCGTCACCCCGGGCAAGGTGGTCTTCCAGACCGACCTGATGCAGCTGATCCAGTACGATCCCACCACGGAACAGGTTCTGGAAAAGCCGCTGCTGATCCTGCCGCCGTGGATCAACAAGTTCTACATCCTGGATCTGCGGCCCAAGAACTCGCTGATCAAGTGGGCGGTGGACCAGGGCCACACGGTGTTCGTCATTTCCTGGGTCAACCCGGACGAGAAGCTGGCCCACAAGGGCTTCGGCGACTACATGCTGGAAGGCCCGCTGGCTGCCATCGACGCCATCGAGAAGGCCACCGGCTCCAAGCAGGTCAACGCCGCCGGCTACTGCCTGGGCGGCACGCTGCTGGCCTGCACCCTGGCCTATCTGGCCGCCAAGGGCGAGGACCGCATCGCCTCGGCCACCTTCTTCACCACCATGACCGACTTCAAGGAGCCGGGCGAGCTGGGGGTGTTCATCGACGAGGAGCAGCTCTCGGCGCTGGAAACCCGCATGAACCAGGCGGGGTACCTGGACGGCCGCGACATGGCGACCACCTTCAACATGATGCGCGCCAACGACCTGATCTGGTCGTTCGTGGTCAACAACTACCTGCTGGGCAAGGATCCGTTCCCCTTCGACCTCTTGTACTGGAACTCGGATTCCACCCGCATGCCCGCCGCCATGCACAGCTTCTACCTGCGCAAGATGTACCAGGAGAACCGGCTGATCGAGGCCGGCGGCATCGAGCTCAACGGCGTCAAGATCGACCTCGGCAACATCAAGACCCCCATCTACATGCTGTCGACGCGCGAGGACCACATCGCGCCGTGGCAGAGCACCTACGCGCTCACCCAGCATGTTTCCGGGCCGATCAAGTTCGTGCTGTCGGCCTCGGGCCACATCGCCGGCGTGGTCAACCCGCCGGCGGCCAACAAGTACTGCTACTGGACCAACACCAAGAAGCCCAAGAACCCGGAAGTCTGGCTGGCCGGCGCCACCCAGGTGGACGGTTCGTGGTGGACCGACTGGCAGAAGTGGGTCGAGAAGTTCGCCGGCAAGCAGGTTCCCGCCCGCGTGCCGGGCTCGGGCAAGCTCAAGGCCATCGAGGCCGCTCCGGGCTCCTATGTCCGGGTTAAGGCGGTGTAGTCCACCGGTCTCGGCCGAACGTTAGAGAAAGGCGGCTCCTGCGGGGGCCGCCTTTTTTGCTGTGCGGACGGCGCGGATGGCCGGGTCGAGCCCGGCCATGACGCAAGGGGGGGGAAGGGAAGGGGCTACGTCCCGATGGCGGGCAGCGAGATGGTGAAGGTGCTGCCTTCGCCGGCGGTGGAGGCCACCCGGATCGAGCCGCCGTGGCGCTCGACGATCTTGCGGCACACCGCCAGGCCGATGCCGGTGCCTTCGTACTGCCCGCGTCCGTGCAGGCGCTGGAAGATCATGAAGATGCGTTCGAAATATTCCGGCTCGATGCCGATGCCGTTGTCGCGGATGGCGATGTCCCAGACGTTTTCCGAGCGTGTGGCGTTCAGGGTCACCACCGGCGCGCGGTCGGCGGAGCGGTATTTCAGCGCGTTGCCGATCAGGTTCTGGAACAGGCGGGTCAGTTCCATGCGGTTGCCGTGGGCGATGGGCATGGCGGTGCCGCAACTCACCGAGGCGCGGCTTTCCGCGATGGTGGCCGACAGGTTGGCCAGGGCGTCGGCGATGACCTCGCCCAGTTCCAGGTCCTCCATCTCGCGGTCGGCGTGGCCGATGCGTGAATAGTCCAGCAGGTCGCGGATCAGGATGTCCATGCGCCGGGCGCCATCCACGGCGAAATGCAGGGATTCGGCGATGTCGTCGTTCAGCTTGTCCTTCAACTGGCGCTCGAGCAGTTGCAGATGCCCGGTGATGGCCCGGAGCGGCTCGCGCAGGTCGTGGGAGGCCACATAGGCGAACTGCTCCAGTTCGGCGTTGGAGCGCGCCAGGTCGGCCAGGGCCTTCTCCACCGTCTTCTGGGCATTGCGCTGCAAGGTGACGTCGCGGGAGAACACGGCGATCCGGCCGATGGTTCCGTCCGCATCGCCGATGGGATAGACGCGGTTGTCGAAGATGGCGCCGTCCCGTTCGTCGTGGGTGTGAAGCGGCGCCTTCGCCTCCAGCACTTGGCTGAGCTGGGCGCGGCGGGCTTCGGCCAGGGCGGGCGGCAGCCAGTCGAAGAAGCTGGTTCCCGCCATGGCGGCGGGCGTGCGGGCGAAGCGGGCGGCCAGGGACTCGTTGGCGGCCAGGATGCGCCCCTCGGGAGTGAGCACCAGGGCACCGTCGATGGTGGCGTTGAGCAGCGTCTTGGACAGTTCCTCGCTGTCCCTCAGGGTCTGCTCGATCTGCTTGCGCCGGATGATGCCCGCCAGGGTGTCGGCGACCATCTTGAGGAAACGCTCCTCCTCTTCCAGCCACTGGTGATTGTGGCCCACATAGGTGTTGAGCACGCCGAGCAAGTCGCTGCCGTTCATGATGGGGACGCAGTAGTGACCGTGCGCATGCATGTCCGCCACCTGGATGTGGTGGCGTTCGTCCACATGGGCGGCGAAGATCACCTCGCGCCGTTCGGCGGCGGTGCCGCACAGGCATTGGCCGAGGCGGATGGTCGCACAGCTCTGCGCGATGCTCGGCGCCAGATTGTGCTCGGCCGCCAGCCGCAGGGTCTGTCCCCCGGGCTCGGTCAGGAAGATGCTGCCCCGCTCTTCCAGGTTGAGCCAGGGCAGGCTGAGGATTTCCACCAGGGAATCATGGAGGATGTCGGCCAGCGGCCGGTCCTCGAGGGAATGCCGCAGAATGCCGCCCAGCGCGGTGGTGACCGCCAGGCTGCGGGCCGCCTCGCTTTCCACCCGAATGCGCCGGGCGATGTCGCGGAACAGGGTCACCGCGCCGGTGATGTGGCCGTTTTGGATGATGGGGGCGCTGGTGAACTCCACCGGGATGGAGGTGCCGTCGCGCCGCCAGTGGACGTCGCGGGGAATGTGGCGGGTGTTGCCGTCGTGCAGGGTCTGCCACACCGGGCAGGCGACGGCGGGAAATTCGCTGCCGTCGGCGCGGTGGTGATGAACCTCTTCATGCAGGTTGAGGCCGATACCCTCGGTCTCGCCCCAACCCAGCAGGCGGCGCGCCGTCTGGTTGATGAAGGTGATCCGCCCCTCGGTGTCGACGCCGCAGATACCTTCGCCGGCCGAGCCGAGAATCAGCTCCAGGCGGCGGCGGGCCTCCTCGGTCTGGGCATGGGCTTCCGCGACGGCCAGGGCGGTGCGGTGGCGGTTTTGCCAGCCGCGCAGGAACATCGCCGCCATCGCCAGGCTGAGCAATGAAAAGGCGGAAGCCAGAATCACCAGAATGCGGACCTGCCGGTTCCAGTCGGCGAGATAGTCTTCCTCGGCCAGGCCGACGACGACCCACAGGGGCATTTTGCCTACGCGGTTGACGTGGACGCTCCGCTTGATGTTGTCGATGCCGGAATGGGCGCTATAGGCCGCATTGTCCGCCCCGGACTCGATCACGGCGCGCAGTTCCGCCGATGGCTTGGGCGCCTTGGCCAGCACGCCGCCGGGACCGTCCATATCGGGGGCGCGGGCCAGGGCCGACGGCCCGTCGTCCCACAGGCTGACCACGCCGCGGGGGCCGACATTGACGCTGTTGAAGCTTTCGGTCAGCCGGTCCAGCGGCACCGCCACATGCACGTCGCCGGCGAAGGAGCCGTCCGGGTGGTCGAGACGGCGGCTCAGCGTGATCATCCAGGTCTGGGCGGCGCGGCCCAGCACCGGCTTGGAGATCACCAGCCCGGCGTTGGGATCGTCGCGCATCTTGATGAATTGCGGCCGGTCGGCGATGCTGGCCTGGGCCACCTTGATGCCGGTGACGCCGTGGCGGATGATCCCGGCCGCGTCCACCACCCGCAATCCCAATGCCTCGGGCATGCGCGCGTCGTGGCGGCGCAGGACCTCCTCCAACTGGGGGGTGTCGATGCCGCCCGTCCGCTCCTGACGGCCGATCTCGTCGGCCACGGCCTGCAGGGTGATGTCGATCTTGGTGATGGTTCCCAGCAGGCTGGTCCGCAGCACGGTGGACAGGTTCTCCACCTGCTGGTCGGCCATCTGCCGGTGCTGCTCCTGCCCGATGGAGATGATGGTCGCCACGACGGCGGCGATGGCGAGGTTGAGGGCCAGAACGGCTGCGAACAGGCGAAAGGCGATCTTCCCTGTCTGCGGCGCGTGCGTTCCGGGAGATTGTTCCGGCGCAATATGAACGCCAGGGTTTTGTTTGGGCCGGAGTGACATTATGCCAAACGCCATACAGGTCTGGATGAAAGCATAAGGTGTGTGCCTGACGCGGGCAAGGGAATATACGTACGAACGGCCGGGGTTGTCGCGAAATGGGCGGCTGTCGGACGAAATATGACGATGATGTCGTCAGTAATTGGCGATGGCGCAGGACTGGCCCTTGCCGCGCAGCGCCCGGCACAGGGTTTCGGCATCGGCCCCCGACAGCGGGCCGGCCATCAGGCGGTAGGTCGTTCCCAGGTCGGGAATGTCGGTCTTGACCGCCTTGAACTCCAGGGGCGCCAGTTCCGGAAATTCCTTCTTCAGGGCCTCGACCGCCTTGTCGGTGGTGGTGGGCGACGCCATGGACAGCAGGTGCAGCCCCAGCGTTCCCTTGGGATTGAACGGCTGCACTCCGCCCGGGATGTCGCCGGGCTTGGTGGCGCCGGGGACGCCGCCGTCGGGGACGGGCGGCTTCTTCCTCGGCTTTTTCTTGGGCGGCGGCGGAGGTGGGGGCGGCGCGTTGGCCAGAGTCCGTTCGGCGGCGACGATGGCGGCCATCTCGCGCTGGAACTCGTCGTGTTCGAGCAGCCCCAGACGGCCCAGATCCTCGGCGCGGCGCCGGCCGGTGGCCAGGGCTTCCTTTTCCTGCCGCGCCGGCGGCGCCCGCAGGAGGGGCTCGGCGGGCAGCAGGGTGTCCATCAGGAAGTCGCGTTCGGCCTGGCGGACCGAGGCCGGCTGCCCCGCAACCGGCACCGACAGGCGGGACAGCCGGTCGGCGATGTCGCGCAGCGCCACCGGTCGGCTCAGGCCGGCGGCGGGCGGCGGGGCGGAAAAGGGCAGCAGGGCGCCGATATTGGCGGCACGCCGGGTTCCGGCCTCCTCGGGGGTGACCAGCCCGGCCTCCACCAGCTGGCGCAGCAGCAGGAAGCGCTGGGCCTCGGGGTCGGAGGCGATGAAGGCGGGAACGTTGAGGCGGATTTCGGGATAGCGGACGGGCTCGCGCGCCATTTCCTGGGGTGGCGACGGCCAGGATTCGGCGGGCGGCGGAACGCCGACGATGCCGCCGCATGCCGCCAGCGCCGAAAGCATCGCCAGAAGCGAAGCGATACGCGATGCACCACGCGACATTACCGTTCCCCTTGATATCCCATGCATGAAGGGTATGCGCTCGGTCGGCAATGTCAACCTCCGGTACGGCGTGCTAGGGTGGCGGACGCTTTGATTTCAGTTGGGGAAGTGGCATGACTGAAGCTGTTCCCGCGCGCTACGACGCCGTGGCGCGGATACTTCACTGGGTGATGGCCGCGGCCATCCTGGCCCTGTGGGTGGTTGGACACATGATCGACGCCCTGCCCAAGGGGCCGGTGCGGTCCGAGGTGATCGGCCTGCACAAGGCCATCGGCGTGATCCTGCTGGTGATGGCGGTGGCCCGTCTGGCCTGGCGCCTGACCCGGCCGCAGCCGGCCTTGCCCGTGTCCATGCCCGCCATCGAGCGTCTGATGGCCTCGGCCGGACATGTGGGGCTCTATCTGCTGATGGTGCTGATTCCGCTGGACGGCATCCTGCTCAGCCAGAGCGCCGGCCGCGAGGTGTCGGTGTTCGGCCTGGCGCTGCCCGTCCTGGTGGGCAAGGACGATGCCCTGAAGGAAGTGCTGAAGGGCGGCCACGTGGCGCTCGGCTGGATCCTGGCGGCGGTGCTGGTCGGGCATGTGGCGGCGGCGCTTCGCCACCGCTTCATCCTCAAGGACGATATCATGGCCCGCATGCTGCCGGGACGGTGAGCTTTAGCCGGGGGGGCGTTTAGCCGTCCCCCCGGCGCCGGACCTTACACTTGGGCGTGGACCAGGTCGCCGCGCAGCACGCGGCCGGAATGGACGGCTTCGGCCATCACGATGATGGTCTCCACCACGTCTTCGAAATCATCCATACGGTCGGTGTTGATGGTCAGGTCGAACTGGCTGGCGTCGGACAGGCGCGAGCCGAAGGCCTCCCACACGAACTTGCCGCGGCGGTGGTTCAATTCCTGGGCCTGGGCCATCAGGTCGGCCTCGTTGCCGTGACCGGCCGCCGCCATGCGCTTGGCGCAGACTTCGGGGCTGCCCGCCACCCGGACGCGCAACGCGCATTCGCCCGCCAGGATGATGTGGGCGCCGCGCCCGACGATGACGCCGCCCAGGCGGCCCAGGCTCATCACCACCTTGATCAGGGTGTCGCGATAGGCGTCGGGGCTGATGTCCTTGCCTGAGAACAGGCGGTAGAGCCACATGTCCTTGGCCCGGCCGAAGCCTTCGTCCAGCAGCCGCACGATGGCGGGGTCGTCGTTCAGGCGGCCCGACACCTCGCGCAGCAATTCCTCGTCGTAAAGGGGCAGTTTCAGGCGCTGGCACAGCCGGGTGGCGATGACGTCGCCGCCCGAGCCGAAATCGCGCGACAAGGTGATCACCGGTTGGCGGGGGCGCAAGTGCTCTCCCTGACGAGGAACGGTTGCTACCTCGGCCATTGCGGAGATTACGGAAAGGATATTGGTCGTCATGGAAGCCTCCCTGCGGAATGCCTACCTATCGGCAATGATACGCCCAAGACGAAGAGGCCGCCATCCCCCGCGTGGAGAATGCGGCCCCGGCAAAAAAGCGGCTTTGGCAACGGTGTGCCGCCGAATGGTTGCGCGTCACGGCCGGGGCGGGCCCGGCCGTGACCGTATCGGCGATGACTAAATCCGGTAGCCCAGGCGGATGCCGCCCCAGTGGCGGCCCTGCACGGTGATGGGGGCGGAGACGTCCTTCATCATGATGAACTGCCCGCCGCCCATGTCGCGGCGATAGGTCTGCAGCAGGAACGGCTTGGTGTTGCGTCCCGCCGACAGGCCGGTGCGGTCGTTGAACATGCGCCGGTTGCGGCAATTGGCGTTGTTCCACACCGGGTCGGCGCCCTGGGGGTGCGACACCTTCTTGTTGTGGGTGGCGATGTAGCCGTTGCGGTCGATGGTGACGCAGAAGGCCACGCGCGAATCGAGGCCGAGCAGCGGTTCCTGGATGTCGGGCAGCATCTGGTCGGTGAAGGCGACATAGCGCGAGGTGTGCTGCTGCGGATTGGTGCCGGCGATGGGCTGGTAGGCCTCGTCGAACAGGTCGGAGACCGAGATGCGGCCGGACGTGATTCCCTGCTCGAACAGGGCGGATACCTTGCGGGCGGCCTCCTGGATGGCCTCGATGAACGGCGTGTCGGCGGTGCGGAAGCCCGAGGCGGCGATATAGCCCATCAGTTCTTCCGAACTGCCCAAGAGCGAGGCGATGCGCTCGTCGGCCTTGCGCAGGCTTTCGCTGGTCATGGCGATGCCTTCGAAGAACTTGTCGATCTCGCCGATCACGTCGCCGCACTGGGTGAGCGAGGCGGACGCCGCCTGGGAGATGTCGCCCACCTTGCTTTCCACCGATTCGATGACGTTGCCGAACACCGAAACCGCCTCGTTGATGACGCCCACGCCGGAACCGACCGAATCGGCCATCTTCAGGGTGTCGGTGGAGGTCTCGATCAGGTCGGTGACCGAACCGGACAGCTTGTGGACGGTGTCGTCGATGCCGCTGGTGACGTCGGCGGTCTGGCGCGCCAGGGTCTTGACCTCGGTGGCGACGACGGCGAACCCTTTTCCGGCCTCGCCGGCCCTGGCCGCCTCGATGGTGGCGTTCAAGGCCAGAAGGTTGGTCTGGCGCGCGATCTTCTGGATGTTGCGCGACATGGTGCTGACCTCGCCCAGCGCGCCCTCCAGGCCCTCCAGGCGTTCCTCGATGCCCTGGACGGCACCGACCAGCTGGTTGACGCCCGACAGGGCCTCTTCCACCGTGCGTAGCGATTCCGAGGATTGGTGCCCGGCCTGGATGGTCATGTCGCGGGTTTCGCGGCCGGCGGCGTCGATCAGCCCGATGGTGTCGGCCATGGTGTGGGCGATCATCTTCAGATGGCCGAACAGCTCTTCTTGGTGTTTCACGAAGCGGGTCAGGCCGTCCATGGTGCCGGCGATGTCGGCGACCTCGAGGCTGAGACTGTCGATTTGCTTCAAAACCTCGGTGGCGAACGAGTCAACGCTCTCCGCCGTCGGGGAGGCCCCGCCGCGCTCAGCCGTCATTCCGCTTTCTCCCAGAGTACAATTCACCCATTTTACGGCACCTCTTTTGGGCGCCTTCGTTTGTTGGGATTCACTAAAACCTATTGCCAGGGGATGCGTCAACGCCTGCGTTCATAGGACAGCAGGCCATTTGGTTGAGATATGGGAGCTAAGCGGGGGGTTCGCCATCCTCATCGGCGAGCTCGGCCGTTGTGTACTCACCTTGCGATTTCACAGGCCGGTTCTTCGCCGGATTGGAAAAGCGGAAGCGTCCGGCCAGCACGCAGCCCTTCATGCCCGGATCGCAGGGCCTTCCGGCCACCCGCGTGCAGGTGCCGTGATCATCGTGGGCGCAGCCCCATCCGCTCATGTGGCCCTCCTCTTGGCAAGAACGGCACGATAGCACGGTCGGCGTTCAGGAACCCTGACGCTCATCAAGAGCGCGGGCCAGGGCGCAGAATCCCTCCACCGGAATCTCCTCGGCCCGGGCGGTGGGGGCAAGGCCGGTGCGTTCCAGCAGTTCCTCGGCGTCGCCCAGGGATTTCAGGCTGGAGCGCAGCATCTTGCGCCGCTGGCCGAAGGCGGCGGCGGTGACCCGTTCCAGGGTGGCGAACCGGGCCGGCGCCAGGGGCTCGGACCGCGGCACCAGTTCCACCACCGTCGAGGTGACGGCGGGCGGCGGCGTGAAGGCGCGGCGGTCGACGTTGAACAGCGGGCGCACCTCGCACAGCCACTGGGTGATCACCGACAGGCGGCCGTAATGGTCTGACCGGGGCGGCGCGGCCAGGCGGTCCACCACTTCCTTCTGGAACATCAGGATCAGGCGTTCGAACGCCTCGGCGCGCTTCAGCCAGCCCAGCAGCAGGGCGGTGGAGATGTTGTAGGGCAGGTTGGCGACGATGCGGCGCGGCGTCTCGCCCAGACCGGCGGCGTCGATGGCCATGGCGTCGGCGGCCATGATCTCCAGGCGGCCGGGAAAGGCTTCGGCGATTTCGTTCTGGATGGCGATGGCGCGGTCGTCGCGTTCGATGGCGATGACGTGGCGGGCTCCGGCATCGAGCAGGGCGCGGGTCAGGCCGCCGGGGCCCGGGCCGATCTCGATCACCGAGCCGACAGAGAGGTCTCCCGCCGCCCGGGCGATGCGCCCCGTCAGATTGAGGTCGAACAGGAAGTGCTGGCCCAGCGACTTGCGGGCGTCGAGCCCGTGGCGGGCGATGACCTCCCTGAGCGGCGGCAGCTCAGCCATGGTGCCCCGCGCGGTTGGCGGCGATGGCGGCGGCCATGGATAGCGCGGCCAGCAGGCTGCCGGCATTGGCCTTGCCCGTTCCCGCCAGATCGAAGGCGGTGCCGTGGTCGGGCGAGGTGCGCACCACCGGCAGGCCGAGGGTGACGTTGACGCCGCCATCGAAATCGATGGTCTTGATGGGGATCAGCGCCTGGTCGTGATACATGCACAGCGCCGCGTCGTAGCCGGCCCGAGCCCTGGGGTGGAACAGGGTGTCCGAGGGCAGGGGGCCGAAGGCGTCGATGCCTAAGGCCCGCAGTTCGGCCACGGCCGGGGCGACCATGTCCTCGTCCTCGCGGCCCATGGCGCCGCCCTCGCCGGCATGGGGGTTGAGCCCGGCCACGGCGAGGCGGGGCTTAGGGATGGCGAAGTCCACTTCCAGCGCCCGGGCGGTGACGCGGCCGATTTCGACGATGTCGGCGCGGGTCAGCGTGCGGATGGCCTCGGCCAGTCCCAGGTGGATGGTCACCGGCACCACCCGCAACTGGGGGCAGGCCAGCATCATCACTTCGCGCAGGCCGGGGCGGCCCAGCAGGGCGGCCAGGAACTCGGTGTGGCCGGGAAAGGCGAAGCCGCCCTGGTACATGACGTGCTTGTGGATGGGATTGGTGACCAGCCCGGCCACCTCGCCGGCCAGGGCCAGGGCGACGGCCCGCTCGATGGCCGCCTTGACCGCCGGCACATTGGCCGGATCGGGCTTGCCCGGCTCGACCGGAACGGCCAGGGGCTGATGCAGGACGGGAAGCGCCGCGGCGAAGACGGTTTCGGCCTGGGCGGGGGACGACACCTCCTGAATGGGAACGGCGATCCCCAGCCGTGCCGCCAGTTGCCGCAGCCGTCCGGCATCGTCGATCACCACAAAGGGCGGCGTGCCGCCATCGGTCCGCTGGCTCCAGGCCTTGAGCGCGATATCCCCTCCGATCCCGGCGGGCTCGCCCATGGTCAGGGCGAGAATGCTCACAGCCGGAAGTCGATGAAGGCGGCGCGGCGCAGGTCGCGGAGATAGCGGCGCGACATCATGTCGAGACGTTCGTCCTCGATTGCGCGCTTTATGGCTTCGCGGGAGGGCAGGCCGCTCTTGTTGGTGACGGCCTCCTCGCGGGCGCAGACCATCACAACCAGCAGGGCGTCGCCGATATTCATGGGGGCGCTGGCCTTGTTGATGGCAAGGGCGCTCACCACGGGGCGCATGGCCTGCGGCAGGACCGACAGGGTCAGGCCCTCGCGTATGCCCGAGCGCTCGGAATTGAGCTTGCGCCCCATGTCCTCCATCTCGGTGCAGGATTTCAGCGGCGAGGTCAGTTCCGCCGCCTTGGCCGCCAGTTGCTGGATCGGCGGGGCGCCGGGCGGCACGGGGAAGAAGACCTGGGCCAGGGTGAACTTGGGCTCGGACGTGGTGCTCTCGCCGGTCACCCGCTTGTCGATCATGGCCAGGATGGCGTAGCCGGAACCGGTGCGGACCAGGGTGCTGACCTGTCCCTTGTCCAGGCGCATGGCCACGTCGCGGATGTCGTCATCGAGCGCGGCGGGGGCCGTCCAGCCCAGCACGCCGCCATTGGCGGCCGTGCCGCTTTGGGAGAACTGGCGGGCCAGGGCCTGGAAGGGGGCGCCGGCGCGCAATTGTTCGATCAGGCGTTCGCCCAGGCGCCGCGACTCTTCCTCCTGGCGCGGGGATTCCACCGGCAGGAAGATTTCGGCCAGCATGAATTCCGGCTGGCCGAATTGCAGGCGGATGGCCTCGATGCGGTCGGTGATCTCGTCCTCGCCGACCCGGATGGTGGGCTGAAGCGAACGCATGATCAGCTTGACCCAGGTGATGTCGGCCTTGACCTGATCCTTGACGGCGTCGGGATCGACGCCGGCCTTGATAAGCGACGGCAGCAGCGAACCCGGCGGCATGCGGTTCTGGTTCTCGATATTGGCCAGGCCGCGCATCACCTCGTCACTGCCGACCGAGACCTTGAGGCGCGCGGCTTCCTGCGACTGCAGGCGCTCGTCGATCATCTTGCGCAGCACCTGGGGCACGGCGCGCCGCCGGTTCTCGATATTGTCGGGCAGGCCCGAGACGGTGATGGCCAGCTTCATCCGGGCGTCAAGGTCGCGGAGCGAGATGATCTCGTCGTTGACCACGGCGGCGATGCGGTCCACGTCCTGGGCCGAGGCCTGGCCAAATGGGAGATGCGAGATCAGGACTAAGGTCAGGACGATTGCAGCGCGGGCCAGCATTCTCGGGTTACCTCCCACTAAAAGACGCTGACGGGCGCTTCGCCCAGCGACTTCAGGACCACGGTCAGACTCAAGTGATATCCGGACAGCAGACCGCTGACGTCCGAGTGGTAGCGGGTGAATGCGCCGATGATCGCGATGCATTCGTCGCTGTACATGGAATTGGCGCTCCAACTGACGGTGCCGCCATTGCTGGCCAGATCCTGCTGCAGGGCCAACTGATTCCGCCAATGCTGCGTCGTGGTCGACGTCAGGCCGTAATTGACGTATTGCCGCTTCGGGTAAATGGCGCTGGTGTTGCTGGCGCTGGGCGACATCATGCCGTAATCGGCGCTGAAGGTCAGCAATGGCGGTCCGATCGACAAGCCGGCTTCGTTGCGGCGCACTTCCAGCGTGTCCTTGTCGAGACGGACCCGGTCGCGCAGCATTAAATAGCCGATGGGCGTGATGTCCACGCGGCCGACGTAATCGGAAAGGGTGTCGGCGAAACCGCTGCCGGTGCCGAAGGTGGATGTCTTGTGCTGGCGCCAGCCCTGGGCCGCCTGGGCGACGATGGCGCCGCCCCGGGCAGGATAGGCCGCCCAGCGCAGGCCGTAGGCGCCGCGCACGCCGCCCTCGACCTGATCGAGGCCGGGCAGACGGTTGGGGCGCATCACATTGGTCTCGTCCAACTCAAAGCTGATGGAATCCTCGTTGGGAATCCGGGCATCGGTGCCGGCATTGGGACTTACCGCCACCATGGCCAGGGGCTCGACCACCTGGGTGACGGTACGGCCCGGACGGGTGAAGGGGTATCGCCAGTTGACGGCCACTTCCGGAATGGCGCGTCCGCTGCTGCTCGAACTCTTGCTGGTATTGGTCAGATGGTCGGCGTGATAGCCGTCGCCGCGCACCGAGGTGGTAATGGCATAGACTTGCCCATCGGGCGAGATGAGGGGCAGGTTCCAGGCCACCTTGGTGGACAGGCGCTGGGCCTGGGTGCCCACATCGCGGGTATAGGCCAGGACGTCGGATTCCGTGGACCAATAGCTGCCCGCCCAGCCTGGCGCGCTGATGGTGCTGTAGACCATGTGCGGCAGGACCACCGGCGACTTGCTGGAATCCTCGACGACCCGCTTGCCCTCGAAGGACATGGCTTCCATCATGGCGTAGCCGCGCCGGCTGAACCCTTCCACATAGGGGCGGTTCATCAGCCAGGGGCGGTCTTCCTCGGTGCGGACCCGGTAAAGCGAGCGGTAATTCAGATCCGACTGGTGCTGGATCTGCCAGCCGGTCCGCCATGTGCGGTCCAGTTCGACCAGACCCTTGGATTCCAGGTGTCCGCGGATGTCGCCGGTGGTCTTGTCGGCGGTGATGCTGCCCGAGGTGACCGACTCGCCGTGGATGCCGCGCCAGCGGTGCTGACCCGACAGTTGCATCCGTCGCAGCACCGATCTGGGGACATCCTTGTCCGGAGAGTCGATCTTGCTGATCTGGTCGAGCATGAAGCGCGGCGTCAGCGTGAAATCCTCGCCCTCGGAAACCACCTGGTAATAGGGGGTGGCGATGGACGCGCCGAGCGTGCTGTTCATGCCGAACACCGGCGCCAGCATGCCGCTCTGGCGCTTGATGGTCGGGTCGGGGTGGGACATGTAGGGGGTGTAGGCGACCGGGACGCCCTTGATCTCCAGCCAGGCGTCGCGGTACTCCACCTGCGCCTCGGCCTGGTTGTGGGTGACCCGCTGGGCCTTGACCTGCCACAGCGGCTCGGCGTCCGGCTTGTCCTTGCAGGGCTCGCAGGCGGTGTAGACGGCGCGGTCGAAATCCGTGCGGTCGCCGCCCACCCGCTGGGCGCTTTGCGCCGCCACGCGGGAATTGTCCGCCAGGATGGTGCGGATGTCCCTGGCCACGCCGTTCTTGAAATCGCCGGTCAGCTCGAAATAGTCGGCATGGGTGACCTCGCCCGACGGTTCGGTCAGCACCACGTTGCCGGACGCGCCCATGACGTCCTGCTTCATGTTGTAGCTGACGGTGTCGGCGGAAATGGTCCGGCCGTCATGCATCATCTCGACGCGGCCCTTGGCGGTGACCACGTTGAATTCGCGGTCGTAGATCACCTGGTCGGCCACCATGTGGACCGGTTCGACGCCGTCCTCGGTGGTCTTCAGGCCGCGCATGGCCCGGGGGATGACCCTGGGCGGCCGCTTCAGGCCGACGGCGTCGCCGCTTTCATCCTCGCCGCGCATGATCACCGAGGCGCGTTCCATGGCCCGCGAAGCCGACCGCTGGACCTTGGCCGCCGGTGTGGCGTCAGCCCGGATGGCCGGTTGGGGGGCGGCCGGCTGGGTCGCGGCGGGGGCGGGCCGGGGCGCGTCCTGGGCGGTAACGGGCTCGGGCTGAACGATGGTCGAAGGAATGGAGCGGCTGCGGACCGGTGGCGGCGCGGCGGGCTCGTCGTCGCCCCAGGCCTGTCCCCAGGATCCGGTTTCGGGATAGGCGGCGCCCATCTCGGTGACCGGCAAGGGCTGGGCGGCGGGGACCGGGGCCGGGGCGGCGGCCGTGGCCGGGCGGCTGGGCAGGGCGGCGGCGGGCGGCGGCGGGACGTAGCCGGGCGCCGTCTGGGGCGCGGGGGCGCGGGGGCGCGAGGGCGCGGCGGCGGGGTCGTCGTCGCCCCAGGCCTGTCCCCAGCTTCCCGCTTCGGGCCAGGCCTTCTGCTCGGTCACCACGTCGGCGCGCGCCGGTGCGGTCAGCGCCGTGGTGGCCGACAGCAAGGTGATGAGGAGGAGGTGGCGGGACGACGGCACGATGGTCACTCTTTCGTTCCGTCACGCGGCGCTGGGGACCGGCGCGGTCCGGCGGCGCGGCCACGGCGGGCGCGCCAGGACCCACAGGCTAAGCGTGATGGGAAGGGCGGCGTTGATATAGATGAACGGGACGAAGGCCAGGTTGCCGGCCGACAGGTTCGATGCGCCCAGCGCCAGGGCCTGGACGGCGACCATCAGGGCGGTGGCGACCATCACCTGCATGGTCTGGCCGCGCCGGTCGAATCCCGAGGTCAGCAGCACGGCGGCGGCCAGCAACGGAAAGGCCAGGCTGTAAAGGGGAGAGGCGAGGCGGGAATGGAGCTCCGACTTGAACCGGCGCAGGTCTCCCTTGTTCTCCATGCTGTCGTCCATGGCCAGCAATTCCAGGGTCGGGCGTTCGCGCGCGTCGCGGAAGCGGTCGGGCTTGTTGCCGGTGGCGGTGTTGAAGTCCACGGTGTAGTTGTCGAAATAGAGCAGCGACATCTTGCCGGTGCCGGGCGTCACTTCCTGGCGGTTGCCGTTGACCATCAGCACCCGGGGGCCCTGTTCGGTGTAGACTATGGCGCCGCGCTCGGCCATCAGGGTGACCGGCTTGTTCGGGTGGCGCTTGTCGTGGACCAAGAGGCCGGTGAGCTCGCCGTTGGGCGTGCGCGAGCGGACGTAGATGGTCAGACCCTCGCCGAATTTGTTGAACATGCCTTCCTGCAGCAGCACGTTGCCGATGTCGTTGCGGATGGTCCACTGCATTTCGTGGAAGCTGCGCACCGTGATCGGGATGATCCAGCAGCTGAGCAGATAGCCCACGGCGCCCACCGCCAGTCCGAGGATGATCGCCGGCCGCGCCAGGGCCAGATGGCTTAGGCCCGCGGCGCGAAGGACCACCAGCTCCCGGTCCGCAATCAGGCGGTTGTAGGTGAAAAGCACTACGGCGAAAAGGGAAATCGGGATGATCACCACCAGGAAGCCCGGCATCAGCAAGATGGTGAGCTTGAGGAAGGCGCCGATGGACAGTCCCTTGTTGACGATCATCTCGACGAAGCGCAGCGACTGGGTCAGCCACAGGACGCAGGCCAGCGCGGCGGAGACGAAAATCATCCCCACCAGCATCTGGCGCATCATGTATCGCGTGATCCCCGACATGGCGCGGGATTATAGACACGTGGCCTGCGGCGGAACAGCGAAAGGTGAGGGCCTGTCGACGATTCAGCGCAGGATCTTGCCCGGGTTCATCAGACCCCTGGGGTCGAGCGCCCCCTTGACGCGGGCCATCAGGTCCAGATCGACGCCCGGCTTGTAATGGGCCAGTTCCTCGACCTTCAGCCGTCCGATGCCGTGCTCGGCCGAGATGGAGCCCTCCATGCCCACCACGATGTCGTGGACGATGCGGTTCATCTCCTCCCAGCGGGCCAGGAAGGCGGTCTTGTCGGCGTCTTGGGGCTGGGTCAGGTTGAAGTGGGTGTTGCCGTCGCCCAGATGGCCGAAGGGCACCACCCGCACGCCGGGCATGGCGGCCTCCACCGCGTGCGTGCAGCGGCGGATCATCTCGGGCACGCGCGACGTGGCGACCGAGACGTCGTGCTTGATGGAGCCGCCTTCCTTCTTCTGGGCCTCGGGGATGGCCTCGCGGATGCGCCAGAAATCGGCGCGCTGGCTTTGGCTTTCGGCGATCACCGCGTCCAGGGCCAGCCCGTCCTCGACCGCCTGGGCCAGCACCTCCTCCAACGCCTCCCTCAGGCCGCCGGGCCGAGAAGACGACAGCTCCAGCAGCAGCATCCAGTCATGGGGGGCGGCGAAGGGATCGCGCACGCCCGGCACATGGCGCATGCCCAGTTCCAGGCCGATGCGTGGCACCAGTTCGCAGGCGGTGACCGAATCGCCGCTGGCTTTGCGCGCCCGGGAGAACAAGGGCAGGGCGGCTTCCAGGTCGGCGAGCGCCACCATGGCGGTGGCCACTTCGCGCGGGCGGGGGAACAGCTTCAGCACGCAGGCGGTGACGATGCCCAGCGTGCCTTCGGCGCCGATGAACATGTGCTGCAGCGCGTAGCCGGTATTGTCCTTGCGCAGCCGCTTCAGCCCGTTCCAGATCCGCCCGTCGGGCAGCACCACCTCCAGGCCCAGCACCAGATCGCGGGTGTTGCCGTAGCGCAGCACATTGGTGCCGCCCGCATTGGTCGAGATGTTGCCGCCGATGCGGCACGATCCTTCCGCTCCCAGGCTCAAGGGGAACAGGCAATCCGCTTCTTCCGCCGCCTGCTGCAGGCTGGCCAGCACGCAGCCCGCCTCGGCGGTGAGCGTGAAGTCCACCGGATCGACGGCGCGGATACGGGTGAGGCGCTCGGTGGAGATCACCACGCTTCGCCCATCCTCGGACGGCACGCCGCCGCCGCACAGTCCCGTGTTGCCGCCCTGGGGCACCATGGGGATGCCGGCTTGGGCGCAGGCCTTGACCGCCTCGGCGACCTCGGCGGTGGAGCCGGGGCGGATCACGGCCAGCGCCGCGCCGCGATACAGGCCGCGCTCCTCCACCAGATAGGGGGCGAGGTCGGCTGCTTCGGTGATGACGTTGCCGGGGCCGACGATGGCGGCGAGAGTGTCAAGAATGCTCACGATGGGCTCCGTGGCGCGGCGGCGCGGCGCAGGCGGTCGTTGATGGCCAGGCCCAATCCTTTTTCCGGGATGGGCATCACGGCGATGCCCCGGTAATCGGGGCGGTCGAGCGCGCGCAGCATGGCGAACAGATGGGCGGCGGCCTCGGAGAGGTCGCCCTTGGGCGACAGGTTCAGCACGCAATCGGGGGCGGCGCCGAAGCCCAGCAGCGCCTCGCCGGGCTCGGCCCCCTGGGCGTTGAGCCGGACGGGCAAGGCGGGGGCGTAGTGGCTTTCCAGCTGGCCGGGCGAGCGCGGCGCGTCCGGCGTTTCCAGGGCGCGGCGGATGGGGTGGCCCAGCACCTCCTCCAACTCCTCGGCGGTGATGCCGCCGGGGCGCAGCAGGGTGGGGGGCTGCTCCGACAGGTCCAGCACGGTGGATTCGACCCCGACCCGGCAGGGGCCGCCGTCCAGCACCATAGCGATGCGGCCTTCCAGGCATTGGGCCACATGCTCGGGCCTTGTGGGGCTGACGCGGCCCGAACGGTTGGCCGACGGCGCCGCCAGGGGGCGCCCGGCGGCCTTGATCAGGGCCAGGGCGACGGGGTGGTCGGGCATGCGCACCGCCACCGAATCCAGCCCGGCCGAGGCCAGCAGCGACACCGGCGAATCGGCGCGGCGCTTCAGCACCAGGGTCAGCGGGCCGGGCCAGAAGCGTTCGGCCAGACGATGGGCGTCGTCGCACAGTTCGACCAGGGCGGCGGCCTGGTCCAGGCTGCTCACATGGGCGATCAGCGGGTTGAAGCTGGGGCGGCCCTTGGCCTTGAAGATGGCGGCCACCGCCGAATCCGAGGTGGCGTCGCCGCCCAGCCCATAGACCGTCTCGGTGGGAAAGGCCACCAGCCCGCCCTCGGCCAGCACGCGCCCGGCCCGGGCGATGGCGGCGGGATCGGCGGGCAGGACGGAAACGGGCACGGGCTTGCTCATGCCCGGACCATAAGCCATTCCCGGTCCGGCGGGGAAGGGGGGAGCACTCTCAGTCCCTCTTGCCGTGGGCCTTCACATAGGCGGCCAGCACCGCGTTCATGCGCGACTGATAGCCCGGCCCCTGGCTCTTGAACCAGTCCAGCACCTCTCGGTCGACGCGGATGGAGATGGGGGCCTTGGGCTGGGGCATGACCAGTTCGGCGGTGCGGAACCATTCCTCGTCCAGGACGGGGGCGGCGTCCGGGTCGGCCGCGATGGCGGCGTCGATGGCGGAATCGGGCAGCGCCTTGACCCGCGCCCAGTCGGTCTTGCTCTTGCGGCGCTCAGTGAGACTGCGCCTGATGATACGCTCTTCGCTCATTTGTCCGTGCCCTTCGCGCCGAGATCAAGCGCTTGGCTGTTCCGCGCTCGGTATAGACCACCGCGATCTCTACGCCATCGCGAGGACTGGGGTTGACCAGCACAGGTCCCTCCCAGATGGCGATGGCATCCTCGAAATTAATGCCGTGCTTCTCCAGGTTCGACGCGTTCTTGGCGTCGTCCCAATCGAATTCCAGCATGTTTCCGCCCCCCTCTCATCAGGCCCTCCTTGGCGGTTGTATTTATATAATGTATATACGTGCCCATACTGTCAAGGAGCTCCCGCCACCGTGTTGAGCGCCCGGATGAAGGCGCCGAGGCCGGAGCGGCGCACCGGGACGAAGGGTTTTTCCCAACGGCGGCACAAACGCTTGACCTCGTCGTGGGCGGAATGGCTGACGCTGTCCACCGGGAACAGCACGGCGTCGGCGCGGCCGAACAGGGAATGCAGGCGGCCCATGCTTTCCTCGAAGCCGCCGTCATGGTGGGCGAAGGTGCCGCCCGCCTCCTCCACCAGCCGGCGGAAATGGGGCAGGTGCTGGTTGCGCCCGCCCACGAACAGGATGCAGCGGCCGCACAGATCCAGCCGGGCGCAATCCTCGTCGCATTGGCCAAGGCCGTCGGCGGCGGCGGAAGGCGGAGAGAGGGTCTCGGCCAGCCGGGCTTCCGAGGCGGCCAGTTCGCCCTGCATGTCGCGCAGCTCGCGCTCGAGGCGTTCGGTCTCCTGCTCCCGGTCGCGGGCCTGGGCCTGCAGCCGGCGGCTCTCGTCCTCGGCCACCTGGCGGAAGGCGGTTTCCACCTCCAGCAGATGGCGCAGCTCGCCCAGCTCGCGCTGCAGCTGCTCCATTTCCCGCGCCGCGCTGGCGGCATGGGCGAGGCGGCGCGATTCCGACGCCTCCTGGTCGAGCAACTGGCGCAGCTCGCGGATTTCAGTGTTGCGCCGGCCGATCTCGGTCTTCATGCGTTCCTGCTGGCGG
Source organism: Magnetospirillum sp. XM-1 (assembly GCF_001511835.1). Taxonomy (NCBI): domain Bacteria; kingdom Pseudomonadati; phylum Pseudomonadota; class Alphaproteobacteria; order Rhodospirillales; family Rhodospirillaceae; genus Magnetospirillum; species Magnetospirillum sp. XM-1. Next base: position 1,608,093 of record NZ_LN997848.1, read on the forward strand.
GCGACCTTGGCCTCCAGTTCGGCCTTCTCGCGCTCCAACTGGTGGATGGATTTAAGGTCGGCCCGGGCGGCCGCGCCCACCTGATGGGACAGCATGTGGATGTCGCCGAAGATGCGGCTGCGCAAGCCGTCGGTGGCGTCGGGATGGCTCATCACCGCCCAGCAGGCCGAGGCTACGTCACCCTTGGCCAGGGCTTCCTCCCACAACTCGGCCAGCGCGTCCTCGCCGTCCAGCGGCTTGGCGCGGTTGATGGCGGCGGCGTGCTTGCGGTCCAGCATCTTGGTCAACGCCTTGCCCACCAGCCTTTCCCGCGAGGCCAGATGAATCATGCCGGTATGGATCTCGTAGGGGCTGGGCTTGGCCGAGCGCATCTGCACCTTGAGCCGCGTCGCCGCCCCTTTGAGCTCGCCCAGGCTGAGGCAGGTGCCGATGACGGTGCAGTGCCACTGGCTGTCGATTTCCCACAGCCGGGCGCGGCGGCGGGTGGTGTCGACGGGGGCGGCCAGGGCGGGGTGGCATTGCTCGCACATGGGACGGGCTCCTGAGATGCAAATGCGAATGACTCGCAATTTGTATCCGAGGCGGCCTCCCTGTCAAGCGCTCTTCGCCAGCCCCGTCGCTTCCAGCAGCGGTTCGACGGCCGAGTGCCCCACCAGCATGGTGCTGTAGGAATCCATCATCTCGGCCCAGTCGTGGAACACCGCGAACAGGCCGGTGCTGATTTCCTCGGTCACCGTCACCGGGTCGGGCGGCGGCAGGTCCAGGAAGGCCTCGGCCTCGCCGCCTTCGAAATGCACCGTCATGCCGCTGCGCCGCGCCAGGGCGACCATGGAGCGGTTGTCCGACAGGCACAGGGTGTAAAGCTTCTCGGCCCGGCGGTTGCGGGCGAAGGCGGCGGCCTGGCGCAGCAGCTTGGAGCCGATGCCGTCGGTTCGGTGCCCCTCGTCGACGCTCACCCCCACTTCGGCCAGCGAACCGTTCAGCGCCACGTGGGCGGCGCCCACCATTTCGTCCTCGGCGAAGGCGGCCAGGATCAGGTCGCCCACCGCGATGGCGGCGACATAATCCTCGATGACCTGGTCGCACACGCCGGAGCGGGCGAAGCGCAGGCGGCGGTCCTCGGCCGACAGCCGCTTCAGGTGGGCGGCATAGGTGGGGCGTTCGTGAAGATAGAGTCTGCGGATCAGCATGGCCGACCTCCATCACATGGTCTGACCATGAGATGGGAAGTTTATGCTGCAGCGCAACATAAACTTATGTGTCAGGGATGCATGGGGCCATGCGGACGCGCTGATTCACTGCCAAGGACATCAAGAGGGTGTTTCAGGCGCCGTCATGCCCGGACTTGATCCGGGCATCCACATGTTTCCGCCAAGTCCGTTGCTTCTTGCGATGTCCGGGCGGAACCGCGTGGATCACCGGGGCATGCCCGGTGATGACGGGGACGTTGGACGGTGCGACCTGCTCTGTTCTCTTGGTGGTCTTTTCCTACCCTCGCGTCGGTGGGGGGGCGGCTGAATATCGCCCTAAGCGAAAAGGCCGCCGGACGAGCCGGCGGCCTTTTCTGACGCTTCTTGCAGGGACGGTCCCAGGGGCGGCGTCGCGCGCCGCCACAACCCCTTTGGGTTGTGAACCATCTCCAAGTCACCGTACGTGCATTACGGCGGCTGTTAGGTGGCGGGAACCCCCGTCACCCAAAAAGAATGGCGCAAAGCAGCCAAAAAAGCAAGGTCTTTTCCCTATGTCCATGGTCGGGTGCGCGCCCTCATTGGGGGAATTAGCCTTTTCCCCTGGCGATGAAGTCGGGATTGCGGAACGTGGGCGTCTTGCCATAGCCCATGGGGCGGCCGTCGAAGTCGGTGACGCTGCCGCCGGCCGCCAGCAGCACGGCGCTGGCCGCCGCGATGTCCCATTCGCTGGTGGGGCCGAAGCGGGGGTAAAGATCGGCGGCGCCCTCGGCCACCAGACAGAATTTCAGCGACGAGCCGGCGAAATCCAGCGAAGCGCCGGGAAACTGCTCCATCCACTTGGCCAGGGCTTCGGGCTCGCGGTGGGAGCGCGACGTCATCACCACGGCGCCCGAGGCGGGAATCGGGCGGCAGGCGATGGGGCGGCGGCCCTGGGCGTCTTCCTTGAAGGCGGTGGTTCCGGTCCCCGACCACAGCTCGCCGCGCGCCGGGGCCAGCACCACGCCCAGCACCGGCACGCCGTCCCGGATCAGGCCGACATTCACGGTGAACTCGCCGTTTCTCTTGACGAATTCCTTGGTGCCGTCCACCGGGTCCACCAGCCAGAAGGGGCCGGACCCGATGTCGGGGATGCGCCCGGCCGCCACGGATTCCTCGGCCACCACGGGAATGCCGGGGGTAAGCAGGGCCAGGCCGGGCAGGATGATGGCCTCGGCCCGTTCGTCGGCCTCGGTGACCGGGGAAGAATCGCTTTTGCCGCGGACGGCGAAGTCGGACTGGTAGACCTCCATGACCACCACGCCGGCCCGGCGGGCCAGGTCTTCCAGAGGGCGAAGCAGGGGCGACAGGTCTTGGGGCAGGCTCATGCGCTCTTTCCGGCAAGGATGTTCCACACCGCCAGCGGCGTGGCGGGCATGTCCATATGGCGGATATGGAGCGCGTTGCATAGGGCGTTGATCACGGCGGGCGCCGCGCCGATGGTGCCGGCCTCGCCGGCGCCCTTCAGGCCCAGGGGATGGGTGCGGCAGGGCACCTCCACCGTGGAGAAGTCGATGTCGGGGATGTGCGCGGCCCTGGGCAGGGCGTAGTCGATCAGGCTCGACGTCAGCGGCTGGGCGCTTTCGGGGTCGAAGACGGCGTGCTCCAGCAGCGCCTGGCCGATGCCCTGCACCGCGCCGCCGACGATCTGGCCCTTGAGCAGCAGGGGATTGAGCACGGTGCCCACGTCATCGACGATGGTATAGCGCAGGATTTCGGTCTCGCCGGTCTCGGGGTCAACCTCCACCTCGCAGACATGGCAGCCGTTGGGAAAGGTCGAGGCCGGGGGCTTAAAGCGCAAGCTGGCGGAAAGGGGCGTTCCGGCCTCGGCCAGCACCTGGGCGAAGCTGATGGAGCCCCCGGCCGAGCGGTACCGGCCCGAATCGAACTCGGCCCGCTCGGCCTGCAGCAATCCGGCGGCTTTGGGCCGCAGATGCTCGATGAAGGATTCCACCGCCGAGGCGATGGCGCCGCCCTGTTGCGACAGCGAGCGCGAGCCGCCGGTGCCGCCGCCATCGGCGATGCGCCTGGTGTCGCCCTGGATGACCCGGATGTTCGCCATGTCCAGGCCCAGTTCGGCGGCCACCATCTGGGCGTAGGCGGTCTCGTGGCCCTGGCCGGTGGATTGGGTGCCGACCAGGATTTCCGCCGTTCCGTCGGGGGCAAGCGTCAGGGTCACGTCCTCGCCCGAGGTGCCGCCGCAGATCTCGATGTAAGTGGCCAGCCCGATGCCGCGAAGCCTTCCCCGCGCCTCGCTTTCCGCCTGCCGCGCCGGGAAGTCCGCCCAGTCCGAACGTTCCAGCGCCCGGTCCATGACAAGGGCGAACTCGCCGGAATCATAGGTGTGGCGGCCGGCGGTGGCGTAGGGGAAGGATTCAGGCGGAATGAAGTTGCGCTTTCTGATCTCCACCGGCGAAAGGCCCGAATCGCGGGCCGCCGCGTCCACCAGCCGCTCGATCAGATAGGCGGCCTCGGGCCGCCCGGCGCCGCGATAGGCGTCCACCGGGGTGGAATGGGTGTGAATGCAGCGCACCCGGGCGTGGAAGGCGGGGATGTGGTAGACCCCGGTCAGCATGCCGGTCCCCGCCAGGGTGGGGACGAAGGCGCCGTAATTGGAGATGTAGGCCCCCAGGTCGGCCACGGTCTCCACCTGAAGGCCGAGGAAGCGTCCATCCGCGTCAAGGGCCAGGCGGGCGGTGCTGACATGGCCGCGCCCGTGGGTGTCGGTGAGGAAGCTTTCGGTGCGCTCGGCGGTCCACTTGACCGGTCGGTCGAGGATACGCGCCGCCACCAGCGCCATGGCCTGTTCCGGGAACGGGCTGATCTTCAGGCCGAAGCCGCCGCCCACGTCGGGGGTGATGACGTCGAGGGTTCCGGGCGCGATGCCCAGCACCGGGGTGAGGCGGTCCCTGATCTCGTGCACCCCCTGACTGCCGGAGGTCAGCTCCAGCCGTCCGCCGGGCAGCGGCCGGGCCAGGCAGGCGCGCGGCTCCATGGCGGTTGGCGCCAGGCGGTTGTTGATCAGGTCCAGTTCCACCACCCGGGCGGCGCGGGCGAAGACCTTGGCCACGCCGGCCGCGTCGCCCATCTCCCAGACGAAGGCGTCGTGGGGCGTGGCCGGCAGCGTGTGGTAGTCCACCAGCACCGCCTCGGCGGCGTCGCGGGCCTGGGCCAGGGTCTCGGCCACCACGAAGGCCACCGGCTCGCCGGCATGGCGCACCCTTGGACCGGCGATGACGGGGCGCGGCGGCGGCGGCTTGGCGCCTTCGGGCAGGAAGCCGCAGACCATGGGGCCCACGCCCTGCTCCGCCATCTCGGCATGGGTGAGGACCAGCAGCACGCCGGGCATCTCGCGTGCGGTGCTCGTATCCACCGTGATGTCGGCATGGGGCAGCAGCGAGCGTACCACCATGCCGTATGACTGACCGGTCAGGTTTATGTCGTCGCCATAGCATCCCCGCCCGGTGAGGAAGCGCTGATCCTCGACCCGGGTGCGCGATTGTCCGAAGCCGAAGCGCTTCACTTGCCGATCTCCACCGCCTGGAAGCGGGACGCCTTGAAGCCGGGCGACCAGTGATCCTTGGGCATGCCGGCCTTGGCCTTGAGATGGGCGAGGAAGGCGTGCTTGTCGGGCAGTTGTTCCCACACCGAGGGCAGGAACAGGGCGCGCTTAGCCCCATCCTCGATGACCAGGCCGTCGATGCGGGGACGAAGCTGTTCCAGCATGTCTTCCTGGTCCCTGAAGGCCATGGGAACGGGGGGCGTTAACACCGACAGCGACAGGGAAAGGCCCTCCAGCTCCTCGGGACGCAAGGGCGGAAAGCGCGGGTCCTTGAAGGCCGACTTGAAGGCGTTGTCCACCACGTCCTCGGCCAGCGGCCGCCAGGCGATCACCGAGCCGATGCAGCCGCGCAAGGCTCCCTGGCGGTTCAGGGTGACGAACACCGCGCCGGGCCGGGCCAGGATGCCGGGCCGGTCCGCAGGCGGGGCGGCGGGCGCGCCGGTCTCCAGCCCGTGGCGGATGGAGGCCCAGGCCAGTTCCACCAGCGTCTGCCCGGCGGTCTTGATCTCGTCGGCTTCGCTCATGCTCTTCTCCGTCTCGAACATGGCCCAGGACCCATAGCCCACCACCCGGTTCTTCGGCCCGGCGGTGTCGCCGGAATTGCGCACGTCCAGGGTGACGATCTCCAGATTCCGGCGCTTGGCGGCGGTCAGCAGCCCGCCCACCGGAATGCGGCCGCAGGCCCCTTCGCGGGAAATGGCGGTGGGCTCCATGTGCTCGATGGCCGCCACCGTCCGGGAATCGGTGCCCTTGCACTGATCGTAAGGCAAGTAGTGGGACAGGTCGGTGGAGATGACGATCAGCGTCTCGTCCCCGCCCCACAGGGCGTCCAGCAGCCCGGCCACCATGTCGGGGCTGGAATCGCCGATCACCACCGGCAGCAGGGTGAACTCGCCCAGGGTGGCTTGCAGGAAGGGGACATGCACCTCGAGCGAATGCTCCTGGGCGTGGGCCTGATCCAGCACGCCGACGCCATGGACGCCCGCCAGCCGCGACCAGTCCTTGTCCAGCGGCACCGCGCCCAAGGGCGAGGCCCACTGGTCGGCGGACGACAGGGCCATGCCCTGGAAGGCGACCCGATGGCTGGGGCCCAGCAGCACCACCCGTGACCAGCTGCCCCGGAAGGGCCGCAGCAGGGCATAGGCGGCGGCCGCCACCGGGCCGGAATAGACCCAGCCGGCATGGGGCGCGATCAGCGCCTTGGGCCTGCGCCCGGCGCACGGCGCGTGCACGGCGCCGTCGAGAAAGGCGGTGAGCTGCCGGTTGGCCTCGGCGAAATCGGCGGGATAGAACTGTCCGGCCACGGCGGTGGGGCGAATGGCGGTCATGGCGGCCTCGGGCGCGAAAACGTGGTGGGGATATGGTACTCTTCCCCCATGAACGACGCCATCCAGGGTTCGCATTTTCCCGGACGCTACTGGCAGCGCCTGCCTGATGGGCGGGTGCAGTGCGACGTCTGCCCGCGCGAGTGCCGCTTGAACGACGGGCAGCGGGGCCTGTGCTTCGTGCGCGCCAATGACGGCGGCAAAATGGTGCTGACCACCTATGGCCGCTCGTCGGGGTTCTGCGTCGACCCGGTGGAGAAGAAGCCGCTCAACCACTTCCTGCCCGGCACGCCGATCCTGTCGTTTGGCACTGCGGGCTGCAACCTGACCTGCAAGTTCTGCCAGAAAATCCTGGCAGATTATTATTGACATATAAAATCTATTAATATCAGTGTGTTATGAATTTTGTGTGTGGATGAAAATTTCAACACACAGTTTTACACACAGATTTATCTTTGCAAATTCAGTCAGATCCAATATGCTCGTTTTGCGCCAACACAGTTTTTGACACAGGTGTGCGGGACGGGGATGGAGCAGGTCGTTCTAAACGATGGTGAGATAACGCTTTACAGGCGTCCGGATGCTAGCAAGCGCGGCGTATGGCAGTGCAAGCTTCGCTTAAAGGGTGGGGCCTCATTGCGGCGCTCCACCAAGTCTAGTGACCTTGACGCCGCCAAGGCATTCGCTCTTGAGCTTTACAGTTTTGAAGTTCTGGCTGAGCACCAAGTCGTATCCCCGGAAAAACATTCATTCGAAAATGGCGACATACTGCTCTACCGGCGCACCGATACGGTGAACGGGCCGTGGCAAGCTCGGATTAAAACTCCCAAAGGGGATTGGCTTGTAAAAAGTACGCGCCACAATGATCTGGCTGAGGCTTTAAGTGCCGCAAGGGACTTAAAGCGAGAAGTGGAGATCAAAGAGAGACATGGCATCCCTTACGGGAGGCACAAATTCAGCCGAATCTGGAGGAAATGGCTGGATGAGCGAGGTGTGTACTATACGCAAAATAGGATTAAAACATTCGAGGGATTTGCTCGGAGGTATTTCTTCGAGTATTTCGATGAAAGGGCATTCGATCTCATTGATGACCTGTATGTGGAAAAATATTGGAGCTGGAGGATTAATTACTGGCGCAGTCATTCGGACGAACTTCAGCGTCTTTCAGGTAAGGTTGCGGTCGAGCCATCCTCGGCATTGCTGTATGCCGAAAAAGATGCGCTTTCCCAATTTTTCAAGTGGGCGGAGCGCAATAAGTTTATTGCCCGCAAGCCACAGCTTGAGGTTCCGGTAAAGCTGGAAAGAAATCGCCGCCCGGCTCTGGAACACCAGCAGTGGGTCAAATTTCTAAAGAAAGCCAAAGAATGGGAGCGGGAATCGCCTCGCCCACAGCACTTTGTCCCCCGCACGATGGCTCGCCTTTTTTGTGAGTTGCTAGTGCATAGCGGGCTTCGTCCGCTAGAGGCCAAGACCTTGCGGTGGAGGGACTTTTCCGCATTTAAGGACGAAAACGGCCAAAATCAACTTGTCATACACGTCAATCCCGCGAGAAAGACCGGTGAGAGGGATACCGTCCCAATGCCTGTGTGCTGGAGTGTGGTTGAGGAATTGATCCGATTTCAAAAGAAACATCAATTGCCTTGTGAGCCAGATTCATGGGTGTTTTGCAATTTCAACGGAACCCAGTTAGGCGCAATAGAGAGGCCTGTCGAAAAAGCTTTTGAGTTTTCGAAAATAACCCATGACAGATTCGGCAGGAAATTTTCAGCCTATTCCTTCAGGCACACCTACGCGACCTTCCGCCTATTGTATGGGGATAATGTGGATGCTTACACGCTGGCAAAAAACATGGGAACCAGCGTGGAGATGATCGAGAAGCACTATGGTCATGTCTCTAATATGCAAAAAGCCACTGTGCTCACTTCCGTAAGGAAGAATATCCCGGAAGGCTTGGATAGCTTCCAGGCACGCATGATCACACGGGTCAATAAAGAGAAAACTGCACCGGTGCTAGTCAGGCTGCAAAAGGTGGACAAGAAGGCTGGAGGTTCACCGAAGGATGGCGAATACTTCATTCGAATCGAAAATGACGTTCCAGATGTCCGTACCCGAAAATAAGTGCAGCAGCTTTGCAAGTGCCTGGCATTTGCCTTGATGCCTCATCGCTAGCGGGCGCCCCGCAGATTTCGAGTTCGCGCGTTTTAACGCTCATACAGCGACATCGGCTATCGAAGATGGATTGGCGGCGGGCCCTTCGCAAATCGCGTTGTATGAGCGTTAAAACGCGTTTTTGAGCGAGGCTGTGCGGCGGGGATGCACTGTCCGGTGAAAACACAAAACGCCGCAACAGCGGCGCTTCATGAATTTTAAGTATTAAAATTTTCTGATCTGCTCTTTCGGCGCCAATCAATATTCATCGGCCAGCATGATCGTGAGTACGCGAACGGTTTTTTGCGGATCAGCAGGATCATCGCTGGCGTAGGCAATCGACGCATCGTAGTAGTCGATTTTCCACATGGCCTTTGTACCTGCGACATCCACCGTACCCATGTCATGCTCGCCATATGGATCGTTACTTTGATCGAATTGATCGAATTCACGGACGGCGGTGATAATGGCGCGGCCCAGCCACTCCTCAAGGGCCTGTATGCCGGATGTGATGTAGACCTTGCCGCCGATCCCGTGCTGTCGGAGCTGGTCATTCAGTTCGCGGATGATTCGGGTGCGTTGCATGCGATGGCTCCAAAAAGAAAAGGGGGCCGAAGCCCCCTATGGTTCCTCTACTTCTTAGTCATTCGCTTGCGAGCGGTGATTGCCTGAGCTTCCAGCACACCATCCAGCTCTCCCGCTTCGGCAGCGGCCTTGACGGTGTTCAGCGTGGCGGCCACATCGGACAGGCTCTTGCCGCACACCACCGTGGGTTTGGACTTGTTCGCACCGAGCGTCAGCGGCTGATTGGCGTACTTGGGAGCCAGATAGAAAACATCACCCTGGAGGAACCACCAGGGACGCACCTGCACATCATGGCTCACCTGACGGTGCGATCCATCTTCACCAGTGATGCGACGCACCTTCTGGACGGCGAAGCTCTTACCCGAAATCGCCGCTTCAACGGCACCGATCTGATTGACCACGGCGGCGATGAACTTGGAGCGGGCACGGGTCTTGGTATTCATCGCATTCCGCGAAACCTTGGGCGGAGCAATGGTGGAAAATTCGAGGTTCTTGATGGACATGATTGCCTCCAGGGCGTGATTGCACTGGAGCTAACGTCACCCAATTGGATTCATGGGTCTCCCCTGAAAGGGAATTACCTTCATGCGTGAAGATAATTTTAGAGATATCAGCCTAACCGGCTCCAAGCATGAGTTTAAATGGTGGCCAATTGGCCACCATTTTCCCGAAATCAAAAAATAATGCTGATCATGGCGAATTCAATTGGCCTAATTCCCGCATCGAAAGCTAAATATACATGTAGGTCAATGTGGTTCAGTCGACGTGCCTTTATGGGATGTCTAGTGTTGAATATAGCGCATTGACCTGCTTGATTAACTGGATAAGGAAATGAATTTAATTTATTTCAAAGAGCAATTTACGTCAGGTGTTCAGTCGCGTGTTCGTCATGTGTTGAACAGGGCGGAAGCCCAAAGTCGGGTGTTTGGAGCCCACCACTCTGCCTTGGTGCAGGCCTGGGCCTCATGGATAAACACACGACGACAAACACATGACGCTTCCCTACGGGATGTTCCTTCGGAACACATGACAGGAACACGCGACGGGAACACAGGACGTGAATGTGTAGGGGAATTAGGTGTTGATAAATTTTCAGCTCAACCCGCAGATTTCATGCATGCGGAATTGCATCCACAGATAAATACAAGTGCCAGCAAGGCCAGTTTCATTGCCTGCCAGTTAATCAAACCAAGGGCGACGTTTCCAGCGTCGCCCTTTTCCACGTTTGAATTACAAGGAGGCAATTTCAATGAAACAAATATTCAAACTTTGGTATAACGCCAATCCAAAAAAGGGCTCAAAATTCCACAAAGGCTACAGCATATCTGTTGAGGTTGATGCCGTTGAAGCTTTTTATCTAAATTTCCACACTCCGGATCATTGGTACCTGCAAACCAGCGCCCCGGCTCACGTCACAGCCGAGCTGATGGACAAAATCCCGCAAATCAACGGTGAGCGCGACGCTGATTACATGGTGCTCGCTGACTTCAAACCCAAGCTGTATGGCCAGCACATACCGCGATGGACGTGCTTGCTTGATCCGGCAGGCAGTTTGCCTGAGCTGATCTTTGTCAGCTGGGACGACGAACTCAGCATTCAGTGGTTGATGTGCCGGGAGCTCAACCGAGGAGGCAATCGCCGCAACACCCACGTTTGGCAGGACGACTACAACGCTTTGGGAATCGGCGGCGTTCGCAAGCAGCAGGGTGCACAGGTTGATGGGATTGTATCCAATAAATTTCAAGCGGAACGTGGCTCCCAAGCCGCACCATATGGGAGGTCGCCACTATGAAATCCAAGGAAAGTTACGGCTACCTCATTGAATTTACCGCAGTGCGCTTCCACAAGGAGTTCATGGATGAAGTGGTTCCTCGCGGATACAAGAAAACGTGGTGTCCAATTTATAAGCGAGAGCTAATGGGGATGTTCGGTCATGAGGTTGACCCCGACCAATATGCCAACAGCAGCTATTACTTGGGCCATTTGCCCGAGAAAAACATCCTGCTCCTCAAAATGCGCCATTTGGGCATCAAGCGGATTTGGCGAGTGGACGTAACGGTTTGACAAGCAACGAAAAGGACGGCCTCAAACCGTCCTTTTCACATAACGAATAGCCATGTCGTCCAGCTTGGCCTGAAGCTTTTCATGTCGAGATATGCGGGATTGCATGTCACCGAGATCACGTTGCTCGGCTTGTCCATTTCCCCCATACATCAACCCACGAAATGCTGTCAGCTTTTGCTGCGCTTTCAGGTAGCGACGACGCAACAGCTTCATTCTGTGGAGGTGCTTCAATGTCAGCGCTGGGGGCTGGTTGGGTATGGCCACAACACGTTCATTTTCGTGATCGACAGACCGGCTTGGCTTCTTGCAGACTTTCAGCCTGTTGAATTTCACGTCATAGGACAGATCGGCAGACAGTGGTGTTTGGATGATTTCATAAAGACGCATGTTGATACCCTCGGTTTGAGAGTATTTATGCAGATACAGCCATCTGGTTTGCTGTAAACATCATTTTTAAAACCAGAGATATACTATCTTTGAGCGCGCCAACTCGCTTGGACAATATCGGGCCGGAAGCAGATGGCCGGCATTCTAGCGTGGAACAGGTAAAGCGGACGGTGCCGTCAAGCGGTGATCCGGCTGCTTGTGACCCATATTTGCCATTCTAATCGGATTCCAACGGAGGAGTCTTGTTGACGGCGTCTCGATAAGATAACCTTTAAATTATTAGCACTTTTTGCGCAAACCGCACCGTCGTTATAGCCGTCCGAAGCATTGGGGATGCTGCATGAGTTCACCTGACGCCATGGGCAAGCTCGGCCATCTCAGCGGGGGCGGCGTAGGTGCGTCGAAAGTCAAATCTGCAGGCACTGCCGCTGTAAAGCTGGCCACCCCGACTTCCAAACTTTCCGGGATGAGTTCGGGGGCTGCCAAGGCTTCCTCCACCAGCATCGCTCTCGGCAAGATCAGCATCCCCTACACCCACCTTACTGGGGTCGGCTCCGGAACTATCAACGTGACCTCAGCCGGTATTGCGAACGGGACCAAGCTGGTTTCATCCATATTTTCCGGAAAAGGGCTGAGCCTCGGCATCGGCTTGGGTCTCGGCGCTTGGGGTCCTGCATTGCTTGCGGGAACCGTATGCGTTGCTGGGTATGGGGCCTATCGGATGTATGCTGCCAACCCAAAGGGCAATCCCCGCTCTCGGACCAAGAGTGGTCAAGAGACCGCCACACTAGTCTCCCAGGTCGCGTCAATGGCTGATGCTGTTTTCGCCGCAGGATACGGAGCATTTAGAAAGCTGGTATCCTCACCTGATGACGAAGCGGCCCTTGCTGCGGAGCTTGCCGCCGAAATTGCAGCCGCCGAGAAGCTAATCGCCGAGGCCAACGAAGCTGAGAAGCGTGCATTAGCAGCTGGTGCCAATGCCAAGCAGGCCATCAAGTTAGCAGCCGCCGCCAAGCGGAGGGCAAAAGCTGCTTTGGACCTTCAGCATTCAACAGAATCCAAGCTGGCGGCTACTCGGGCGCGAAAGCGGAAGGAAGCTGCCGCCAACGTGTAGCCCATTTTCATGAAGCATTATTTTCAGAAATAAGAAAACTCACAGCCAGACCCCCCCCCGGTACTTAGCTGCGAGCGCCTCTTACTATTAGAGCAAATCAGTATCCACAATAAATTTCTCTGGACAGATTTCGCCTCAGCTTGCGAGAATGAGGCGTGTTATGACATATGTGCATACCAGCCTATATCTCTCCGAAGGGGCTCGGGGTATCTTCAGCAGAACGGTTTGTCGCTCTGCGTCATTGTTTAGGGAGCTGTTAGCATGCTTGACCAAATGATCATGGCCAAGGTCGAGGGAACCACCCAGGCAGCTCTCCTGTCGTCGATGACTGGAAATTCCTACACGGTCGGTCAAGTTACTGCGGCTGGAAATGGAATGGGACACTGGTTGTTCCTGAACCCCGCAGGAGCTACCGCTGGAAAAGGGGCCGTCGCCCTCAAACTTGAAGGTGCCCGTCAGGTCGCACAGTTGTCGGGGATGGTGGGCAAGACCGTTACCATCGGAAAAGCCCCCCTCGTTGCAGACGGCGTGAGCAAATGGCTTGTGCTGTGCCCCAAAGCCGGTATCGCGGCAAAGGGCGCTGCCGTTGCTGCGGGCGCTGCCGGTGCTGGTGGTCTGACTGCTGCCGCCACCCAGGGCGGCGGGAACGGCATGATCATGATGAAGCTCGAAGGCGCAAGACAGGCCGGGCAGGTCCAGATGATGACCGGCAAGACTTTCATGGTGGCGAAGACCACTGCCGCCGGGAATGGAGCCGCCAATTGGCTCTTCCTTCAGCCCGTTGGTGAAACCGCTGCCACCATGAAGGATCTGGTGGTCCTCAAGGTTCAACATGGTGCTGGGCAGATGCCGTGGCTGGTCGGCAAGACCTTCGCTATTGGCGAATCTCCGATGATGGCCGGTACGACGAGCAAGTTCCTGGTTCTCAATCCTGTGACTGGTGTCGCCGCCAAGGGCGCGGCCGGAACCGCAATCGCCGCCAAGGGTGCCATGCAGACTGTGGCATTGCAGACCGCCGGTAAAACTGCTGTGGCGGGTTCGGTTGCCAAGGGTGCCGCTGCGGGCGCCGCCACCAAGGGTGCCGCTGCTGTCGGCACTCTATGGACTGGTACCGGCATGAGCTTGGGCCTTGGCTTGGGACTCGGCGCGGCTGGTCCTGTCATCCTAGGTGGCGTCATCGCCGCAGCCGGCTACGGCATTTACCGCTACCGCAAGGCCCGGACCACCTCGGCAGCATCCGAGGTTGATGACGCGATCTCGGACGCAGTGACGGCTTAGGCAAGACGATATGCTTGCCCCTTACGTGTTCACACTTCGTGCGGTGTAAGCTCGGCATGGACAGGAGGGCGTTGGTCTGTGACTAATGTCCCTAAAAAAGGCCGAAAGCGGGCAGGTTTCTGTTCCAATGCATCAGGTGAAACACCCTGCGCTGCTGCGTGTTCAAGCATTGTCACGCCCCCATCGGAGCGTAATGACAACGACGTAGAGCGTGGAGAACGAGGCACATTCATTGAAGAATGCCTCGCCCTCATGCCCAAGGTTGAAGCTGGTCTGAGTGCATTTCGATCATCAGCAATTGCCCATCCCGAAAGCCCCCCAAGTAGCATCATTCGTTTCATGGCCAATGGTGCAACTGCCCATACCCTGACGGATTTGGCATGTTTTGCGACGGCGTTTGAAGCGGCCCTACTTTATGGGGAAACGGAGGGATGGTCGGACAGTCTAACCGAAGTTTCCGAGAAGAGCTTCGCCATGCTGTCGCTTCATCTGGAGGTGGCTAAAGCCGGGGCGGCCTGGAACTCCGATTGGGACATTGATTTAGTCGCAGACCTGATGATCGCCGCCAGCCCGCTGGACCAAATTGTGGATAAGGTGGCGGATAACTCACCACACCAATCGGGCATGAGCGTTGGCGTAGAAAGCTCCTCGGCCCATCTACCCCCCAGCCCACAGATGTCCCAGGTTCAGTATCACAAGCAAACCGCCACCCTTTGGGATGGTCGGGAAAGTCTATTTCTCAAGCTTTGGAGCGTTTTGTCACGAACAACAGCGACATGGTCGAGTGTGAAAACGAGTAAGCCTACCAGCACGGTCAAACGCCCTAAAAAAGCTAGGCGCTCGCGCGGCGAAGATGATCCGATCTTGGAAGCTCTTCGCTAAATCAGAGGGTTGGGAGGATATCATGATCACAAGCACCATGACTGGATCGAAAATCGCTGCCGCCAGTGCTCCTGGCTTGGGTAAGGTCGCCGTCCTGATCTTGAGCGCCAGCATGGGTGTCGGGGTCTTGATCGGCTTGTCACTGGCGACCGCTGCGGGCGGTTTCTATGTCTGCCGCAAGTTGTCCGGTGCGGCCGAACCCATCACATAATGTCGCACACATTCCACATCTAGGATGCAATGTCCCATGGATGAGGACGAATTGGCGTGGCTTGCATCAAAAATAGTGATTGCATGGTCTCGCCGGAATGGGATTTCCGGCGATAATCTCCTCGATTTGAATGATGTCATCACGCAGTCGATGTGTAACATTCTCGACCCAAATCCCAAGAAAGTCGCTGCGGCTCGTGGCAGCACACCCAGTGAAATCAGATGCCGGGAGTCACTACCCTCCCTCGTCCATCTGTTCTTTTGCGATTCCTGCGGAAAGATTTTCCGCAACATGGCATCAGAACTTCACCACAAGCGGTTCTGTTCCTCTAGAGATGAGCAGCACCGTCAATTAGGATAAGCGGATTTTCATCGGGTCAACTGCGCCAAGGCGCTTGGCCTCTACGTCGAAGGCTTGTTCCCAGACAACACGAAGTCGGGACTTTTGCTTCCCAGCCATCGGACCGCTGTTCCAAACTTTGCCACTTGGCCCCAACAATGGACACTTGGGGTATGCGGCTTTCAAGGCAGCCTTCAGAGCGTTTGCTTGGGCCATAAGCCCCTCGTTCGCAGCCTTCTTCAACCCCAACTCACGCTGCGTGGTCTTAAGCTTCTCCTCAAGCTCATGGATGCGTTTTTCAAGCTGATGAACTTGCTTGACTGTCGGTGGCTTCTGCTTCGGTTCGGGGGCAGATGGGAGGACGGAAGCACTGAGAGCATGTGCGAAGTCCTCAACCCTATCTCGAGCAACCTGAAGTTCGTGTCCCACGAAGTCCAGGGTGTCATCAATCAGATTGCTCATGGAAACCTCCTGTCCCTTGCTCAAGGCTTTGTGGCCGTCTGGTCGATCCGAGTGATGATTTCTACCCACCGCATCCAGTCGTCGAGATTGTTTTCAAACTCGATCAAAAGGGCAACGGAGCGACTACCATCACGACGGATTTCCTGAGATTTCTTCACCCCCAGAACCACATCCATATTCGGGCAGATAATCTTGGTGACGGCCTTGACCTCGGCTCCATGAGTTTCGAATTTGACGCCGTGCATGGAAATATCGATTGCTGGCGTTTCCCGCTTCTCACCATCAGCACTAATCCATTGAATCTCCATGGCTCCGGAAGGCACAGCAACACGCAATGAGAACCGTCGCTCGACCTTGACAGCTTCGCTTTCCGCTATAAGAAGCTTCCGCCGCAATTTCTCCGCATCATCAAGGGCACCTTTGACCTTGGCGTCAATGTATTGGGAGGCAAGGTCCACCGGAACGGCTGGTTCGGCCTTGGCAGCCGCTCGTCGCCGATAGACGATCAAAGCTCCAGTAACACCGCCCAACAACACAAGAACAATCCCCCATATGGGTGACTGACTGGTTTGCGTCTCCACAAGAGCTACGGGCTGGGGGGTAACTGGCTCAGCCGCCCTTATTTCGACGGGAGGAGATAGCGGCTTGGGGGCGGGTTGCTCCCTCGGCTGAACCTTCGTAGCGATCTCGGGAATCGTGGTAAGGGCTATGGCGGCTCGATGCTCGTGGTCGTCCGGTAGGGCTTCCTTGACGATAGCACTGGAATGCTGTTGCAAGGCCGTCATGGCCTTCTGCAATTGCTCAACGGGATTTTCCTGAGCAGCCACCCGCATCGGCAGATATTGGGCACCTGCTGCCTTGGCCCAGGTCTTTAGATAATAGGAGGTTCCGGACAAATCCCAGATGATCAGCCGATCACCGATCAGTTTGGCGATGCCCGGCATCTGGCCTTCGATCAGATCGATATTGCGGGCGTGGTAAAGAGCGCCGAGTTTTTCAAACCGCTTCCGCTTCGAGACCCCGGCATCCTTCATCTGCTGATACTGGCGGTTCAGGTCTTCATAGCGGGTGTCCGCTTGAACCTCCTTGCTGAGATAGCCCAGCTTGGCATCCCAAATTTCCGGCTCGCCATCGGATATGATGATCGCCAGTTTGGTGGAGGGTTTGGCAAAATTCAAAAGATATCGAAAGGGCATCTCCAGGTCGGTCGCCTTGCCAGCCATCTCGATTTCGTCGATCGCCTGGTTCAGGGCCTTGATGTCGGTGGCAGTATCG
This sequence comes from Magnetospirillum sp. XM-1, assembly GCF_001511835.1. Taxonomy (NCBI): domain Bacteria; kingdom Pseudomonadati; phylum Pseudomonadota; class Alphaproteobacteria; order Rhodospirillales; family Rhodospirillaceae; genus Magnetospirillum; species Magnetospirillum sp. XM-1. The sequence goes on from NZ_LN997848.1 coordinate 1,624,951, forward strand.
CGCTCCACGGCAAGATGGCGGTATAGGGCTTCAGCAAAGCCGACGACTTCGATTTTATAGGGATTGTCGAAGGTCTTCAGGAAGGTAAGCAGCCATGCCTTGGAGGCAAGTTTTGGATCGTGCTTTCCAACCGATCCCGATTGATCGAACAAGATGATAATGTCCGGCTGCTCTTGGGCTGAAACAGGGCGAATAGGGCCAAGAACAACACTGGCAATCAGGGCGGCAGCCAGAATGATGCGAGCAAGCATGTCCGCCTCCCGTCTATTCTAGGTTGGACAGAATGGTCGAACGCTTCTCCGCAAGGAAGTCCTTGATCTCGGTCTCGGCCATGAGCTTCCGCTCCGAGGCGAAGGTCGAGAAATATTCATGGATGCTGTCAAATTCGGCTGTAACTTTCTCGATCAGCTGACGCCGCAAGTCAGTGACCTCGGTCTGATAGCTGCTCTCAAACCGTTCCTGAAGCCGCGATTTCTCGGACTCCGTCCACGCCATGATCTTGGACAGTGCCAGTTCCTTCTGTGCGGCGACGGCCTCTTCCATCTCGGCTACTTTTTCCCGGCGGCGCTGGTCAATATCCCGATCCAACTCGGCCATCTCAGCCTCAATCTCACGCTGCCGAGCCAAGAGAGTGGTGATGCTCTCGTCGAGAGCGTCCTTTGTTCGGGTGAGGTCAGTGACATCAGAGGACAATTCAATCACATGCGTTCTCTTGCGGTCGGCCTCCTCCTGAAGGTCGGAGACTTGCTCTACCAGCTTCTGCTCAACCTCGCGAAGCTCTCTCACACGGGTTTCAGCCGCAACCTTTGTCGTGATTGCAGCATTGATTTCTGCTTGCTCGGCAGCCAGCTTCTCGGCTTTACGGGCATCCACTTCCTGCTCAAATTCATGGATAGAGGCGAGAAGCGTACCTTCTCTTGCGGCAAGCGCAGTCACCCGAAGCTGAAGCTCGGCCTTCTGCCGGGCCAGTTTCCCAGCGTCATCGATACCCTGAAAATTTATTGTGCGGCTATCTTTGGGGACTGGTTTTGTTTTGTTGCGATCAGCCAGTTTGGACACACCAACCATGACGGCCAAAAAACCACACGCTGACAGAGCGATAAGAAGTATCGGCATAATCCCCCCCAAATGGCTAACGGCCATATCCACTCAGTTTAGCACATCCGGTATTACCGCCCATGCCAAAAGCCGATAGCCCCCAACAGGGTTGGTAAGTGACGACTTGTGGCACGCATCAGTCATCTGTGGCATTCATCCCAATGGCCGCTTTCGAGCGCTACGCTCAGGCGATTGGATGACGAAGTTGGGCGCGAAGCGGACTTAGAGGCGGAATCCAGAACAGGTGATCTTTGGAACTGCTGCGGCGAGGTTAGAATTTATCGGAACTCATCATCCTCGCGCCTGAACACCAGCGCCCTTAAAGTTATGGAATAGCAAAACCATAACCAAGCGCGGATTTCTGCCATTTTCAAAGCCCGATATAGGGGAGACCTCGGCAAAAGGTGATGTGACACTACCCATAGGATGAAAACATAACATTATGGGTGTTCGTCATGTCGCAAGCCAAAGTCCTGTCCGAAGCCGAGATGAAGCGCGTCCTGGCTGTGGTCGCCCAGCAAGGCGTACTTTCCACCCGTAATCGCCTTGCAGTGTTGCTTTCGCACTGGGCTGGCATGCGGGCCGGTGAAATCGCGGCCTTGAGAATTATGGACGTGGTTAATGAAGGCGGTGCTGTCCGTGATCGCGTCCACCTCGCAGCCACCCAAACCAAGGGCAAGCGTGGGCGGACGGTGTTCATCAACACCAAGCTCCAGCGCGAGATCGCTCGCTATCTTGAACAACGTGAATGGACCGACGAGCGCAAGCCGCTGATCCGCAGTCAAAAGGGTGGACACTTCACGCCGACTACTATGGTCATGCTGTTCCGCCGCATTTATGACGAGGCTGGTTTGACGGATGCGCGTTCACACAGTGGGCGTCGGTCGTATTTGACGACGCTGGCGAACAAGGGCGTATCCGTGTTCGTGCTTCAACAGCTTGCTGGACACCGGAGCATCCAAACCACCCAGCGTTACGTCACGGTCAACGAAGAGATGATGGTGAAGGCGGCTGAGTTGGCTTGAAATGTCTGTTAAACAGACAAAAGCGAGGCCCATACGGACCTCGCTTTAATTTAGTCTATGATGTTGGAAATACCCGCTCCCGGCGTCAAGCTTAGAAAGGATTTTTCCTTCCATTCCTTCAACTCCTTGTCGCTGAAGATTTCTTCCATGCTTTCACCCGCCATAAATCTATCGTGAGGCGTGATATCACCTCGCGACGCGGCTTTGTAAAACGGATGGTCCGCCAGATTTCCGAACGGCAGATCGTACTTTAGTCGCAGTAGATTTAAGCGGCATCGAAGGTCATCAATCTCAGCGCGAGCATCCCCGTATGTATCTGGGAAATCAAGCTGGTATCGCCGAATTTAACGTTCGGCATCGTGTAATAGATCACTTAACATGTATGTGCTCCTTTATTGCGCCCAAGGCCATGCACGCGCTCTTGCTGAAAGACCGCATAGCTACTCGTTTGAATTTTGGGGATGCGAATGCGCGACTTTGTGTCGCGCGACCCGTAGCTTCGTCCAATTAAGGGGGATTCCGCTCTGCAGACTTCTGAGAACGAATGCTGTTTCCATAGCGCTCCAACAAAATCAGCATCTCTCGAAAGCTTCCGTCCACCGACACACAGATGTTTTTAATTACCTCCGCCGACAATGGAAGGCACTCGATCAGAGAAATTCTCTGGGCATACGTCTCCATTGTGTATGTGTCCGTATGATCGAAGCAAACCGTTGAAAACCTATTTTTCAAAGGAGGATCGAGCTCTCGCGGGTTGTTCGTCGTCGCCAAAAACAGCGTTGAGTGAGGTGCTCTGTCGATAACTCCCCGCAGCATCATCTGGTTTCGTCTAGACAATGCGTCCAGTTCATTAAGAATGACGAAGCGCTCGCCTCTTGGACCTAATCCCGACACAAGGCTGACATCGTCCATTTTCTTTTGGAATTTCGTCGATGTCATTTCGGCTGTGCAGTCGATATCCACGATGCTTTGACCGGTGTCGCCTCTTGCGAGTGGAATGAGGTTGGCGCAAGTGGTTTTTCCGTTGCCCGGTTTGCCCCACAAAATCAGTGGAGCGGATGTCTTCCCGAGTGCATAGTTCTCGATTGAAGCCTTGGTGAAATCGCTTGGGTAGACAATGTCGCTCCACGTTTTAGGTGTGTATTTTTCAGTTAAGTTCATTTCTTTTTCCTTTTGTTGGTGGGTTGTTGAGGGCGCAAAAATGCGCCCCCACAAAGATCAGGCGGAGGCCAGATCGTTTTTGATGATTTGTTCTGGATCTTGAGAGTTCTGCTCAGCAGAACTTTCCGAGCTAAGCTCTTGTTTTCCCAAGGCTTGCACTGCCGCACCGACGATTTCATCGTTGGCGGAAAGCACCATCAGTTCCAGTTCACCGGCGTTGCCGACTTTGAAGAAGCCAACCACATAGGCGCCAGCCTTCGACGCACCGGGCACGGAGTGCTTGATGGTCGTAATCGGCTTAGCGGGTTTGTAAATCGCCTTGGTAGCCGCATTTTCCAGCTGATTGCTCGTAACTTTGGGCTTTTCCGAAGTCTTCTTGCGGTTAACGCCGGCGATGCCGCCGTTGGCAATCGCCCAATCAGAAAGTCCGGAAGGAAGAACCCCATCCTTATCCGCAGCTTTGATGAGTTTTACGTAAGGGCTGGCTTGTTTGCTGTCCTTTCCCAACACCCAGCGCACAACCTTGGTGAGAAGATTGCTTTTCTGAGCGGCGATATTCTCTTTGTCGCAAAGATTGTTGAATGCGATGCGGAGGTTTTTGTTGCCGGTAATCCGGTTGGAAATAGACCAGCATTTAGCCAAATGTGCGTAGACCTTGAGGTGATAAGCGCTGGTGTCGCTCGCATAAGCGGCTTTAACCGCATCGAGTTCGGCAACGGTTTTGTCCAAGTCGGTTTGGACGGTGGTGATGATGGTGCTGTTTTCACCGACAGCGGCGGTTTCATTAAAATTAGACATAGATTTTCTCCTCGTTATGTCTTCTCGTGCACACGTTTGGTTTGACTTGTTCGCAACAGACGCGGCACATAACCGTTGCGGACAAGGGTGGTCGGAACGCTTTTGGGCGTGTTCGACCGATCGCCCGTTGCCGGGCGCATAGAAGTGCTTTTCGGCACTGCTAAATCGAGAATTAGGCGGCTAGGCCCAGGGTGTGGCGGGCCGGAGTGAAAGCCTGCATGAACAGCGACACAACGGTGCTGCGCGATGCGACTTGCTTGAAGCGGTTGAGCATAAAACAAGCGTAGGTTGCGCCGAAATCGTCAGCATCAATAGGCGGCAGAGCGATGGCAGCGCGGAGCTTGTTGGTGACAGCAAGGGTTTGCATGTAGTGCGCCGACGGAGGCGTTTTAACCAGCTTGGCAACGCTTTGCAGGCGGGCCTTGGACACCTTGCTTAGCGCGGGCTTGGCCACAGGCTTTTGCGTTTTGGTCGGGGTGCGCTGCTTTTTACGTTTTGCAGCAAGTTCGGCTTTGCGCTGAGTGGCAAGCTGCTGCAGGCGTGCATTGACGCGCATTTCCTGTGCAGCAAGCACCTGCGCCAAGTGCTGTGCATTAGCAGTGCGTTGCGCTTGCTGGTCGGCGTTGGTTTGCTGGTTGGCTTTGTTGCGCTTAGCAACATACTGAGCGTTGCTAACAGGGGTGTTACGCTTGTTTTGTGCGTGATAAGCAGCAGTGTTAGCTGCAACTTCGGTGCTGCAATTAGCGTTAGCGTAAGCAGCAATTTGTTGTGCGGTGTAGTGCGTGCAGGATTGGCGTTTGTGCATTTGCGTGGGCTCCGAAATTTCGCCACTTGTACGCCTTCGGAAGGGGATTTTCTAAGCAACGCAGATCGACTTGACGAAATTTTGACGCCTCAAAACACTAAATTAATACAATAAAAACATAATGGTGTGACGCGAGTGACGCACTGCTATAGTGTCGTCTCTCTATAGCAATGCAATGGTAAAATTCATGCATGTCATGCTGTTCACCTTCTATTGGACCGCCAAGCAGGAAGTGGAGAGGCCTGTATGCGCTAGGCCTGGGGATGACGTTGAAGCTGCAATCAGCAAAAGCCTTGTGATGACCACACAGAAGGCCATGGCAGACACATTGGTCCGTAAATTGGTGCGGAACGGGCTGATTGATGAACTAAGCGGGCATACGCTGATTGAATACGCCTATAGCGAAGGGGCGGACGATGACCTACAGGACGAGGTGTTCCAGCATTATGTGCGGGAGGCGTCGGCCGACAGCTCTCGGCGCTACATCTTCGTGTCGCCGTTTTCCTATATTGGGCGATGGCGAAAAATGACCCGACCAAAATGTCGGTTCGCCCATTATAAACAGCTTCATCCAACCTTGTTTCCAAGTCGGTCCGAGGCCCCTCAAGATAAGCCTCAAGCGGTTTCCTACAATATGGACATCACGGATACGATCAATACGGAAGCCTGGGTGGTGAAGATTGAAAAGGCTTACCAAAAGGCGATATCCAACCGCAAACGAAGCAATCGAATGCGAAAGCTGCATAAAAGCCAGCGCAAGCAGTTGGCCCGAAATGCAAACGTCGAGAATGTGGTGGGGTTCCCGCAGTACGCCAGAGAGGAAGGGGCGAGAAAGACCGCCCAACTTCATGCTGAACGTTCGGCGGAACTCGGCGCCAAGCTTGGCGCAATAGCCTCGGCTTGGACAATCACGCGCGCCATCACCTGGACGGACATTGCCAAGAAACTGAATGACGAAAAATATGCCCTGACCGGCACCGACTACACCGAATGGAATGCGGGATCGTTGCGCTCGCGGTCCAGCAGGGGAACCATTCCGTCCATTGACGAATTAAAGAAGCTGGCCAGGAAGCGGTGACGGAATTTGTCCGTTAAACGGACACAGCGCCAATCATAAAAAATTGTCGGCCACGATCATGATGGTGTATTTGGCTTCCAGCTTGGCTTTCATGGCGTCGTGATTTTCAGAATTTTGAGCAGGATATCAATTTTCGAGGATTTGATCGCGGGCTTTCAAAGCGGATTTAAGGTCAGAGCGAATTCAGAATGTGGTAGACTTTTGCGATGGCGAATCCTCTCTTTCCGAGCGGGAGCTTGTCTCCAAATGTTTCGCAGAACCAAGTACTGGACGAGGCTGGGTGACGGTCGCATCCAGTGTGATGTGTGTCCCCGAGAGTGCAAGCTCCATAATGGGCAGCTTGGTCTCTGCTTCAACCGAGCGGCAATACACGACGAAATTGTTCTGACGACATACGGACGCAGCAGTGGGTTTTGCATCGATCCCATTGAAAAGAAGCCTTTAAATCATTTTCTACCAGGAACACCGATCCTGTCTTTAGGAAGCATCGGCTGCAATCTAACCTGCAAATTTTGCCAAAATTGGAGTATTTCAAAAGACCAGGATAACTTATTGAAAACGCTTGTCCGCGAAGCGCAGAATTCACACACAGTTTACACACAGTTATTGAGCGAAAATATCACGCAAAATCAAATAGATACAATATGTAAGGATAGCCAGAACTGGGACATCTCCAAGGCGCGCGAGATCGACCGGCTGAACGATTACGCCGATCCCGACATGATCGCGCGCGCCGCTTTGCAGCTGGGCTGCCGCTCGGTGGCCTTCACCTACAACGATCCGACCATCTTCCTGGAATACGCCGTGGACGTGGCCAAGGCCTGCCATGCGCGGGGATTGAAGACCGTGGCGGTGACGGCGGGCTACATCAAGCCCGCGGCCAGGGCCGAGTTCTACGCCCACATGGACGCCGCCAACGTGGACCTGAAGGCCTTCACCGAGGATTTCTACCATCGCCTGTGCGGTGCCCATCTGGAGGCGGTCAAGGATACCCTGGTCTACCTGAAGCACGAGACCGATGTGTGGTTCGAGGTCACCACCTTGCTGATTCCCGGCGAGAACGATTCGCCAAAGGAGATCGACGCCCAGAGCCGATGGATGATGGAGGCCTTGGGACCCGACGTTCCGCTTCACTTCTCCGCCTTCCATCCCGACTGGAAGATGACCGACAAGTCCCACACACCGCCCGCGACGCTCACCCGGGCCCGCGACATCGCCATGGGGAACGGCCTGAAATACGTCTATACCGGCAATGTCCACGATCCGGCCGGCGGCGGGACCTATTGCTCGGGCTGCGGCGCGCTGCTGATCGGGCGCGACTGGTACGAGCTTTCCACCTGGGCGCTGACGCCAGAGGGCCATTGCCGCCACTGCGGCACGCCCTTGCCCGGGCGTTTCGAGGCGGCGCCCGGGACCTGGGGGCGGAAGCGGCAGCCGGTAAGGTTCCAGCGCTGAGGTATTCCCTTTCCCGCCGGATATGGTAAAGCTTGCCGCCTCTCGACCTGATGGATTCCGAGATAGATGGTGAAGCGCTGGTTGCCGTGGGTCCTCAAGGGGGGGCTGTCGGTCGCATTGATCTGGTTCGCGTTCAGGAATATCGATCTGGCCGAGGCCTGGAGTCGCGCCAAGACGATTGATCCGGTGATGCTGTGCGCGGCGTTGGCTCTGGGAATCGCGCAAGTGGTCATCGGGGCGGGGCGCTGGTGGCTGGTCCTGCGCGCCCTCAAATCGACCTTTTCGGCGATCCAGGCGCTTCCGGTCTTTTATATCGGCGTCTGCTTTTCCATCGTCACCCCGGTTCTCGGTGACGCGGTCCGCATGTGGAAGGCCCATCATTCCGGGCTGTCGCTCAAGACCAGCGTCAATTCCGTGATGCTGGAGCGTCTGGTTACCATCTTAGGCCTCGTGCTGCTGGTCGCCGCCATGGAGCCGCTTCTGCTGGCCCGGGTGCCCGATGTGCCCGGAACCTGGGTGTTTCCCCTGCTGTCCGTGATCGGTGTCGCCGGTCTCGTCTTCATCAGCCAGCTGGACCGGCTTCCCGCCTCGCTGCATCGCTGGCGGGTGGTGCGCGGGCTGGTGCATCTGGCCGGCGATACCCGCCTGCTGGCGCGGCGCGTGCCGTATGGGGCGGGAACCCTGGCGGTCGCCATCTTCGGCCACGCCAATCTGGCCTTGATCGTTTACATCCTGGCGGTCGGCCTGAAGATCAATGTCTCCCTGCTCGATTGCCTGATCCTGTTTCCGCCGGTGATCCTGGCGCTGACCCTGCCCATCTCCATCGCCGGCTTCGGCCTGCGCGAGAACATCATGATCGTCGCCTTCGGCTGGGTGGGGGTTGAAGCCAGTTCGGCTGCGGTTCTGGGGCTCATGTACGGGCTGATCAGCATCGTCACCGCCCTGCCCGGCGGGCTGATCTGGCTGATGTCGGGCGATCATCCCAATCTGGAAGAGATCGAGCACATCGAGGAAGAGGCCGAGATCGAGGCGGAAAAGGACGGAATAGCGGGGTAATCCCCTTTCCTTCCTGCCTAAGCGCGCTACATTGGGAACAGTGAATTCCGTCCCAATGTCCTTCAAGCGCGAGGATGTCCATGAAGATCGCCTTTTCCAAGCCGTCGCAGCCCACCACCGGCGCCGTCGCCGTCGGTATCCTTGAAGGCAAGGTGCTGACCGGCGCCGCCCAGGCGCTGGACGCCCAGGCCAAGGGAGGCATTGCCCGCGCCATCGCCGCCTCGGGCCGCTTCGAGGGCAAGAAGGGGCAGACCCTGCTGATCCTCGCCCCCGCCGGGCTGGAACTGTCCCGCGTGCTGCTGGTCGGGCTGGGCAAGGCCAAGGATCTGGACGCCCTGGCGGCGCAGGCCTTCGGCGGCACCGTGGTGGGGCAGTTGCTGACCTCGGGCGACGCGGACGTGGCCGTGGCCTTCGACGTCATCCCCGGCTCGCCCTTGTCGGCCGCCGAGTTCGCCGCGCAGGCGGCGCTGGGCGCGCGCCTGCGCTCGTATCGCTTCGACAAGTACATGACCAAGCAGAAGAAGGAGGACAAGCCCTCCTTGAAGAAGCTTTCCCTCATGACCGAGGCGGCGGCCGAGGCCAAGGCCGTCTTCGCGACCCTCGATAAGGTGGCCGACGCGGTGTTCCTGACCCGCGACGTGGTCTCCGAGCCCGCCAACGTCATCCACCCCGAATCCCTGGCCGAGAAGGCCGAGACCCTCAAGGACTTGGGCGTCGAGGTCGAGGTGCTGGGCGAGAAGCAGATGAAGAAGCTGGGCATGGGCTCGCTTCTTGGCGTCGGCCAGGGCTCGGAGCGCGAATCCAAGCTGGTGATCATGCGCTGGCAGGGCGCGCCCAAGAAGGACGAGGCCCCGGTCGCCTTTGTCGGCAAGGGCGTGACCTTCGATTCCGGCGGCATTTCCATCAAGCCGGGTGCCGGCATGGAGGACATGAAGTGGGACATGGCCGGCGCCGGCGCGGTGATCGGCGCCATGGCCGCCCTGGCCGGTCGCAAGGCCCGCGTCAACGCGGTGGGCGTGGTCGGGCTGGTTGAGAACATGCCGTCGGGCACCGCCCAGCGCCCCGGCGACGTGGTGACCTCCATGTCGGGCCAGACCATCGAGGTGATCAACACCGACGCCGAGGGCCGCCTCGTGCTGGCCGACGCGCTGTGGTACACCCAGGACCGCTTCAAGCCGAAGTTCATGGTCGATCTCGCCACGCTGACCGGCGCCATCATCATCGCCTTGGGCAACGAATACGCCGGCCTGATGGCGTCCGACGACAAGCTGGCCGACCGGCTCACCGCGGCGGGCAAGGCGGTGGACGAGAAGCTGTGGCGCCTGCCCTTGGGCGAGTCCTACGACAAGCAGATCAAGTCCGACATCGCCGACATGAAGAACGTGGGCGGCCGCGAGGGCGGCTCCATCACCGCCGCCCAGTTCCTGAAGCGCTTCACCAACGATGTGGCCTGGGCCCATCTGGACATCGCCGGCATGGCCTGGAGCAAGAAGGACAGCGCCGTCTGCCCCAAGGGCGCCACCGCCTTCGGCGTGCGCCTGCTGGACCGGCTGGTGGCCGATTTCTACGAGGAGAAGAAGTAGCCAGGGAAATTGTCATCCCGAGCGTAGGCGAGGGATCTTTCAGCCGCCATTGCCGGAAAGATCCTTCACTGCGTTCAGGATGACGGGACGTCGCCGCCCATGCGCATCACCTTCCGCTCTTCCCCCGCCACATTCGAAGGCGCCGTCGCCGTCGGGCTGTGGCGGGGGCGTCTCGCCACGCCGTCGTTCACCGCCCTGGACGGCGACGGCTCGCTGTCCCGGGCGCTGAAGCGCCTGGGCTTCGACGGCGATGCCGAGGAGACCGAACTGCTGCTGGCGCCAAGGCCGCCGCTCGCCGCCCTGGTGGCGTTCGGGCTGGGCAAGGGGCGCAAGCTCAATGCAAAGCGCCTGCGCCGCATCGGCGCCTGCCTGCTGGACGAGTTGGACGAAAGCCGCGCCAGATCGGCCACCGTGCTGCTCGACCTGCCGCCCGATCAGGTGGCCGAGCTGGCCTATGGGCTGCGGCTCAAGTCCTATCGCCCGCTGTCCAAGTACCGCACCAAATACGATCCCGACGACGAGGACGACATCCGGCCGGTTCTGGACCACGTGGTGGTCTGCTGCGCCCTGCCCGACGAGGCCGAACGGCTGTTCGCCGCCCACGAGGCGGTGGCGAGGGGCGTGTTCCTGGCCCGCGACCTCACCGACGAGCCGGGCAACGCGCTGGGGCCGGAGGAATTCGCCGAGCGCGCCCGCCTGCTGGAGACGCTGGGCGTCGAGGTCACCGTGCTCGACGCGGCGGCGCTTGCCCAGCAGGGGCTGAACCTGCTGGCGGGAGTGGGCCAGGGCAGCGACCGGCCGCCGCGTCTGGTGCTGCTGCGCTGGAAAGGGGCGGAGGGGCGGCCGCTGGTGCTGGTGGGCAAGGGCATCACCTTCGATACCGGCGGCATCACCATCAAGGATGCCGAGGACATGGAGCTGATGAAGGCCGACATGGCCGGCGCGGCGGCCGTGACCGGCGCCATCTGCGCCGTGGCGGGGCGAAAGGCCCGCGCCCATGTGTGCGGCGTGCTGGCCCTGGCCGAGAACATGCCGTCGGGCCGGGCCCAGCGCCCCGGCGACGTGGTCAAATCCTTCTCGGGCCAGACCGTCGAGGTGATCGACACCGACGCCGAGGGCCGCCTCGTGCTGGCCGACGCCCTGGCCTGGGCGGCGGAGCGCCTCAAGCCGGCGGTCATGGTCGATATCGCCACACTGACCGGCACCACCGAGGAACTGCTGGACGCCGAATATGCCGGCCTCTACTGCAATGACGACGGATTGGCCCAGCGTCTGCTCCGGCACGCCAAGGCCGAGGACGAGCCCTTGTGGCGGCTGCCGCTGACCAAGGCCTGCGACGAGGATCTGAAGTCGGATATCGCCGACCTCAGGCATTGCGCCTGGGGCGACGTGCCCGACAACGACGACGCGGCCCGCTTCCTCGAGCATTTCGTGCCCGAGGGCTTGGCCTGGGCCCATATCGACATGGCGGGGCGCGAATTCGCCGACGAGGACGACCCGCTGTGCCCGGAGACGGCGACGGGCTATGGGGTCAGGCTGTTCGACGCCCTGGCCGGCGGGTGAGAGGGCGGGCGGGACGCCCGCGCTCCAACCGGATATCGTCCATGAGAGGGCGGGCGGGACGCCCGCGCTCCGACTACCGGATGTCGTCTATCGGAGCGCGGGCGTCCCGCCCGCAGGTCGCGGCTTCGGCGCCGACTGGACGTCGTGGGCGATGGCCTGAAGCAGCAGCTGGAAGCCCAGGATGGTGGGCATGGCGGCCAGCATGACGGTGCCGGCGGTGCGCGGCACGCCCGAGGCCACCGAGGCGATCCACTGGCCGACGCCTTCCACCAGACCGAAGGCCAGCAGCGGCACGCCGATCAGCAGGTAGAGCGAGGCGATGGTGAAGTCGCTGATGAAATAGCGGAACAGCAGGCGCTTGAGGAACCCGCGCAGCAGCAGCGGCGGGAAGTCGCGCAGCACCTTGGCCACCGACAGCGACGAGACCTCGTCGCCATAGCGCGCCGGCATGGGCACGTCTTCCACCGGCAATCCGGCCATGCCCAACTGGATCAGCATGTCGCTTTCAAAGAAATAGCGCTCGGCCAGACGGCCCAGGTCCAACTCCACCAGGGCGCGGCGGTGAATGGCGGTGTAGCCGTTGCTGGGGTCCATCACCCCCCATTGGCCCGACGCCGCCTTGACCAGGAACGACAGGCCGGAATTGCCGATCAGGCGGACCGGCGGCATGGCCTTGAGTTCCGGCAGGTGGCGGAAGCGGTTGCCCTTGGTGTAGTCGACCCGGCCCGATGCCAGCGGTTCGATCAGCCGGGGCAGCTCGGCCGGGTCCATCTGGCCGTCGCCGTCCATCTTGACGCAGATGTCGCAGTCCAGCTCCAGCGCACGGCGATAGCCGGTGACCACCGCGCCGCCGACGCCCTTGTTCGCGGCGTGGCGGATCACCTCGACCCGCGGGTCGGAGGTCCGGGCCGCCACGTCGCCCGAACCCTCGGGGCAGTCGTCGTCCACCACCAGGATGTGGGCGATGGACGCGGGAATGCCGGCCAGCACCGCCTCGATGTGGCGGGTCACCTTGTAGCAGGGGATGATCACGGCAATCTTCATGGCTGGGGATTATACCTCTGCCTCGCCGGAACGCCATTCCCATGGTAAACCTGGGGCATGACCCAGATCGGCTTCTATCACCTGACCCGTCTGCCGCTGGAGCAGGCCCTGCCCAAGCTGCTGGAAAAGGCCCTGGCCGCCGGATTCCGCGCCGTGGTGCTGGCCGGCTCGTCCGAGCGGGTCGAGGCGCTGAACGACCGGCTGTGGACCTTCGAGCCCGATTCCTGGCTGCCCCACGGCTCGGCCAGGGACGGCGAGGCGGCCATGCAGCCCATCTGGCTGACCCATGTGGACGAGAACCCCAACCAGGCGACCATCCTGGTGATGTGCGACGGCGCGGCGTCCGAGACGGTGGGCGGGTACCAGCGCGGCCTCGACCTGTTCGACGGCAACGACCCGGATGCGGTCGAGAAGGCGCGCGAGCGCTGGAAGCGCTGGAAGGCCCTGGGCCACGAACTGGTCTACTACCAGCAGACCGAGCGCGGCGGCTGGGAAGAGAAGGCGCGGGGATAGGCCCTATTCGTAGCGCTTGATGTCCAGCTCTTCCGGCGAGTCGGCGACCAGCTGCAGGGCCACGGTGCCGTTGCCGGTGCGGATCAGCAGTTCAAGGAACCAGGTGCCGTCCTCCAGCTCCATGGGCTGGGCGGCGCCGATATAGCTGACCCCTTCCACGTCCATGCTGAGGCTGTGGTTGTCATTGAACGAAATGGCCGCGACCTTCATGGCCGAACACTCCTTCTGGGCGCCGGCGTGAGAGTCTCGCAATTGGCCGTCGGCGTCAATGCGCCGGTTGGCCTGGTCTGTTCCGAGGGGCGGCCGGCAGGGCCACCAGGAAGGTGCAGCCCCGGCCGTATTCGGATTCCACCCAGATGCGTCCATGGTGGGTGGTGACGATCTTGCGGCAGATGGCCAGCCCGATACCGGTGCCCTCGAACTCGCCCTCGCCGTGCAGGCGCTGGAACATGCCGAAGATGCGCTCGAAGTGCTCGGGGTCGATGCCCATGCCGTTATCCGCCACCGAGATGATCCATTCGTCCCCGTTCCGGTGGGCGCCGATGCGGATTTCCGGCACGCGGTCGGGGTGGCGGTACTTCACGGCGTTGCCGATCAGGTTCTGGAACAGCCTGACCAGTTCGCTGGGAATGCCGGGAAGGGTGGGAAGCGGAAGCTCGACCGTGACCCTGGCCTCCTCGCTGGCGTCGTCGAGGCCCAGATTGGCGCGGGACGCGGCGACGATCTCGCCCAGGTCGACGGGCGTCATGGACTCGCCGCCACGCCCCACCCGCGAATATTCCAAAAGGCCCTTGATCAGGGCGTCCATGCGCTTCACGCCCGAGACGGCGTAGCCGATGAACTCGCGGGCGCCGTCGTCCAGGCGCTCGCCCAGGTGGCGCTCCAGCAAGGTGACGTAGGAGCTGACCATGCGCAGCGGCTGGCGCAAATCGTGGGAGGCCACGTAGGCGAACTGTTCCAGCTCGGCGTTGGAGCGGGCCAGTTCGGCGGTCTTGGCCTGAAGCTCCGCCTCGAAGCGGTTGCGGTCGGAGACGTCGACCACGATGGAGCTGAGATAGGCCCGCCCGCCCACGTGCAGCGGCGAGGTGTAGACCTCCACGTCGCGGACCTCGCCCGAGGACAGGCGGTGGTGAAAGCGCAGGAACTTGCGGCCCTCGTGCTCGACCGCCGCCAGTTCCCGCTGGATCTCCTCGGGCGAGGCGGTGTTGATGTCGCCGATGCGCATCCGCTTCAGCACCTCGATGGGATAGCCGTAGAACAGGGCGGCCGAATCGTTGGCGTCGTTGATGGCGCCGCTCTTGGGGTCGATCAGCAGCTTGATGGCCGGGTTGCGGTGGAAGCTTTGGCTATAGAGCTCCTCGCGTTCCGAGATGGCCTGCTGCGCCCGGTGGGCGTCGGTGACGTCGCGCCCTACCGTCTGGTAGCCCGTCAGGTTGCCGAGCATGTCGTACAGCGCCGTGGTCCGCCATTCGATCCAGCGTTCCTGTCCATCGGGGCGCACCACCCGGCGGTGGTCCTCGCGATAGGGCTGGCCATGGTTCAGGGCCTGCAGGCAGGACAGGATGAAGGGGTGTTCCTCCTGGGCGAGGAAGTCGATCCACTTGGTTCCGATCAACTGGTCGGGGTCTTTGCCGTAGAAGCGGGCGTAGGCCCGGTTGACGGTCTGCAGCGTGGTGTCGGGGGCATAGCGGTGGATCAGGTCGTCCTGGTCGTTGACCAGGATGCGGTAGCTTTCCTCGCTGGTCTTGAGCGCCGCTTCGGCCATTCGCCGCTCGTATTCGCGCCTGTTGAGCTGGACCGCCGTGCGCAGCGCCAACAGGGAGAACAGCACGCCGCCGGCTCCCATGATCATGGTGTTGCCGGTCCAGCGCCGCAGCGCCGCCCTGGTGGTGATCCCCACCGACGCCACGACGGGCTGCTGTTCCAGCACCTGATACGAGGCCAGGCGGTCCAGGCCGTCGAAGGCGCTGGGGGCGATGAAGGTGCCGGAGCGCGCGTTGGGCAGGTATCGGGTGAACAGTGGGCCCGAGCGGATCGAGGTGCCCACGTGGCTGCCGGGGGCGGGCAGGCGGGCCAGCACGTCGCCGTTGAGGTTGGTGATCACCGCCCGGTCCACGTCGCCGGACATGACGCCGCCCAGCGCCTCGGAGAAGAATTCGGGGTTGAGCGCCGCCGCCGCCAGCCCGGCGAAGGTTCCCAGCGGGCTGATGATCGGCCGCGCCACCACCAGTCCCTGTTTGCCGGTGATCGGGCTGATGGCCGGAGGGGCGATGATCAGGCCCGGACGGAGCGGCCCCGACACCGCCATCTCGAAATAGGGGCGGCGCGAGAGGTCCATGCCCACCATGGACGGCAAGGTCGCCGCCTTGACCCGTCCGTCGGCCCCGATCACGAAGATGTTGCGGACTTCGGGCATGCCGGCGCTGCGATAGCGCATCAGGGTCAGCAATTCCGCCGGGGACTGCTTTTCCTGGGATTGGCTGGCGACGTCCTGCAGCATCAGGTCAAGGCCGCGCAGCGACCCGGAAAGGCGCTCGGCCACCACCCGGGTCAGGGCCTCGGTCAGCCGGGCGCTGTCGTTGATGCTGTCGTTGCGGTCCCGCCATGCCATCAGGACGCCGCTGCTCCAGATGAACAGCAGCACCGCCACCGTGTAGGCCAGCGGCCGGTATGACCTCGTGACGACTTTCAGCCCATCCCCCCTGCGCTTCCTGTCTGGCGCTTTGCTGTCCGGTTCAGCCGCTTTCGATCTCGCCCATGGCCGCCTGGAGGTAGTTCTGCGCCCCCATCTTGTCCATCAGGTCGATCTGGGTTTCCAGCCAGTCGATGTGTTCTTCCGTATCCTCCAGGATCTCGGCCAGTTCGTCGCGGGTGACGAAATCCTGCTTCGCCTCGCAAAGGGCGACGGCCTCGACCAGGGCCTTGTGCTCGGCCTGCTCCATCTTCAGGTCGGCGGCGAGCATCTCGCTCACGTTCTCGCCGATGGAAAGCTTGCCCAGGTCCTGCAGATTGGGCAGCCCCTCCAGGAACAAGATGCGCTCGATCACCTCGTCGGCCTGCTTCATCTCGTCGATGGAGTATTTGTAGATCGCCTTGCCCAGATCCTTCAGGCCCCAGTTCTTCAGCATGCGGGCGTGCAGGAAGTACTGGTTGATGGCGGTCAGGTGCAGCTTCAGCACGCCGTTCAGGTGGCGCAGGACCTCCTTGTCGCCCTTCATGACGCGCCCCCCGCGATGTCGCCGGCCGCCGACTGGATGTAGTTGGGCAGGCCCATGCGCTCGATCAGGCCCAGTTGCTGCTCCAGCCACAGGGTGTGGTCCTGCTCGGTGTCCTCCAGGATCTTGCCCAGGATGCGCCGCGTGTCGTAATCGCCCTCGGCCTCGCAATGGGCGATGGCTTCCTTCAGTTCGGCGATGACCTGGATTTCCAGGGCCAGGTCGGCCTTCAGCATGGAGGGCACGTCCTTGCCGATGGTCGGCGCCGGGCGCTTGGAGAGGTCGGGCGTTCCTTCCAGGAACAGGATGCGGCGGATCAGAAGGTCGGCGTGGCCGATCTCGTCCTGGCGCTCGTGGTCGATGCGCTCGTAAAGCTTGGCCAGGCCCCATTCGTGGTACATGCGCGCATGCACGAAATACTGGTCGGCTGCCACCAGCTCTCCGACCAGAAGTTTATTGAGCCTGTTAATGACGCTTTTCTTGCCCTTCATCGGCCGTCTCCTGATCAGGAATTGACCTGATGCCAGCCTAGCATTCCGTCAGGGGATGGCAAGCGGGCACTCGGATAAATCCATCACTTGGTGACGGCCGGGGCCATGATCCAGCCCCCGGACGCAGGAACCGGCGGGGTCTATTCCACCATTTCGTCGTCGGTGTAGCCCTGGGCGTAAAGCAGGTTGACCAGATCGCCGTGGTCGACCCGGACGCGGGCCTCGGCGGCGACCACCGGCTTGGCGTGGAAGGCGACGCCCAGGCCTGCGGCGCGCAGCATGTCCAGGTCGTTGGCGCCGTCGCCCACCGCCACCGCCAGTTCCGGGGTGATGCCCAGCTCGGCCGAGACGGCGTTGAGCGTCGCCAGCTTGGCCTCGCGGCCGATGATGGTGTCGCCCACCTGACCGGTCAGCTTGCCGTTCTCGACGATCAGCTCGTTGGCGATGTCGCGGTGGAAACCGCAGGATTCGCGGACCTTGGCGGTGAAGAACTTGAAGCCGCCCGATACCAGCACCGCATAGGCGCCGTGCTTGGTCATGGTGCGCACCAGCTTGTGGGCGCCCGGCGTGAACTTGATCAGGTCCCAGGTCTTCTGCAGGCACTCTTCCGGCAGGTCCTTCAACAGGCCGACGCGTTCGCGCAGCGCGGCCTCGAAGCCGATCTCGCCGTTCATGGCGCGTGCGGTGATCCGTGCGATATGGTCCTTGAGGCCCGCGAAGTCGGCCAGCTCGTCCAGGGTCTCGCCGGTGACCATGGTGGAATCCATGTCGGCCACCAGCAGTTTCTTCCTGCGTCCCTCGGCCTTCTGGGCGACCACGTCGATGTTCCAGCCTTCCAGGATGCGGGTGGCAATCTGGTCGGCCTCGCGCGGGTCGAGCTCGGAAAAGTCCAGGTCGCAGGCGTGTTCGGGGCTCAGCCAGCGGGCGTGGCCCACTTCGGCGCCAAGCGCGCGCAGCGCGCCGCGCACCTCGAACACCAGCGAGGAATCGAGCCCCTCTCCGCCATGTCCGGCGATCAGGGTCAGAACATTGATCATGGCGGGTCCTTGGGGGATAGAAAAAACGGTCCCGTTTACTGCACTGCAGCACGCATTGGCAAGCACGAAGCCCTTGGCGGATGCCTTGGGGCGGGATAAACCGGAAGGACTAGACATCAAGAGGGAGGCCCAAAGTGTCCGTGCCGCTGCTCCGTCCGTTCCCCGGCCTGCGCCCCACGCCCGAGAGCGCGCCCCAGGTGGCGGCGCCGCCCTATGACGTCCTGTCCTCCGACGAGGCCCGCGAGATGGCGGCGGGCAAGCCGCTGTCCTTCCTGCATGTCTCGAAGCCCGAGATCGACCTTCCCCCCGGCACCGATGCCTATTCCACTTCCGTCTACGCCAAGGCGGCCGAGAACCTGCGGGCCATGGTGGGCTCGGGCGTGCTGGTCAGGGATGCCAGGCCCTGCTTCTACGTCTACCGCATCAAGATGGGCGACCACGTGCAGACCGGCATCGTCGGCGGCGGCTCGGTGGCCGCCTATGATGCCAACCGCATCCGCAAGCACGAATTCACGCGGCCGGACAAGGAGGACGACCGCGTCCGCCAGATCGATGCCTGCGACGCCCAGACCGGCCCGGTGCTGCTGGCCCATCGCGACACGCCGGAAATCAATGCCGCCGTCACGGCGGTCACGGCGGGGGCGCCCGCCTATGCGGTCAAGGCCGCCGACGGCATCGAGCACACCTTGTGGGTGATGGACGACGAGGCCCAGATCAAGGCGGTGACCAAGTCTTTCGACGCCATGAAGGCGGTCTACATCGCCGACGGCCACCACCGCTCGGCCGCCGCGTCGCGTGTCGCCATGGTCCGGCGCGAGAGGAAGTGCTGCGCTTCGGGCGAGGAGGCCTATGAAAGCTTCCTGGTGGTGACCTTCCCCATCCATGAGATGAAGATCTTCGACTACAACCGGGTGGTCACCGACCTTAACGGCCTGTCGCCCGAAGCCTTCCTGCAGGCGCTGGAGACCGAGTTCACGGTGGAGCCGGTCTCGGAACAGGCCCGGCCCGCCCATGCCCGCCAGTTCGGCCTGTATCTCAAGGGCAAGTGGTACCGGCTGGGCCTCAAGAATCCGCCGCCCGCCGATCCGGTGGCCCGTCTCGACGTCAGCCTGCTGTCCGACCGCCTGCTGGGGCCGGTGCTGGGCATCACCGATCTTCGTAAGGACAAGCGCATCGACTTCGTCGGCGGCAAGCGCGGCCTGGGCGAGCTGGAGCGCCGGGTGGATTCGGGCGAGATGGCCGCCGCCTTCGCCCTGTTCCCCACAAGTATGGAGGATCTGGTGGCGGTGGCCGATTCCAATCAGGTGATGCCGCCCAAATCCACCTGGTTCGAGCCCAAGCTGGCCGACGGCCTGATCAGCTATCCGCTGGACTGGCGGTAGCTACTCGGCGGCGGCGGGGACGGCCTGGCGTTCCCGCTCGGTCGGCAATTGCCAGGCGGCCAGGGCGACCAGGGCGGCCGAGACGGCCAGCACGGTGAACACCGTCTCGAAGCCGCCGCCCCAGCTCCGGATCAGCGACACCATGGGCACGCCCAGGCCCGAGACGCCGAAGGACAGGATGAACTTCATGCCGAAGGCGGTGCCCCGCCACTTGGCCGGGGTATAGCGCGACAGCAGCAGGTTCTCGGCCGGAATGCCCGCCATGTTGAAGCTGACGGCGAACACGGCGATCACCAGCAGCCCCAGCCCGCTGGCATGGGCGATGCCCAGCAGCAGCGGCACCTGCACGGCGGCGACCAGCATGTAGAGGCGCTTCGGGCTGTAGCGGTCGGCCAGATGGCCGGCCAGAATCTGGGTGAAACCCGCCAGCAGGTAGACCACCGTCACGCCGCCTGCCGCGGCCCAAAGGCCGAACTCGCCCAGGCGTTCCTCGAACAGCTTGGGGAGCGAGGGCTGGGTGGCCTGATAGACCAGACCGGCGCACAGCATGGTCACCGACAGCACGATGAAGGCCCGTACCGTGTCGCCCCGGTCGGCCACCGGTTCGGGCTTGCGGTCGGCCTTGGTCTCGACCACCACGCCCCGGGCCACCATGGCCAGGAACAGCAGGCCGGTGGCGAAGACCATCACGCCGGGGACGATGAAGGCGGCCCGCCAGCCCGACAGGGCGATCAGGCCGCCGGCCACCACGCCGGCCAGGGCGGGGCCGATGCCGCCGAACACGCCGTTCAGTCCGATGGCCTTGCCCTTGTCCACGGCGTTCCTGACCAGCCAACTGATGCCCACCGGATGATAGATGGAGCCGAACAGCCCCATGAAGCCCAGCGCCACCGCCAGGGATACCGGCCCCTGCGCCATTCCGACGCCGATGGCGGACAGGCCCAAGCCGATGAAATAGACCGCCATCATGCCCACCGTGCTCCAGCGGTCGCCCAGCCAGCCGGCCAGGGGGGCGGGCAGGCCATACAGCAGCTTGCCCGCGATGATCAGGGCCAGAACCTCCTCGTAGCTCATGCCCAGTTCGGCCGGCAGCACCAGGGCGACGATGAAGAAGATGGGCTCGAAGATATGGGCGTAGGCGTGGCCGGCGCAGGAAAAGGCCAGGGACGCCTGGGCGGAGCGGAGGGGAACGGCGGACGACATGAAAGACGGCTCGGGCAGGTGGGGGAGGGCGGTGGTCCGACCACTTTGGCACCCCGGTCGAAGGCAAAGCAATAATTACGTAACGGCCGGAACAGGCGGGGCGGGCTTGCATCAATTCGGGCTTTGAACGACATTAACGTATTGGAAACTTTTTCTCGACGCCCGGCGGTTTCATTTCATGAGCATGTCCACCGTCCTCATCATCAGCCTTGCGGCGGGAGTGATCCTGGTCGTCGGTGGCGGCCTGCTCATGTACATGGCCCAACTGGTCAAGAACGCCTACGAGTTGAAGGTCCAGATCAACGCGGAGGTGGACGAGCGCCTGACCAAGATGACCGAGGACCTGGACAAGAAGAGCCGCTGGATCAAGCGCGACCTGATCGAGGAGATCGAGAAGATCAAGATCGCCATGGAGACGTCCAACGCCCAGAAGTTCGCCGAACTGACCGAGCCCTTCAACCGGCGCGTCGAGGCGGCGGAGGAGATGCTGCGCAAGGACCGGGCGGAATGGACCAAGGCGCTGAACGAGGACCGCGAGGTCATCAAGGCGCTGGACGCCAAGCTGGGCTCCGTCCGCCGCGAGATCAAGAATGCCACCGAGGGGAGCAATCCGTCCCTGGACGCCGCCATGGCCAGCCTGGCCGCCGCCAAGGCCGCCGCCGGCGAGGCTCCGCCCGGGGAAGCGGGCGCCGAGGGCGCGCCGCCCGTGGCCGCGCCCGCCGTGCCGCCGCCTGCCGCTCCTCCCAACAACACCATGAGCGGCTTTCTTCCCGATCTCGGCCGCAAGGCCTGAGCCTCTCGTTCCATGGCCCTTTCGCTCAACCGGCAACTGGCGCTCCGCCTCGGGCTAGGCGGATTGGTGATCGCCCTCGCCCTGGGCGGAGCCACCTTCACCTACGAGATGGAGCGCATCGACGACACCTTCGTCGAGGAGGCGGTGGAGCAGGCCCGCACCCTGTCGCCGCAGCTTCCCGTTCGCCTGGACGCCGCCGCCCGTTCCCAGGTCCAGGCCCGTCTCAAGGATTTCCTGAAGGAGCGGCGCGGCGCCATCGACCACTTCGCCGGCGCCGAGATCTACGGTCCCGACCGCGTCTCGCTGGCCGAGGCGCTGGCCGACGACAGCGGCGCGCTGGGCCGGGCGGTGGACCGCTCGCGCCACGAATTCCCCCAGCCGGGCGAAAGCTGGTACACCAAGCATATCATCGGCGGCGAGCTGTACCTGCTGGTGATGACCGGCCTTAGCGCCCCGGATGGCGCCGCCATCGGCTATTTCGAGGGCATCTACCACGTGTCGCGGGCCCGTCTGGCCTGGGCCAGCCGCATGGGGCTGCGCAGTTCGGTCCTGGTGATCCTGTCGGTGCTGGCCACCTCGGGGCTGCTCTATCCCGTCATCACCCGGCTCAACCGCTCGCTGGTGGAACGGTCCCGCGCCCTGCTTTACGCCAATCTGGGCGCCATCGAGATGCTGGGTAACGCCATCGCCAAGCGCGACAGCGACACCAACAGCCACAATTACCGCGTCACCCTTTACGCCTTGCGACTGGCCGAGGAATCGGGCCTGGACGCCGCCCGGATCCGCTCGCTGCTCAAGGGCGCCTTCCTGCACGACGTGGGCAAGCTGGCCATTCCCGATTCCATCCTGCTCAAGCCGGGCAAGCTGGACGATGCCGAATTCGCCGTGATGAAGACCCACATCACCCACGGCCTCGATCTGGTCACGCGCTTCTCCTGGCTGAAGGACGCCGCCGACGTGGTCGGGCACCACCACGAGAAGTTCGACGGCAGCGGCTACATGGCCGGGCTGGCGGGAGACGAGATCCCCCTGGCCGCCCGGGTCTTCGCCATTGCCGACGTGTTCGACGCGCTGACCTCCAAGCGCCCCTACAAGGAGGCCATGCCGGTCGGCCAGGCCACCGCCATCATGGCGGCCGGGCGCGGCAGCCATTTCGATCCCGTTCTGCTCGACCGCTTCTTCGCCATGGCCGGGGGCCTGTACGCCGAGTATGGCGGGCGCGAGGACGAAGGGCTGAAGGACATCCTGCGGCGGCGCACCCTGGACTATTTCGAGGCGGCCCTGCATGTCTGATCCCACCTCGGGTGATCTCCGCCATGGAAAAAGCCGGGCGGTTATGGTCTATGATCACGCCCCAACCTTCGCTAGGCTCTCCAGACGTGGACATTGAACTCGGTACGACTTCCTCCGGCGCCCCCGCCCTCATGTCGCTCGAGGAGTTGCTCGCCACCCGTCTGCTGGTCCAGGGCAATTCCGGCAGCGGCAAGTCGCACCTGCTGCGCCGCCTGATCGAGCAGAGCGCCAACGCCGTCCAGCAGGTGGTGATCGATCCCGAGGGCGATTTCGCCAATCTGGCCCAGGTGTTCGGGCATATCGTCATCGACGCCGCCGCCCAGAGCGAGAACGGCATGCGCCTGATCGCCAGCCGGGCCCGCCAGACGCGGGTCTCGGTGGTGGTCAACCTGGAGAATCTGGACACCGAGCGCCAGATGCGCCACGCCGGGACCTTCCTCAACGGCCTGTTCGACACCGACCGCCAGTATTGGACCCCGGCCCTGGTGGTGGTGGACGAGGCCCAGCTGTTCGCTCCCGCCGTGGCCGGCGAGGTGGCCGACGACGCCCGCAAGTCCTCGCTGGAGGCCATGACCAACCTGATGTGCCGTGGGCGCAAGCGCGGGCTGGCCGGCATCATCGCCACCCAGCGCCTGGCCAAGCTGGCCAAGAACGTCGCCGCCGAGGCCAGCAACTTCCTCATGGGCCGCACCTTCCTCGACATCGACATGCAGCGGGCCGCCGACCTGCTGGGCATCGACCGCCGTCAGGCCGAGGTGTTCCGCGACCTGGAGCGCGGCCGCTTCGTCGGGTTGGGCCCCGCGCTGTCGCGGCGTTCCATCACCATCCGCATCGGCGACGTCCAGACCCGCAGCCATGCCGGCGGGGCCGGACTGGTGCCGCTGCCCGAACTGACCCAGGAAGAGGCGCGGGGGCTGCTGTTCAAGGCCAACACCCCGCCGCCGCCGCCCTATGTGCCCGAGCAGGGGCCGGGGACCGAGGCGCTGCTCGACGCCATCGAGCACACCCAGCCGGTGGCCGCCGCCCCGCCGCCGCCGCCCGCACCGACCCCCGCACCGGCGCCCGCGCCCACGCCCGCCGCCGAGGTCACGCCGCTGCCCGAAGCCGCCGACCGGGGCTCGGGCATCGATTCCGTCCTCGAGCAGCTGTTCAGCGAAAGCAGCGCGCTGGGGCGCTCGGTCGCCAGCCTCTACGACGACTTCCTGGCGCGTTGCCGCGTCCAGCGGCTGCCGGGCCGGGCGCTGGACATCACCCATTTCCGCCGCCGTCTGGTACTGGCCCAGGCCGGGGTCACCGCCGCCGTGGCGGCGCTTCCCGGCTGGGACAAGGCCGCCGCCATCGCGGGCGGGCTGGAGGAGCAGTTCCAGGGCATCTACCTGCATCTGGCGGCGGCGGCGGCGCAAAACCTGCCCTGTCCCAGCGATTCCATGATCACCCAGGCCTTCGGCAGCCATTCGCCGCGCCGCGCCCTGGCGGCGCTTTCGCGCATGCAGCAACTGGGCGTGGTCGAGATCTACGAGGAACTGGACGGCCAGCGGGTGATCGTCCTGCCGGCCCTGCAATGGCGGACCGCTCCCGGCCACGCCAGCGACGCCCTGGCCTGGAGCGGCTGAACGGCCGCCTCCCCCACCCCCATACTTGGAAAGGATGATGATGAGCGACGGATTGAAGTGCCCCAAATGCGCCTCGGAACACGTCTATCAGGATGGAAGCCTGTGGATCTGCCCCGAATGCGCCCATGAATGGAACCCCGAGGCGGCGGCGGGCGACGCGGGCGACGACCTTGTGGTCAAGGATTCCAACGGCAACGTGCTGGCCGACGGCGACAGCGTCACCGTGATCAAGGACCTGAAGGTCAAGGGCTCGTCCCTGGTGGTCAAGGGCGGCACCAAGGTCAAGGGCATCCGTCTGGTGGACGGCGCCGATGGGCACAACATCTCGTGCAAGATCGACGGCATCGGCGCCATGAACCTCAAGTCCGAGTTCGTCAAGAAGGCCTAGGCTGTATCGACATTCAGGGAATTCGGCCGATTTCAGGCCAGAATGCCTGCCTGAGAGAAATTTCAGCCACAGATGCACACAGATAAACACAGATGAAGGAGGAATATTCCTTATCTGTGTCCCGCGTAGCGGGAATCTGTGTTCATCTGTGGCCTGAATCCCAGCCCATCCGCTTGAATGTCGATTGGCCCTAGGGCCAACCGCTCAGTGGTGGCCCCGGAAGCGGTTGCCCTGGGGCGACGACAGGCAGATGCTGCGCAGGGTCTCGGCGACGAAGGCCAGGGTGTCCGGGGCGGGCGCGCCGCCTTGGTACCAATGGCCCAGCAGCCAGCCTTCCGGGCTGACCAGAAACTGGCTTCCGGCGATGTCGTCGGGGGTGAGGTTCAAGGTGGCGGCCAGGGCCTGGCGGGCCTCGGCCCCCTCGACCGCGCAGTCGGAATTCCGGGGGGTGCCGCCGACCAGGATCGTCGGCAGCTCCCCGCCCCGGGCCAGCCCGTCCACCCCCTCGACGATGATGTGGACCGGCTTTCCCCGCCATTGGGAAAGCGACACCCGCCCGCCGTCGGCGCAGCGGGCCGTCATGTCGGGGGCCATGAAATCGTGGGGCCAGCGTCCGGTTCGGGCCAGTTCCGCTCCGGCGGCGTTGGCGTGAAGGAAATCGATCACCGCCCAGCGTTCGGCTTCGGACAGCTTGGCGGCGAAGCCGGGCATGGTCGGGCGCCCGTCCACGCCGCTCATCCCCCGGCTGACCCACCAGAACAGGTCGCCGACGGGATGGTCCCACAGATGGTCGGCGGTGAGGTCGGCGGGCGGCACCGGCTGTTTGCCCGCCTCGGGCCCGTCGCCGCGCCCGTCGATGCCATGGCAGTTCCGGCAATGAGCGGCGTAGAGCGCCTGGCCGTCCGCCACTGACCGGGCGGTGAAGCCGGTGGGCGAGGTATGGAAGCTGGTGGGCGTGGCCGGAACCAGCAGCAGTTCCAGGCGCTCGGCGGACAGATAGGCGAGGGGGACCGCCCCCAGGACCAGCCATCTCCACCGCCACGCCGCGAGGCATAGGGCCAGGGCGGCAAGCGCCAGGGCGGCGCCGACCTGAATCTCGTCGGCGAGACGGGGCTCGGCCCAGGCGGCCAGACTGGGGCGCCACGCGAACGGCCAGTGCGGCGGCCATGACAGTTCATACGACAGCGACGTCAAACCCCAGGCAACTCCAGCACGATCCTCGCCTCAGCGTTCCCGGAACGCCTCGTGGCGCAGCTTGATCACCGGCTTGATCAGGAATTCCATGATCGAGCGGGTGCCGGTGTGAATTTCCACCGTGGCCTGCATGCCGGCGCTGATCAGGCGCTTGGCCTGCTCGTCGCCGATATAGGCGCGGTCGGTCTGCACCACCACCCGGTAATAGGGCTGGGCGTTGGGCGTCTGCGGCACGGTGGTGTCGGGGGCGACCAGGATCACGTCGCCGTCCAGCCCGCCATAGGTGGTGTAGTCGTAGGCGCTGATCTTCACCGTGGCCCGCTGGCCGGTCTGGACGTAGCCGCGGTCCATGGGATTGAGCTTGGCGTCCACCTGCAGGCGTTCGTGCAGGGGCACGATCTCCATGATGGGATCGCCGGGGCGCACCACGCCGCCGATGGTGTTGGACCGCATGTTCTTGACGATGCCCTCGATGGGGCTGCTGATCAGGGTGCGGCGCTGCTGGTCGGTGGCCTGGATGAACAATTCGCGGGTGCGCGCGATGTTCAGCTCGGCTTCCGACATCTCGCTCTGGGCGGTGCGCTGGAAGCGGGCCTTTTCCTCGTCGACGCGGCCCCTGGCTTCCTCCTGGGCGGCCTGGGCGCGGGGGATGGAGGCGCGCACCGATTCCAGCTGGCCCTTCAGATCCTCCACCTGGGCCTGCATCTGGACGTGGTCCATCTTGGAGGCCAGGCCCGACTTGATGAGGTCGGTGGACATGGCGAGCCGTTCCTGGGCGAGGCGCAGGCTGGTGGTGATGGAGCGCTGCTTGGTCTCGTATTCCTGCACCTCCAGGCTCTTCTGGCGGGCCTGGTCGTTGAGCACGGTCAGCGTGGCCTTCAGCGCCTGCCGGCGGGCCTCGAACGAGCGGCGCTCGGATTCCACCAGGGCCGGCTGGCGCTTGGCCTCCTCTTCGGGAAAGACCACCGGCTTTTCGTGCAATTCGGCCTCGAGGCGGGCGCGCTGCAGCATGTAGCCGTCCATGCGGGCCTGCAGTTCCTCCTTGTTGAGCGAGCTGACCGGCAGGTCCAGCAGGATCAGCGGCGCGCCCTCCTTCACCTCGGCGCCGTCGGTGACCATGATCTCGCGGATCACGCCGCCTTCCAGGTGCTGGATGACCTTGACCTTGCCCTCGGGCACGATCTCGCCCTCGGCGATGGCCACCTCGTCCAGGTGGGCGGCGAAGGACCAGACCACGAAGATGGCGGTCAGCGTCATCACCACCCGGGCCAGCGGCCGCCAGGTGGGCAGCGGATAGGAATTGGCCAGGCCATAAAGGCGCGAGCCGAATTCCGGCGCGTGGTAGTCCTGCAGCGGGGCCGGGCCGATGGGGTTCAGCGCCGGCAGGAACCAGTCGCGGGTGCCGATCAGGATGCGGCGCGGCCAGGCCAGCGGGCCCTTGGGCGCGGTCTCGGGGCTTTCGGGGGCGGCCAGCAGCCAGCGGGTGACCTTCCAGAAGGTGCGCAAGGCCCCCAGCAGGGACTGCACCGTGGTGGGCGGCGGCCCCTTCTGGCCGCCGGGCGGCCCGCCGGGCATTCCGCCGCCGCCCATCATGGCGGCCATGGCCTGCATCAGCTGTTCCTGGGACATCTGCACCTGGGGCGGTGGCGGCGTTCCGGGAATTGCCTGGTCGGCAGGAACCTGGACCGGGGTGATCTGGCCGAGCGGTTCTTGCGGCGGCGGGGCGGGGGGCGTCTGGGTCATGGCTTGCCCCCCACGCCGATATGGACGCCGCCACCCAGGGGCTGGGCCGGCTGGGCCACCACATGCGGCGGGTGGTGCGGCTGATGGGGGTGATGCGGCTGATGCGACGGAGCTTGCGCCGCTTGCTGGGGCCGGGCTCCGAACAGGCGCTGCAAGGTCTCGGCCGCCGGGCCGGCGGCGGCGACCGCGCCCTTGTCCAGCACCACCACGTCGCGGCAGATGGGCAGCAGCACCGGCGAATGGGTGACGATGATCACCGTGCGGGTCTTGCCCAGTTCGGCCAGGGTGGCGCGCAAATCTTCCTCGGCCTGGCGGTCCAGGCTGGCCGAGGGCTCGTCGAGCAGCAGCACCGGCGGATCGCCCAGCAGGGCGCGGGCGATGGCGATGCGCTGGCGCTGGCCCGCCGACAGCCGCGACCCGGCCTCGCCGATGGAGGTGCCGTAGCCGTCGGGCAGGTCGACGATATACTGATGCACGCCGGCGATCTTGGCGGCGGCCAGGATCTGTTCGTCACTGGCGCCGGGGCTGCCGTAGACGATGTTGTCGCGGATGGAGGCGTTGAACAGCACGCATTCCTGCGGCACATAGCCCATCCAGCCCGCCAGTTCGGCGCGGGTGAACTGGGCGATGTCGGCGCCATCCAGCAGCACGCGGCCCTTGGCCGGGTGGTAGAGGCCCAGGATGATCTTCAACAGCGTGGTCTTGCCCGAGCCGTTGCGGCCCAGCACGGCGGTGATGCCGCCGGGGCGGATCTCCAGGCGGTCGATGGAGGACGCCGCCTGGGATTTCTGGTCGTAGGCGAAGGAGATGTCTTCCAGGGTGATCAGCCCGGTGGGGCGCTCGCGGGTGATGGCGCTGTGGCGGCGCTCCTCCTCCTCGGCGTAAATCTCGCCCAGGCGGTCCACCGACTGGCGGAACGAGGAAAAGCTCTTCCAGGCGCCCACCAGCTGGTTGATGGGGCCGTAGAGGCGCGACGACAGCATGTTGCACGCCACCAGCGCACCCATGGTCAGCTCGTGATCCATGATGAACACCGCGCCCACCGTGGTCAGCAGCACGCTGCCCAGCATGGTCAGCATCTGGCCGAGATTGACGTATTCGTCATTGGTGGCGCCGCGCTGGATGGACTGCTCGATGGCGCCGGCCTGCTTTTCCTCCCAAATGGGACGGATGGCGCGGTCCAAGGCCACCGCCTTGACCGTGGCGCGCCCGGCGATAATCTCGGCCACCAGCCCGTCCCTGGCCTGCTGGACGTTCTTCTCCTTGCCGGTGCTCTCCCTCATGGCGCCGCCGGACTTCCAGGCCAGCACCAGGAAGGCCACGAACAGCAGGATGAACACCAGGGCCAGCGGGCGGCCGATGATGAAGATCACGCCCAGGAAGATCAGCACGAAGGGCAGGTCGGTCAGCAGCACGGCGGTGGAGCCCGACACCGTGTTGCGGATGGTGTCCACGTCGCGGAACAGGGTCTGCCAGAACGAGGCCGGGCGGCTTTCCAGCGTCCTGAGCGGCAGATGCATGATCTTGTCGAACAGCCGCGTGCCGATCTCCACGTCCAGGCGCAGCGCCGCCGTCTGCATGATGCGCCCGCGCGAGGTGCGGATGATCCAGTCGAAGGCCAGCAGCACGCCGACCCCGATCACCAGCCCCTTCAGCGTGGCGACGCCGTTGTGGCCGATCACCCGGTCGTAGACCTGCATCACGAAGATGGGCACCGCCAGCGCCATCAGGTTGATGAACAGCGAAGCGGCCAGCAACTCGCGCATCACCGGGCGCAAGGGTTCGATGACGGCTTTCAGCCAGGATGTCTTCGATTCACTCATCAGCGCGATTGTCGCTTGCCTCGGCCGGGATGCAAAGGGGTAAGTGCAGAACGGGATAAGTAGGTAGAAGCTCATATATGGTGGATTTCGGAGTCCACTTTTTGGTAACGTATTTTGATGTATATCAACCTTGGTTGACCTTGGCGCGCCCGATCGGGTGGGGATGCGGCAGGGTTGGGGACTTCGAGGGGGTAAGGGAATGAGGATCGGGAAGCGTCTTTGGCTGGGGTTCGGGATTCTGTGTGCGTTGATTGCGGTGGTGACGGGCACCATCATTTTTGAGGCTCTGGGGGTCGATAAGGCGGCGGACCGCATGATCGGCGTTCGCATGCCGGTGGCCCAGACCAGCGCCGCCATCGAGAACGAGATGTTCGCCTCGGTGGGAGCGTTGCGCGGCTATCTCCTGACCGGGCAGGACAGCTTCAAGGTGGAGCGCGCCGACGCCTGGACCGCCCTGATGGGCAACATCGCCGAGATGGACAGGCTGGCCACCCGGTTCACCAATGCCAAGAACGCCGACTTCTGGCGCGAGGCCCGCACCTTGCTGATCGAGCTCCATGACGCCCAGGGACGGATCGAGGCCATGGGCGCCACCAAGGAGGCGGCCGAGGCCATGCCCAAGGAGACGGCCCCCAAGATTCGCCGTCTGGTGGTCCTGTTCGAGGGCGAGAAGGGTGCCGACGGCAAGCGTTCGGGCGGCATGATCGACAACCAGAAGCAGATGCTCGACCAGGACGCCAAGGAGGTCTCCGGCCTCGTCAGCATGATGATCACCGTGGCTGTCGTGTCCCTGATCGCCGGACTGGCCGCCGCCATGATCACCGCCCAGCGCACCGCCGCCTCCATCGTGCCGCCGCTGGTGGCCATGACCGGGGCCATGGACAATCTGTCCAAGGGCGACACCAGCGTGGTCATTCCCGCCGCCAGCCGCGCCGACGAGGTGGGCGAGATGGCGGCCGCCATGGAGGTCTTCCGCGCCAATCTGATCCGCCAGCGCGAGCTGGAGGAAAAGCAGAGGCAGGCCGACGAGGCCGCCCGCCAGCGGGGCCTGCGCATCGAGCGGCTGACCAGCCAATTCGACGCCGCCGCCTCGGCCATGGTGCAGCAGGTGGCCGCCGCCGCCGGCCAGTTGCAGGCCACCGCCGGGGCCATGAGCGCCACCGCCGCCCAGACCAGCCATCAGGCCACCTCGGTGGCCGCCGCCTCGGAGGAGGCCTCGGTCAACGTCCAGACCGTCGCCGCCGCCGCCGAGGAGCTGTCGGGCTCCATCAACGAGATCGGCCGCCAGGTGGCCCATTCCTCCTCCATCTCCCAGGACGCGGTGGGCGAGGCCTCCAAGGCGGGCGAGGTGGTCGGCCAACTGGCCGATACCGCCCAGAAGATCGGCGAGGTGATCAACCTCATCACCGACATCGCCAGCCAGACCAACCTGCTGGCGCTCAACGCCACCATCGAGGCGGCTAGGGCCGGCGAGGCGGGCAAGGGCTTCGCCGTGGTGGCGGGCGAGGTGAAGAATCTGGCCAACCAGACGGCGCGCGCCACCGACGAGATCGGACTGCAGATCGCCGCCATCCAGGACCAGACCCATCGGGTGGTGGACACCATCGGGGCCATCGTCAAGGTCATCGAGGAGATCGGGCAGATTTCCGGCGACGTGGCCGCCGCGGTGGAGGAACAGAGCGCCGCCACCCAGGAGATCGCCCGCAACGTCGAGCAGGCCGCCGCCGGCACCGCCGAAGTGTCGGGCAACGTGGTCCAGGTGCAGGACGCCGCCGATCAGACCGGCGTTTCGTCGCGCGAGGTGCTGGAGGCGTCGCGCACCCTGGCCGAGCAATCGTCCAATCTGCGTTCGACCATCGAGACCTTCCTGAAGGAGGTGCGGGCCGCCTGATCCTCGCCTCTGGCTTAAGGCTGCCTCGACGCAGGTGAGGCAGTCGGGTATGAAGAGGCTCCGATCAGGGCGGGGCTGGTCGGAGCCTGATCTTCGGATGGGGGGAACATGAAGACCTGCGTCGCCATCCGTCATGTGGCGTTCGAGGACCTGGGCAGCTTCGAGGCGAGGCTGGCGGCGGCGGGCTATGGCGTCCGCTATGTGGAGGCCGGTCTCGACGATTTCGCCGCCCTGGACGAGCCCGCCATCGATCTGCTGGTGATCCTGGGCGGCCCCATCGGCGCCTACGAGGATGACGCCTACCCCTTTCTCGGCTCCGAACTGCGATTGATCGAGGCGCGCCTGCGGGCCGGACGGCCGACCATCGGCATCTGCCTCGGCGCCCAGCTGATGGCCCGCGCGCTGGGCGCCCGGGTTTATCCCAACGGGGGCGTCAAGGAAATCGGCTGGTCGGCGCTGGACCTGACCGAGGCCGGGCGGAACTCCCCCCTGGCGGTCCTGGACGGGGTGCCGGTGCTGCACTGGCATGGCGACACCTTCGACCTTCCCGAGGGCGCGACGCTGCTGGCCTCGACGTCCATCACCCGCAACCAGGCCTTTTCCTGGGGCAAGGCGGCGCTTGGGCTGCAATTCCACGTGGAGGCCACCGGGGCGGGGCTGGAACGCTGGTTCATCGGCCATGCCTGCGAGATCGGCGGAGTCCCTGGGTTGACGGTGCCCAAATTGCGCGCCGACACCGGGCGCTGCGCCGCCGGTCTGGAAACGCTCGCCCCACAGGTGCTGGGCGCGTTTTTGTCTGATATGATGTAAGTCACTTCCATTAAGGCTTCCCGCCTGTTCAGGGCGAGGGAAGCATTGTATAGTCCGCCCAAAGGGGCAAGAGAACACAGCCGTGGACCAGAAGCTCAACGAAGAAGACGTCAAGCGCTTGCTCTCCAATCCGACCGGGGACGTGCGTGCCGAAATCGCCGACAAGATCGCGTCTCAGCACCAGGGGTTGAGCGATGGCGAGCGCAAGCTGGCCGAGGATATCTTCCGGCTCATGGTTCGCGACGCGGAAGTCCGCGTGCGCGAGGCGCTGGCCCGCCAGCTCAAGGAGAACCCGACGGTTCCCCATGACGTGGCGCTGTCGCTGGCCCGCGACGTCGAGGACGTGTCGCTGCCCATGCTGCAGTTCTCGGACGTGCTCACCGACGAGGACCTGATCGAGATCGTCCGCAGCCAGAGCCCGGAAAAGCAGGTGGCCGTCGCCGGCCGTGCCCATGTTTCCGCCACCCTGGCCGACGCCCTGGTCGATACCGGCAACGAGGCCGCCGTGGCCACCCTGGTGTCCAACGAGGGCGCCGAGCTGACCGAGAACACCCTGACCCGCGTGGTCGACCGCTACGGCGAGTCCGAGCAGGTGGGGCAGTCCCTGGTCGAGCGCAAGGTGCTGCCCATCACGGTGGCCGAGCGCCTGATGACCAAGGTGTCGGAGAACCTGCGCCAGCATCTGATGGCGCGCCCCGACCTCACGCCCGAGGCCGCCGCCGCCATGATGATCCAGGCGCGCGAGCTGGCGGTGCTCGGTCTGTCCAATTCCGAAGGCGACGTCGCCCAGCTGGTGGGCCACCTCTACAATGTGGGGCGCCTGACGCCGTCCATCATGCTGCGCGCCGTGTGCATGGGCGACCTGACCTTCTTCGAGGTCGCCATCGCCAAGCTGGCCAAGATCAAGGTGGAGAACTGCCGCACCCTGATCCACGACGCCGGCAAGCGCGGCTTCGAGGCCCTGTTCGAGAAGGCGGGCCTGCCCAAGGCGTTCTACGCCGCCATGCGCGCCGCCATCGACGTGTCCTACGAGATGGAATACGACGGCGGCCCCAATGACCGCGAGCGGTTCTCCCGGCGCATGATCGAGCGCATCTTGACGCAGTACGGCGATCTGGGCGTCGATTTCGAGAATGACGACCTGGAATATCTGCTGTCCAAGATGAACCAGCTGCCGGCGACGATGCTGGGCGAGTGATCCAGCCAGCCGGCGTTTTAACCGAACATTCCGGCCGGTCGCAGGCCGCCGTTGGGGCGGCGGCCAAGCGGGCTTAGGGCCCGCGCCCGGCGAGGGACAATAGGCAGGTCGATGTATCGGCCTGCCGGGAATAAGAGGGGAAGATCATGTCCGGGAGCGCGAAGCCCGCGGCCAAGCCGCTCGACAAGGATGCGGCCAACCGCAAGGAAATCGTCACCACCATCAAGGGGCCGGTGACCGCCCGCGTCACCCAGCTGATTCCCGCCCTGGCCGCCTTCCCCAATCCGTATTCCGCCGTGCTGGCCACGCCGGACCTGCTTTACGCCTGCATGCAGCTGGTCAAGACCAAGCGCGACCAGTTCCAGGACCTGCTGGTGGACAAGGACGGCAACCCGGTCACCACCGATGACGGCCTGCTGCGCTGCGACCGCTCGCTGGACCAGGTCATCTCCATGGTGGTGCGTTCGGGCGCCAAGGCCTATGCGGAAAAGCGCTTCGGCACCGCCGACAAGCCCGCCGCCCCGGTGGCGCCCAAGAAGGAGCCCAAGACCCTGCTGGAGAAGATCCAGTCCCTGGTCTCGGGCAAGTGGGGCGACATGGAGGTGCCCAAGTCGTCGCCCACCCAGGCCGACCAGTTCTATGGCGCCATCAAGGACTACCTGGATTACGACTGGCAGGTGCCGCTGATCCCCTGCTTCGCCGAACTGCCGGTCAAGCTGATCCGCGAGATGGGCCGGGGCGTCACCACGCTGCGCACCGCCGAAGGCATCGCCGCCCTGGCCGATATCGGCCGCCATTCCATGGATTCGGCCAAGCGCATCCTGTCCGACGACATGATGCGCGAGATGCTCGACACCCAGCCGCTGGCCGCCAAGGGCGTGGCCTTCCTGGGCAAGGACCGCTACGACTACCTGCACGGCACCGTCTACGACAAGATGGGCGAGAAGTTCTGGGAAATGTGCGTCGATTGCGACCGCCTCGAGGCCATGGAGGTCCAGAACGCCAAGGATCTGGAGCAGCTGGCCAGCCATCTGCACATCCTGTCGGGCGAGTCCATCAACCAGATCGTCCGTTTCCTCAGCTATTCGCAGATTCCCATCTTTCTCGAAATCGGCACGCAGAAGCTGGGCGAGTCGATCTTCGCCGAGATTTTCGGCGTTCCCGGCAACAAGAAGCTGATCAAGATGTTCTGCGAGAAGATCAAGATGTGGAAACTGGATCAGGACGATCCGGATTCCGACCTGCGGGCCAAGCTTCCCGACGTGTTCGGCGCCTATCTGCGGGCGC
This sequence comes from Magnetospirillum sp. XM-1, assembly GCF_001511835.1. NCBI lineage: Bacteria > Pseudomonadati > Pseudomonadota > Alphaproteobacteria > Rhodospirillales > Rhodospirillaceae > Magnetospirillum > Magnetospirillum sp. XM-1. The sequence goes on from NZ_LN997848.1 coordinate 1,659,491, forward strand.
CCGCGGATTTCGAGAAGGGGCTTTAGGGCGTTAATCCGCTCTTGTCATGCCCGGCCTTGTTCCGGGCATCCACGCGGCTCCATCCGGGATAAGGCCAAACGGCTCTAAGTGGATGGCCGGGTCAAGCCCGGCCATGTCGCGAAGGGCGACATGGATTTAGTCCATGTCGCCGCGAAACGTCCTACATGTCCTCGCCCTTGATCGCCTTGTCCAGCAGGGCGATGGTCTCGGCGACGCCGAACAGCTTGATGAAGCTGCCCATGCGCGGGCCCTGGTCGTTGCCCAGCAGCACCTCGTAGCAGGCCTTGAACCAGGCCTTGAGGTCGGCGAAGCAGGGGCGCTTGCCGATCTCGTAGACCAGGTTCTGGATATCCTCGACCGACGCGTCGGCCGACAGGGCCTCCAGGCCGGTTTTCAGCGCGGTGAAGGCGTCCACCTCGTCGGGATTGGCCTTGCGGTAGGTCTTGTTGGGCAGGACGAAGTCGCGGTAATAGGCGATGGCATAGCCCACCAGCCCGTTGAGGATGGGGGCGGTCTCGGGCGCGGCGCCCGGCGCGTAGCGCTTGATGAAGCCCCAGATCACCGCTGGATCGTCCGAGTGGCAGACGCTGACCAGGTTCAACAGGATGTTGAACGACAGGTGGGCGTCCTCGGCCGGCGGCTTGCCGCCGTGGATGTGCCACACCGGATTGTCCAGCTTGTTGCCCGGCTCTTCCCCAGAGAACTTGCCCAGATAGGCCAGATACTCGTCCACGGCGCGCGGAATGACGTCGAAATAGAGGCGCTTGGCGGTCTTGGGCTTCTGGTACATGAACAGCGACAGGCTTTCCTGCGGCGCGTATTTCAGCCAGTCCTCGACGGCCAGTCCGTTGCCCTTGGACTTGGAGATCTTCTGGCCCTGGTCGTCCAGGAACAGCTCGTAGGTCAGGTTCATGGGTGCCTTGCCGCCCAGGATCGAGGCGATGCGGGTCGATAGCTGGACCGAGGGGATCAGGTCCTTGCCGCTCATCTCGTAATCAACGCCCAAGGCCACCCAGCGCATGCCCCAATCGGCCTTCCATTGCAGCTTGCAAGCGCCGCCGGTGACCGGGGTCTCGACCTTCTTGCCGTCTTCGCGCTGGTAGACGATGGTGCCGGCCTCGACGTTGCGCTCGATCACCGGCACCTGCAGCACGACGCCGGTTTCCGGGCAGACGGGCAGGAAGGGGGAATAGGTGGCGCGGCGCTCGTCGCCCAGCGTCGGCAGCACCACGTTGATCACCTGGTCGTAATGCTTGAGCACACCTAAGAGGGCGGCGTCGAAGCGGCCCGAGGTGTACCAGTCGGTGGCCGACTGGAACTCGTATTCGAAGCCGAAGGCGTCGAGGAACGAGCACAGCCGCGCATTGTTGTGATGCCCGAAGCTTTCATGGGTGCCGAAGGGATCGGGAATCCGGGTCAGCGGCTTGCCCAGGTGCTTGGCCACCATCTCCTTGTTGGGGATGTTGTCGGGCACCTTGCGCAGCCCGTCCATGTCGTCGGAGAAGGCGAACAGGCGGGTGGGGATCTCGGGGGCCAGCAGCGCGAAGGCGCGGCGCACCATGGTGGTGCGCGCCACTTCGCCGAAGGTGCCGATATGGGGCAGGCCCGAGGGGCCGTAGCCGGTCTCGAACAGCACGTAGCCCTTGTCCGGCGCTTTGCCTTTCAGACGCTCGTCCAGCAGGGCGCGGGCTTCCTGGAAGGGCCAGGCGGTAGCGGAGCGGGCGAGGTCGCGAGGGTCGGAGGACATGGGTTCTACTTTCCGTTCAAACAAGTGAAGAGCGGAAAGCTAGTCTTCGGGGAGGGCTGCGTCAATCGCGGTGCGGCGCATGGGAGCTCAGCGCCGCTTCTCCACTTCCTCGGCCTCGCGATGGGCGAGGTAGTTGGAAAGCTCCTTCATCTGGCTCTGCCATTCCTGCTCGGCATTGCGCTCGCGCAGCCAGATGTCCGGGTCCTCCTTGACCTGGCGGAGATAGCGCACCGTGTAGGGGACGTGCAGTTCGCGCTGCCCCTCGGTGGTGCCGAAATTGCTGACGAAGCTTTCCAGGAAGGCCGACGACACGCGGGGAAACACCCGGTGGCAGGCCAGGACCAGGAAGTCGCCCCATTCCGGCGGGAACTTGGCGAAGGCGCCCAGCAGGTTGTCGCGCAGCGCTCCCTCGCGGGCCTTCTGCTGGAAGATGCGCGGGTCCTTTTCCTGCTCGTAGAGGTCGTGGCAGATGCGCCAGGCGTGGTTGAGGCGCTTCCACCAGTCGTTCCTGGGGTCGAGCAGCGAACGCAGCGTCTCGATCTCGCGGTTGCCGATCTTGGGGATGTCGTAGGCCTCGGGCGAGGACGGGGTGAGCATCTCGCGCAAGGCCTTGGTGTTGTCCTTGACCTGGAAGACCTTGGTGCCGTCGGGCTTCTTGGTCTCCACCAGCTTCAACTCGTCCCAGCCGCTGTTCCAGCCCTGGAGGATGCTGTCTTCCAGGGGCTTGGTGACGTGGTCCCAGAAGCTGTCGGTGTCGTCCTCGGCCCATTCGTAGCTGGTGGCCAGCATGCGGATATTGCGGCTTTCCCAGATGGTGGGGAAGATCAGCTTGGTCACCGCCGCCTTGAACTTCTCGGCGAATTCGGGCGACGCCAGGAAGAAGGGCGGCAATTCCCGCCTCAGCGCCGGATTGTGGCGCTGGAAGAACACCAGCACCTTGTCGATGCGCCGTCCGATGGCCGCTTCGCACAGCTTGTCGAAGCTCTCGAACTTGGCGCCGGGCTCGGGAAGTTCCGGCACCACGTAGTCCAGGCGTTTCAGCAGGTGGGCCAGGTTGGGCGGCAGTTCGTATTCGATGTCCTTGTTGCGCGCCTCGCGCCGGGCCTTGCGCTCGGCCTCGTCGTCGCTCTTGGGCGGCAGGCCGGAATACATCTCCATGACGGGCGCCGGCGGCGGGGGAGGCGGTGCCTTCTTGGGAATGCAGGACTTGTACTTCATATCCTCCTTGAGGATATGGGTGACGAGCCAGTCGGTGAGCACCCGGATCAGCACCTGGGAACAGGTCTTCAGATCCTCGTCCAGGGTGGCGGCCTTGAACTTGTCGTGCAGCAGCTTGGCCTTGAAGGCCAGGGCCTCGTGGCCCTTCTTGTGCGCATCGATGTCGGGATACTTGGTGGCGGCCATCACCGCTTCCTCGCGGCGGAAATGCTCGTCCACGTAGCGCAGCAATTCGTCGGTGACGGTCGAGACCTGACGCCAGTTGTCCTGGCCGATCCATTGCTCCGTCATGTTGATCAGATCAATCAGCCGCTTGTGGTCGGCATCCAGTGCCGGCGCTCCAACGGACATGGCATCGCGCCATACGATCATTCCGGCCCCCGCCCAACATACATGCCAAAGGCATTTCCCACCCTTCATCAGATGTGACTTTAGGCATGCTTGTCAACGGTGATAGGGCGAAAGTCAGCCGGGAACCATCTCATGAGGGTGGCGGTCATGTTCGGCCAGCAGCGAGGCGCTCAGGATGGTGCAGTAGTCGCCGAACTCGCACTCCTTGAGGCGCTGGCAGGACAGAATTTCACGGGTGAACTGGATCAATGCTTCCGGATTGTTCGCATCGATCAAGCGTTGTCCGGTGTCCGAGACCAATCGGAATGTGCAGTCTTGGGTTCGGAGCGTCATGGACGCCTCTGCTTCTCAAAAATTACGGGCGGGCACTTCTGCCGCTCGGTTCACGAGAAGATTATACCTAAGGTAACTGCCTGAATAAACAATTATTCATTAGGAGTAGAAATTTAATACTTAGGAATTAAGAAAAAGACGCGGGAAATTTCCGTAAAATTTTATGGATCGGTGGTCTCCAGGAGTTGACGGCATTGCCTGACCGCTTCGGCGAGGCCGACTTTCAGCGGCTCGACGCCCGGGGGAAAGGCTCCGAACAGGCGGCTCGGCATCATGGGGTCCAGCAGGACGAAGACGCCCCGGTCGTCGGCGCGGCGCACCAGCCGGCCAAAGGCCTGCTTGAGGCGCAGCCGGGTGATCATGTCGTCATAGGCCCGCCCGCCGAACTCGGCCCGGCGGGCCTTGTGCAGGATGTCGGGGCGCGGCCACGGCACCCGGTCGAAGACGATCAGGTGGAGCGAGCGGCCGGGCACGTCGACGCCGTCTCTGACCGCGTCGGTGCCCAGCAGGCAGGAACGCTCCTCGGCGCGGAAGATGTCCACCAGGGTCGAGGTGTCCATGTTGTCCAGATGCTGGGCCAGGAGCGGCAGGCCTGCATCCTCCAGCGGCGCGCTGATGCGCTTGTGCACGGCTTTGAGGCGCGAGATGGCGGTGAACAGGCCCAGCGCTCCGCCGCCGGCGGCCAGGAACAGCTCGCGGTAGGCGGCCGCCACCTGGTCCATGTCGTCCTTGCGCACGTCGGTGACGATCAGAACCTTGGTGCGGGCGGGATAGTCGAAGGGCGAGGCCACCTCGGCGCGGATCGGGGCCGATTGCAGATGGATGGCCCCGGTGCGCCGCTCGGCCGCCCGCCAGTCGGTCTCCACGTCGCCCGATCCGTCCTTGAGCGTCGCCGAGGTGACGACGATGCCGTGGGCCGGCTCGACAACGGCCTTGGCGAAGGGCTGGGTCGGGTCGATCCAGTGGCGGTGCATGCCCACATCCATGTCGCGCCCGTCGATCCTGTCCACCGAGAACCAGTCGATGTACTGCCGGTCGATGGAGCCGCCCTGGACGATGCCGTCCAGCATGCCCTTCCACCCGGCCAGCGGCATCAGCACCCGGCGCTCGATGGAGCGGCAGATGCCTTCGATGCGGGACCGGGTGGCGGTTTCCAACTCGGCCGCCTCGTCGTCCAGCAGGGCGGCCAGCGCCTTGGCCAGCACCTGCAGCGGCAGGGCGACGCGGCCCAGCGCTCCGGCCAGGGCTCCGGCCGCTTGCGGAAGGCCCTCGATGGGGGCGGTGATCTCGGTTTCCAGGCTGTAGGGGGAATCGGGATGGGCGGCGCGGGCATAGACCTGACGGCGCGCCAGGGCCAGGAAGGCTTCGGCCGGTCCCTGGGGCTCGCCCTCGGTGATGCGCACCAGCCAACCGGGGCCGGGCAGGGCGCGGGCGGCGGCCAGGGCGGCGTCGAGCGCGGCGATGGCGTCTTCCGACCCGCCCACCAGATCCTCGGCCCGGCGGTGCAGCCCGCGGGCGCGGGACCGGGACGCCATCTCGCCCTCGGGGCCCAGGATCCAGCGCCGCACCTCGGCGGCCTCCAGACCGGTCAGGTGGGCGGAAAAGGCGGAATCGGCGGCGTCGAAGACGTGGTGGCCCTCGTCGAACACCAGCCGCGTCGGCTGGGTGCCGTCGTCCAGGCCGCCCAGTGCCGCCTGGATCATCACCAAGGCGTGGTTGGCCACCACGATGTCGGCGCGCCTCGCCCGGCGCACGGCGCGCTCGATGAAGCATTTGCGGTAATGGACGCAGGCCGAGAAGATGCACTCGCCCCGCCGGTCGGCTATCCCTAACGTGCGGGCGCGGCCCAGCACCTCGGTCAGCCAGCCGGGGAAGTCGCCGCCCACCATGTCGCCGTCCCTGGTCGCCAGCAGCCAGCGGGCCATCAGCCCCAGGGCGGCCGCATCCTGGCTGCGGTTGCGGGTGACCATCTCCTCGTAGTTCAGCAGGCAGGCATAGTTCTCGCGGCCCTTCCTGATCACCACCTTGCGCGCCTTGTCGTGCGGATTGGGGAACAGGCGGTCCAGCTCGCCGTCCAGCTGGCGCTGCAGGTTGCGGGTGTGGGTGGATATCCAGACCGGCGCGCCGTTCTTCTCGGCCCACAGCCCGGCGGGGGCGATGTAGCCCAGCGTCTTGCCGGTGCCGGTGCCGGCCTCGGCCAGCACCAGATGGGGGTGGGCTTCGGCCTCGCGCGGCAGGAAGGCCTGGCTGACGGCCGAGGCGTAATCGGCCTGGGTGGGGCGCTGCTCGGCCCCTTCGCCCAGCATCTGGGCCAGCCGCGACCGGGTCTCGGCCGGGTCCACGGGGATATTGCCGGGGGGCGGCTCGGGGGCATATTCGCTCCACTCGGGCAGGCGGTCCCAGACGCGAAGCGCGCCGCCGCCGCGTCCCGAATCGCCCTGGACGCCCAGCGCGGCCAGCACCGCGTTGCCCCAGCCCCAGCCGCCCCGGGCCATCATCCAGGCCAGCCCGCGCGTATCGACGGCCTTGGCGGCGGTGTCGGCATTGGTCCGCGCCGCCAGCTCCTCCAGCAGGCGGCGGGTGCCGGTCATCAGCGCCTCGGCCTCGTCCTCCAGATCGGCGGGATGGGGCAGCCCCATGGCGTCGGCCAGCCCGCGCGGGGTGGGCAGGCAGAAGCGGGCGGGGCGCACGAAGGCGAAGAGTTCAAGAATGTCGAGGCGCAGGAAATCGTCGATGCCCAGCCGCGCCCCGACCGCCGGGCCGTGGCAGACCAGCGGGCTTTCGTTTCTGGCGTAACGGGCTGCTTCCGTGCGGGAAAGACGCCTGAACTCGCCGTCGGGCTCCAGCGCCACCGCGCCCCGGATTCCGGCGACCAGCACCGGGACATGGGGCAGCACTATGCGGGACGGCGCGGACATGGCCGGAGACTACAGGGAGAACGGATCGGGGACAAGGCGTGCTGTCGATCACAGAATGGTCACAGCATTTTCACCCCCTGGTCCCAGCCAGGCGGCGTACACCTTGTGGCCCGGAATTCGCTTGGGAAAGGGGTGCCGTCATGATCGACCATGAAAGCATCGCCGCCGTCATCGGCCGTGGCGGGCACGGTGGAAGCGTCGCCATCGCCGCATGCAAGTCCGGCTCCGGCGCGGTCAAGGAAATCGGCTATTCCAGCGCCGATCGCTGCTTCTTCGTGACGGTCGACGGGCGTGAAAGGCTGCGCAGCGACGTGCCGGAAACCGCCTACGTCTTTTTCAGCGCCACCGCGCCCGAGTAGTGGCCTACCGCACCGCCTTCACCCGGCCTTCGATCTTGGGGGAAACGGTGCCCTTGGCGGCTGCGTAGTCGGCGACCACGTTGACCAGCAGGGGCGCGGCCTCGGCGTTGACCAGGACCTTGCCGTCTTTGAGGGCCTGATAGCCGTCGCCGCCGCCCGCCAGGTAGTCGGTGGTGGCGAGGCGATAGCGGCGCTTGAGGTCCAGCGGCTTGGGTCCGGCCATGGCCTTGACGATGCGCTTGCCCGGCGGGCGGGCGGGGTCGTAGGAGATGGACAGTCCCGACACCTGCGGGAAGCGCCCGGCCTTGGCCTCCACCGCCGACAGGGTGAATTCCAGCACGTTCAGCAATTGGGCGCCGCTGATCTCCACCAGCATCACGGTGTTGCCGAACGGCATCTCGGACAGCAGGTCGCGGCGGGTGAGCGGCTGGCCCGGCTGGTACTGGCGGTTGCCGCGCAGGCCGCCCCCGTTGATCAGCGCCATGTCGGCGCCGAAATGGGCGGAAAGCGCGTCGGCCACCAGATTGCCCAGCGCCGCCTCCTCGCCCCGCACGGTGGTGGTGCGGCTGTCCATGGCGGTGGCGAGCGTGGCGAGCGGCACGCCCAGCGCCTCGCCCAGCAGGGAATCGGTCTTGGCGACCACACCAGCCAAGGCGGGGGCGGGGGCTTCGCCCGCCACCGGCAGGAAGCGCCAGCCCAGGGTGCTGACGGTGGTCGGACCGGTCTGGCCGGCATCGGGGCGGTCCACCAGCAGCTCGACCATGCCCACCCAATGGGCGTCGTGGCCGGCTTTGAGCACCAGCGGGCCGTTCTCCAGGATGCTGATGGGGTCGTGGTCGTGGCCGCCCAGCACCAGATCGATGCCCTTGACCGCGCCGGCCAGCTTGCGGTCGTCGTCCAGGTCCAGATGGGTCAGCGCCACCACCAGTTCGGCCCCCTGGGCGCGAAGCTGGGCGATTACGGCCTCGGCGGTGGCGCGCTCGTCGCTGAAGCTGGCGCCCTCGGCGGTGGACATGCGGGCGGTGGCCTGGGTCAGGACGCCCAGGAACCCCACCTTGACCCCGCCGATCTCCTGTAGCAGCAGGGGCTTCACGCCCTCGACGCCGCCGATATTGGAGCCCACCCAGGGGAAGGTGGAGGCCTTGATCTGGGCGGTGAAATTGGCGGTGCCGAAATCGAATTCGTGGTTGCCGGGCACGGCGGCCACGGGGGAAAGGGCGTTGAAGAACTCCACCATGTGGGAGCCCTTGGTGACGTTGGAGGCCAGCGAGGGGCTTAAGAGATCGCCGCCGAAGGTGAAGACCGGGTTGGGGTTGCGGCCCTTCTCCCGCTCCAGCACGGTCAACAGCTCGGCCAGCCCGCCCTTGCCTTCGACCGGGCGGTATTCGTAGATGTCGTTGACGTGCAGGAAGGTGAGGCGCACCTGCTCGGCCAGGGCCTCTCCCGCCCAGACCAGCAGGGCCAGGACGGCGACGGTGAGCCGCATGGCCATCTCAGCGGTCCATCTTGTGGTATTCGGGATTGGGCATCATGTCCAGCCCGTGCGCCATGCGGTTGGTGTAATTGAAGAAGCCGACGGTGTCGGTGATGTCGAAGATGTCGGCATCGCTAAAGCCCGCCTCGCGCAGGCTCGCCCGGTCGGACTCGGCGATGTCGTGGGGGGTCTCGGTCAGCTTCCAGGCGTAGTCCAGCATGGCCCGCTGGCGGGGCGACAATTCGGCGACGCGGTAGTTCATCACCATCATCTCGCCCAGCTGCGGGTCGCCCGACAACTGGCGGATGGCCTGGCCGTGGGCCACCAGGCAGTAATAGCAGCGGTTGGCCGAGGAGACGACCACGGCGATCATCTCGCGCTCCAGCTTGGACAGCCCCGAATCCTCGGCCAGCATCAGTTGGTTGTAGAAGCGGGTGAAGGTGCGGAACTTCTCGGGCCGCGCCGTATAGGCCAGCAGCACGTTGGGCCGCATGCCCAGCTTCTCGTCGCACTTGGCGAAATAGCCGGCGATGTCGTCGGGGTAGTCCTTCGCCTCGGGCAGGTGAATGCGGACGATATGGTCGGGCTGGGGCATGGACTCTTTCTCCAGGGGGCTCAGGCGGCGGTCTGGGCCGAAACGCGGTTGCGGCCGCCGGTCTTCGCCCGGTACAGGGCGGTGTCGGCGTTGGCGATCAGGCTTTCGGTGTCGAGCGGCTTGCCTTGGGAGGCATCGGACAGGGGCGCGGGGTGCAGGCTGGACGCGCCGATGGAGATGGTGACCTCGGCCGCCGTCTGCGACGCCGCGTGGGGAAGGTGAAGCGCCGCCACGGCCAGCCGCATCTTTTCCGCCAGGGCCTCGGCCTCGGCCAGGGTGCTGCCGGGAAGAACGACCCCGAACTCCTCTCCGCCGTAGCGGGCCACCAGATCGCCCGGACGCCGGGCGGTGGCGGCAAGGGCGGTGGCCACCGCCCGCAGGCATTCGTCGCCGGCCTGATGGCCGTAATGGTCGTTGTAAGCCTTGAAGTGGTCCACATCGATCATCAGCAGCGACAGCGGCGTCCCCGAGCGGGCCGCCCGGCGCCATTCCAGGCCCAAGGTCTCGTTGAAGGTCCGGCGGTTGGCGATGCCGGTCAACCCGTCGACCATGGCCAGATGCCGCAGATGGGATTCCGCCGCCTTGCGCTCGGAGATGTCGTGGTGGCTGATCACCACTCGGATTCCGCTGGCCGATTCCGCCCGCCGCACATTCATCAGGAACCAGCGCTGCCGGGCACTCGAATCACACCGGTATTCCATGGAGAAGCCGGGTGTCGCCCCGCGCAGCACCGAACGGATTTCCTGGGCGACCTTGTCGGCGTCCTCGCTGAAATCGCCGTGGGCCCGGTCGCAGATGTCGAGGTAGTTGGCTCCGACCCCGCACAGGTCGCGGCCGCCGCCGTTCTCGTCCTGGAATTCCCGCCAGCGCTGGTTGACCGCCAGGATCGTTCCGCTTTCATCGATGACGCAGACATGATCCAGCAGGGTGTCCAGGGTGGTGCGGGCCAATTGCCGCTCGGCCTTCAGTTCGAGATTGGCGGCGTCCAGGCGTTTGGTTTCCTCCTCCAGCGCGCGCATCAGCTGTTCCTGGCTGAAGGCCGAGGCGAAGGACTTGGTGGTGAGCAGGGCGCTGATCACGCCCCAGCCGATCACCGAGAAGCCGATGGCGAAGATGGCGTGGGCCAGCCACCACATGTGATCCCAGGGCTTGGCCAGCAGGAAGGCCAGCGCCGCCTGGGCGAACAACAGCAGGGCCACGCCATAGAACTTCATCAGGGGCGAGGCGATCCGCCGCCGCGCCATCACCGCGACGCCCCCCAGGCACAAGAGCGCCGCCGCCAGTTCCATGGGCATGCGGACCCAGGGGCTGGAGGCGATGGGGGAATGGGCCAGGATCGCCACTCCGGCCACGGACACGGCGCACCAGATCATGACGCGCCGCCAGAATCCGCTGGCCGAGACGGATTCCACGTCTTCCGCCGGCCTGCCGTATTGCGCCAGCCCATACGCCATGCTGCCGAGCATGACGAGCCGCGATACCGGTCCGAACAGCAGGAACAGCCAGATGTTGTGGTGCGCGGTGCGGGTCAGCAGGCCGTGCGGCGCATAGATCACGGTGAAGGCCAGGAAGCCGACGGTGAGCCAGCGCAGAAAAATCTCGCCCGATTCCCGATAGCTACGCCAGGAGACATAGGTGATGAAGCTGCCGATCAGCGTGGCGCCGGTGATGGCGACTTCGTGGAACCAGTGGCTTTCGAAGCGGGGCGACGGCTGCGGCGAGAAGGTCCACAGGTACCAGATGGCCACGCTTGGCGTAAGCGAGACCGCCAGCAACTGCAGCAACTGGTAAAGGCGGCCAAGTCCCTCAAGTCTCATCCAGCCACAGCCCCAATGATCTTCCCGCCCCACTGCCGGTCCTCGCGATCGACAGCAGATTACCCCTTCTCCGCAAGGGGGAGAAGGGTCTCGCGGTGCGATACGCCTTTAGACTCAGGCCGGGTCGGATGAATCCGCCAGGCAGATCATGGTGGCGAGCATGGTCGCCACCAGGGTTTCCCGGCCGCCCTCGATGCCGAACACGTCGGAACGCACCACGATCAGGGTGCGGCCGGGCTTGATGACCTCGGCGCGGGCGACCAGTTTCTCGCCCCTGGCGGGGCTGAGCAGGTTGACCTTGAACTCGGTGGTCAGCACCGCCGATCCCGCCGGCATCAGGGAAAAGGCGGCATAGCCGGCGGCGGTGTCGGCCAGCGTGGTGGTGGCGCCGGCATGGACGAAGCCGTGCTGCTGGCACAGGTCGGGGCGGGTGGGCATCTCGAGCGTGCAGCGCCCCGGCTCGAGATCCGCCATGTGGGCCCCGATGGTGGCCAGGAACGCCTGCCGGGCGAAACTGGCCTCCACCTTGGCGCGGTAGTCGGGGTCCTTGGGCGTGGGGACCGCCATCAGTTGCTCATCAGCACCGGAACGGTCATGTGGGCCAGCACGTAGCGGGTGCCGGTGCCGCGCTTCAAGGACAGGCCGTAATGGCCGTGCGCGCCCATGACCACCAGATCGGCGCCCAGGTCGCACAGGCGTGACAGCAGCATGTCCATCTTGCCGATATGCTCGCCGGCCAGCCGTTCGGCGCCGGCGGTGATGCCGCAGGCGGCCAGATGGTCGATGACGTCCACCTGGGGCACTTCGCCCATGCTGGCGGCGGCCTCGTCGGAGGGGCCGCGCAAGGACAGCACGGTCACCGACTTGGCCTTGGCCATCAGCGGCTTGGCGTCATTGAGCGCGCGCACCGCTTCCTTGCCTGCGTTCCAGGCCAGGGCGATGCGCTCGCCCACGCTGGGGAAGATTCCGGTATGGGGAATCACCAGCACGGGACGGCCGCAATGCAAGATGACGTGCTCGACCATCTCCTCGGGCACCAGCTTGCTCTTGGGCTCTGCCTGGCCCATCACCACCAGGTCGGCGTAGCGGGCGCAGAACATGGTCTCGCTGACCACGTGGCCGGGCTCGCCATGGGCCAGCTGCCACCAGCGCGACGTGATTCCGGCGGCGGCGCAGGCCTGATTGAACTTCTCCTTGGCGGCGTCGCGGGCCTGGACCAGCTGCTCGCTGGCCTTGTGGGCGACGGCGCTGGGGCGATGGCTTTCCACGCGGGCGAACAGGCCGGTCAGTCGGGCTCCGAAGCTCTTGGCCAGCCCGACGGCGATGTCCAGACGGGCGGTGCAGCGCTCGCTGTCGTCGATGTGGACGAGAATGTCTTTCATTTTCGGTGTTCCCCTACCTATTCCGTCGCCAGCGCGCGGGAGATGACGAGGCGCTGGATGTCGCTGGTACCCTCGTAAATCTGACAGACCCGGACGTCGCGGTAAATGCGTTCCACCGGGAAATCGGCGAGATAGCCGTAGCCGCCGTGAATCTGGATGGCGTCGGAACACACCCGTTCGGCCATCTCGGAGGCGAACAGCTTGGCCATGGAGGCTTCTTTCAGGCACGGCCGCCCGGCTTCGCGCAGCGTGGCGGCGTGCAGCACCATCTGCTCGGCCACCTCGACGCGGGTGGCCATGTCGGCCAGGCGGAAGGCCACCGCCTGATGCTCGAAGATGGGCTTGCCGAACTGCTTGCGCTCACGCGAATAGGCAAGCGCGTGGTCCAGGGCCGAACGCGCCATGCCGACGCTTTGCGCCGCGATGCCCAGGCGCCCGCCTTCCAGGTTGGCGAGCGCGATCTTCAGGCCCTCGCCCTCCTCGCCCAGGCGGTACGACGCCGGGATGCGCATGTCCTCGAAGGCCAGCTGGCAGGTGTCCGACAGATGCTGGCCCAGCTTGTCTTCGACCCGCACCACGGTGAAGCCGGGCGTGTCGGTGGGCACCACGAAGGCCGAGATGCCGCGCTTGCCCGCTTGTGGGTCGGTCACCGCGAAGACGATGGCCACCTGGCCGTTCTTCGCCGTGCTGATGAACTGCTTGGCGCCCGACAGGACGTAATGATCGCCGTCCTTGCGCGCCTTCGTGCGGATCGAGGCGGCGTCCGAGCCCGCTTCCGGCTCGGTCAGGCAGAAGCAGCCCAGCTTCTCGCCCCGCGCCATGGGACGCAGGAACTGTTCCTTCTGCGCGTCGGTGCCGTAAGAGAGGATGGGCATGCAGCCCACCGAGTTGTGGACGCTCATGATGGTCGACAGGGGCCCGCAGCCCGCGGCGATCTCCATCACCGCCATGGCGTAGGAGACGTAATCGGTCCCCGCCCCGTCCCATTCGGGCGGCACCACCATGCCGAGGAAGCCCAACTCGCCCATCTCGGCGATGGCGTCCTTGGGGAACAGGTGCTCGCGGTCCCACAGGGCGGCGTTGGGGGCCAGCTTTTCGCGCGCGAAGGACCGCGCCATGTCGCGGATGAGCTGCTGCTCCTCGGTGGGGATCATGATTTTTGCCCCTCAATCGCCGGGCGGCGACCTCCGGTCGCCTTGGCTTTCGCGGCATAAGCCGCGCCGGCCCTTGGCCGCAACTCCTCGCTACGCTCGTCGATCATGTCAGGCCAGCTCCACCATCATGGCGGTGGCCTCGCCGCCGCCGATGCACAAGGACGCCACACCGCGCTTCATCCCGTACTGCTTTAAGGCCGACAGTAGGGTGACGATGATCCGCGCCCCCGACGCGCCGATGGGATGGCCGAGAGCGCAGGCGCCGCCATGGACGTTGACCCGCTCGTGGTCGAGCTTCAGGTCGTGCATGGCCGCCATGGTGACCACGGCGAAGGCCTCGTTGATCTCCCACAGATCCACGTCGCCGGCCTTGCACCCCACCTTGTCCAGCAGCGCCTTGATGGCGCCCACCGGGGCGGTGGTGAACAGGTTGGGCGCCTGGGCGAAGTTGGTGTGCCCTAAGATGGTGGCCAGCGGCTTCAGGCCGCGTTTGGCGGCTTCCGACGCCCGCATCATCACCAGGGCGGCGGCGCCGTCGGAGATGGACGACGAATTGGCCGCCGTCACCGTGCCGTCCTTGGCGAAGGCGGGCTTGAGCGTCGGGATCTTGTCGGGCATGGCCTTGCCCGGCTGCTCGTCGATGGTGATCAGGGTCTCGCCCTTGCGGCCCGCCACGGTGACGGGGGCGATCTCGGCCGCGAACGAGCCCCCGGCGATGGCCTTCTGGGCGCGGGAGAGCGAGGCCAGCGCGAAGCCGTCCTGGGCCTCGCGCGAGAACTTGTAGCTGGCGGCGCATTCCTCGGCGAAGGTGCCCATCAGGCGACCCCTATCGTAGGCGTCCTCGAGCCCGTCCAGGAACATGTGGTCCAGCACCTTGCCGTGGCCCAGGCGATAGCCGCCCCGTGCCTTGTCCAGCAGATAGGGGGCGTTGGACATGCTTTCCATGCCGCCCGCCACCATCACCTTATTGGTGCCGGCCACCAGCAGGTCGTGGGCCAGCATGGCGGCCTTCATGCCGGAACCGCAGACCTTGGAAATGGTGGTGCAGCCCGCCGAACGCGGAAGGCCCGCGCCCAGGCTGGCCTGGCGCGCCGGGGCCTGGCCGACGCCGGCCGGCAGCACGCAGCCCATGAACACCTCGTCCACCTGATCGGGCGCGATGCCCGAACGCTCGACCGCCGCCTTGATGGCGACGGCCCCTAGCTGCGGCGCGGCGAGGCTGGCGAAGTCGCCCTGGAAGCCGCCCATGGGGGTGCGGGCGGCGCCGACGATGACGATGGGATCGGTGGTCATGGTTGGGGTCCTTCACATTCAGGCGTCACCCCCGGGCTTAAGCCCCGGGGGTGTAATGGAGAGCGGGATCACTTCATGTTGAAGATGATGGTCTTCTTGTGGGTGAAGTGCTCCAGCATGGATTCCAGCGACGCTTCCTTGCCGATGCCTGAGGTCTTGACGCCGCCATAGGACAGCGTCGGCTGGACGACCAGGTTCTGGTTGACCTGGACGAAGCCGGCTTCCAGACGCCGTGTCGCGTCCATGGCGACCTTGATGTCGCGGGTCCAGATGGAGGCGGCCAGGCCGTATTCGGAATCGTTGGCCTGGGCGATGACCTCTTCGTAGTCGCTCCACTTGATGACGGCGCAGACGGGTCCGAAGATTTCCTCCTGACAGAGGCGGTCCGAGTTCTTCATGCCGGTGAAGATCACCGGCTGGACGAAGCGGCCCTTCTTCAGCTTGGGATCGGTGGGCATGGCGGAGCACACATGCTTGGTGGCGCCCTTGGTCTCCTCGCCGATCTTGATATAGCTCCTGACCCGCTCCAGCTGGCCGTCGGAGACGATGGTGCCGATGTCGGTCTTCTCGTCCAGGGGATCGCCCATCACCATGGCGTCGACCTTGGCCTTCACGCGGGCGACGAACTCGTCGTGGATGCTCTCGTGCACGAACAGGCGCGAGCTGGCGGTGCAGCTCTGGCCCTGGCGGGTGAAGCGCATGCCGGCCAGCGCGCCGGCGACGGCCTGGTCCATGTCGGCGTCGGCGCAGACGATCATCGGGCTCTTGCCGCCCAGCTCCAGCGTCACGGGGATCAGCTTTTCGGCCGCCGCGCGGTAGACGATGCGCCCGGTCTCCACCGAGCCGGTGAAGCTCACCTTCTTGACGTCCTTGTGTTCCACCAGCGGCGCGCCGCATTCGGGCCCGAAGCCCGACAGCATGTTGAACAGGCCGTGGGGCAGCACGGTGTTCATGATCTCGGCGACGCGCAGCACGGTCAGCGGCGCTTCCTCGGCCGACTTGACGATGACGGCGTTGCCGGCAACCAAAGCGGCGGCGGCCTTCATGGCCATCAGCAGCAGCGGCACGTTCCAGGGAATGATGCAGGCCACCACGCCCACGGGTTCCCGCACCGTGACGGTCAGCATGTCGGGGTTGAAGGGGATGGTCTCGCCCTTGAGCTCGGACCCCAGCCCGCCGAAGAAGGTGAACATGTCGGCCAGCACGCCGGCCTCGACCCGGCTTTCGGTGCGCAGCGCCTTGCCGGTCTCGAGCGCCACCAGACGGCCCAGTTCCTCCACGTGGTTGGCCAGCACCCGGCCGCACTCGGCCACCAGCTTGCCGCGCTGGCGGGCGGGCAGCTTGGCCCATTCCTTCTGGGCGGCCTTGGCGGAGATGACGGCGGTGTCCACGTCCTCCTTGGTGCCGAAGGCGGCGGTGCCGATGATCTCGCCGGTGGCGGGATTGTCCACCTCGAAGACCTCGCCGCTTCCGGCGGCGACGAACTTGCCGCCGATCAGGTGTTTGCCCGAAAGGGCCTTGGCCAGCTTGAAGGGATCGAGTTCCGGCGTGAGGGTCATGATCAAACTCGCTTGTCTTGGATGACGATGCCGTCGTTGGGCAAGGTTCCGGGGGCGACGAAGGCCACCTCCGTCTTCAGCTTGCACAGCGACTGGAAGGAATCCTTCAGCGCCGCGTCCAGGCCGGTGGCGCTGGTCTCGACGGTGAGGGTCAGGCGGTCGTTCTCGCCGTCCTTTTCCACCACCAGACGGGCGCGGATGACGTCCGGGTGGCGCTTGGCCACCTCGGCGATCTGGCGGGGATGGACGAACATGCCCTTGATCTTGGTGGTCTGGTCGGCGCGGCCCATCCAGCCCTTGAGGCGCATATTGGTGCGGCCGCAGGGCGACTGACCGGTCAGGATGGCAGACAGGTCGCCGGTGGCGAAGCGGATCAGGGGGTAATCCTGGTTGAAGGTGGTAACCACCACCTCGCCGACCTCGCCCTCGGCCACCGGATCGCCGGTGCCGGGACGCACGATCTCGACGATGACGCCCTCGTCCACCACCAGGCCCTCGCGGGCCCGGGTCTCGTAGGCGATCAGGCCCAGATCGGCGGTGGCGTAGCATTGGGTCACGTCGACGCCCAAATCCTTCAAGGACTGGCGAAGCGGCGGCAGCAGCGCCTCGCCCGAGACGCAGGCCTTGGTCAGCGACGAGTGGTCGAGACCCATCTCCTCGGCCCGCTCCAGGATGATCTTCAGGAACGAGGGCGTGCCGCCATAGCCCTGGGGCTTCAAATCGGCGATGGCCTTGGCCTGCTGGTCGGTGTTGCCGATTCCGGCCGGGAACACCGGGCAGCCCAGCGCATGCGCGCCCGTCTCGAACATCACGCCGCCGGGGGTGAAGTGGTACGAGAAGCAATTGTGCATCAAATCGCCGTGGCGAAAGCCCGCGGCATAAAGGGCGCGGGCGATGCGCCACCAGTCGTTGTCCCAGCCCTCGGGGTCGTAGATGGGGCCGGGCGAGGCGAAGACGCGGCGCAGTTCCGACTTGGGCGTGGCAATCAGCGAGGCGAAGGGCGGATCGGCCTGCTGGGCGTCGATCAGCTCGGACTTGCGGGTGACCGGCAGCTTGGCCAGGGCGGCGCGGCCGGTGACCGAGGCCGGGTCGATGTCGGCCAGCAGTCGGGCAAAGGCGGGCGAATCGGCCTTGGCCAGGGCGATCTGGGCGGGCAGGGCCTCGAAATGGGCGGCCTCGCGCTCGTCGTTCGAGCGGGTTTCCAGGGAATCGTAGAATTCGGTCATTATGGCATCCACACTCGAGATCGTCATCGCCGGGCTTGACCCGGCGATCCATGGATGCCCGGACCACGTCCGGGCATGACGGGAAGGCGGGCCTACAGCCAGCGCTTCCTGCGCTTGTAGGACTTGAGGTTCTTGAACGATTTCCGCTCCTTGTCGCCGCCCAGGTAGAACTCCTTGACGTCCTCGTTGTTGACCAGGTCGTCCTTCGGCCCATCCAGCACGATCTTGCCCGATTCCATGATGTAGCCGAACTGGGCGATCTTCAGCGCCATGCGGGCGTTCTGCTCCACCAGCAACATGGTGATGCCGGTCTCGGCGCACAGGGTCTCGATGATGCCGAACACCTCTTTCACCAGCAGCGGCGACAGGCCCATGGAGGGCTCGTCCAGCAGGATCATCTTGGGCCGGGCCATCATGGCGCGGCCGATGGCCAGCATCTGCTGCTCGCCGCCCGACAGGTAGCCGGCCAGGCCGGTGCGTTCCTTGAGGCGGGGGAAATAGTGGAAGACCTTCTCGATGTCGTCACGCACGGCCGCGCCGCCGTCCTTGCGGGTGAAGGCGCCCAGGCGCAGGTTCTCGATGACGGTCATGTCCTCGATGATGCGGCGGCCCTCCATTACCTGGAAGATGCCGCGCCGCACGATCTCTTCCGGCGCGCGGTTGGCGATCTCCTCGCCCATGAAGGTGATGTTGCCCCGCGTCACCTCGCCGTCCTCGGTGCCGAGAAGGCCCGAGATGGCCTTCAGCGTCGTGGACTTGCCGGCGCCGTTGGGGCCCAGCAGGGTGACGATCTTGCCCTTGGGCACGTCCAGGCTGACGCCCCTCAAGACCAGGATGACGTCGTCGTAGACCACCTCGATGTTATTCACCGAGAGGAGGATTTCCTCGGGGGCAAGCTTCAGTGCCGGTTCAGCCATGGTCGCGTCCTGTCCCAAAATGGGCGGGCGGGACACCCGCGCTCCTCAAAACGATCGTGTCTCGGAGCGCGGGCGTCCCGCCCGCAAGCCTTGTTACCAGCCCAGCCATTCCTTGCGGCGCGGAATGTCGGCGGTATAGACCTGCTTCATGCCGATGGTGCCGCCCTTGGTCGAGGCCTGGTAGACCTTGACCGTGGTGGTGCCGCGATGGTCGTCGGCGGTCCAGGTGGACGGCAGGCAGACGCCTTCAAGTCCGGCCGGGACCCAGTCCTTGGCATGGCTCTCCATGGCCTTCTTGATGGCGGGGCCGGTGATGCCGCCGGCCTTGGCGGCGGCTTCCATGGCTTCCTTCATGTAGTAGACCGAGCAGATGGCGCGGATGTAGTGGACCGGGCGGGCCTCGGCGCCGGTGGGGTCGGAGATCTTGGAAATCTCCTTCACCAGCTTCATGCCGGGGGTGTCGTCGGTCCAGGTCGAGGCGCCTACCACCCAGACCAGCTTGTCGGCGGCTTCGCCGGTGGCCTTGAGCGAGCCCTCGTCGGTGCCCCAGATGTTGGCCAGGAACTGGGTGGTGACGCCCACCGTCTCGCACGACTTCAGCAGCGAGATGGTCGAGCCCGAGGTGTTGCCCAGATAGGCGTAATGGGCGCCGGATTCCTTCAACGACAGGCACTGGGCCTTGAAGTCGCCGGGCTTGAGCGAATACTGGATCTCGTTGCCGATCTCGAAGCCCAGCTCCTTGGCGTAGGCGCCGCAGGCCATCTTGGGGGCGTTGGGATAGGGGTGGTTGTCGCCCATGTGGACGAACTTGGGCTTGCCCGAACCGCCCTTCTTCTTCCAATCCTCGTGCGCCCACTGGACCAGACCGCGGCAGGCGTCGGAATAGGAGGGGCCGTAGAAGAAGTTGTAGGGCGCGCCCTTCACCGAGGTCTTGCCCTGCGGGTCGGTCAGGTGGCCGGAATAGGAGGCCGAGAAATAGGGGATCTCGTCCTTGGCCACGCTGCTCACCAGCGCTTCGGTGTCGCCGGTGCCCCAGCCCTGGATGGCGGTGGCCTTGGTCGAGCCGGTCAGCTTCTTGTAGGCCGCCATGGCGCGCGGCACTTCATAGGCGTAGTCCACGGTCTCGAAGATGATCTTCTGGCCCGCCACGCCGCCATTGGCGTTGATGTAGTTCATGGCGTCGGCGATGCCCTGGCCGTAGGGCTTGCCCACCGCCGAGGTGGCGCCGGTGATGTCGGCGATGTGGCCGACCAGGATGCCGTCGGCGGCCATGGCCGCTCCGGCGGACAGCAGGGCGGCGACAGCGGTTCCGGCGAACAGGGTATGCTTCATCGTGTGATTCCTCCCATGAAATCGAGACAACGGTTTTTTGTGTTGTTGTTTTTCTTGGTCAGTACGAGAACGGATACAGCTTCCAATAAGATTTGATCAGACGCCAGCGGTGAACCAGACCATCGGGCTCGAAGATCAGGAACAGCACGATGGCCAGGCCGATGGTGGCCTCCTTGATGTAGGCCAGCGCGTTGGTCAGCGCCGGGATGTCGCCGGCGAAGTGCTTGACCGTGCTGACGGCGGCCTCGGTGGCTTCGGGCAGCAGCACCATGAAGGCGGTGCCCATCAGGGTGCCCATCACCGAGCCCATGCCGCCGATGATGATCATGCCGAGGAACTGGATCGACAGCAGGATGGTGAAGCCCTCGGCCGAGACGTAGCCGAGATAGTGGCCGTACAGCGCGCCGCCGACGCCGGCATAGAACGACGAGATGCCGAACGACAGGATACGGTACTTGGTGAGGTTGATGCCCATCACCTCGGCCGACAGGTAGTGGTCGCGCACCGCCACGAAGGCGCGGCCGTCGCGGGTGCGCAGCAGGTTGGTGCCCAACAGGTACATCACCACCGTGAAGGCCAGCACCACGTAGAAGAAGCCCTTGTCGCCGCCCACCTCGTAGCCGAACAGGTTGATGGGATTGGCCATGGCGCCGCTCGACCCGCCGGTGAACCAGTTGGCCCGGGCGAAGAAGTCTTCCAGGATGAACTGGGACGCAAAGGTGGCGATGGCGAGGTAAAGGCCCTTCAGGCGGCCGGCGGGAATGCCGAACAGCAGGCCCAGCAGCGTGGTCATCACGCCGGCCAGCGGAATGGCCAGCAGCACCGGCACGCCGAAGCTGTTGTTCAGCCAGGCCGAGGCGAAGGCGCCGAAGCCGAAGAAGGCGGCGTGACCCAGCGAAATCTGCCCGGTGCAGCCCACCAGGATGTTGAGGCCCAAGGCGGCGATGCCGTAGAAGCCGATCTGGATCATCAGGGCCAGCAGGTAGTTGCTGAACACCAGGGGGGCGGCCGCCGCGAGGGTGATGCCGGCGATGCACCAGTTCCTAGACGCGGGCGTGAGGAAGATGGTGGTGTCGGCCGCGTAGGTGGTCTTGAACTGGCCGCAGGGAATGAGGCTGGACGAGATCATGACCTTACACCCTCTCGATGGTCTTGGTGCCGAACAGGCCGTAGGGCTTGATCATCAGGATGATGACCAGCACGTAGAACGGCGCGACGGTGTAAAGGTTGCCCACGTGCAGGAACTGGCTGTCGGTGTATTCCGCCAGGTTCTCCAGCACGCCGATGATCAGGCCGCCCAGCACCGCGCCGACGATGGAATCCAGGCCGCCGACGATCACCGCCGGGAAGACCTTGATGCCGAAGAAGGACAGCGCCGAGGACACGCCGTTGACCATGCCGACCACCACGCCGGCCAGGGCCGAGACCATGGCCGAGATGGCCCAGGCGGTGGCGAACACCGCCTTGACCGAGATGCCGAGGCTTTGCGCCACCTGCTGGTTGAAGGCGGTGGCCCGCATGGCGAGGCCCATGCGCGAGTACTTAAAGAACCAGGCGAAGGCGCCCATGATGACGACGGAGACCACCAGGCTCATCAGATAGGCGGGCTGCACCGACAGGCCCAGGATGTCCACCGACTTCACCGGGAAGATCTCGGGGAAGGGCTGGGCCCACACGCCGAAGATGGACTTCATCACCGCCTGGAAGAAGATGGACAGACCGATGGTCACCATGATCACGCTGATCACCGGCTCGCCGATCAGGGGGCGCAGCACGATCATCTGCAGCGCGATGCCGAAGACCAGCATGAACAGGAAGGTCATGGGGAAGGCGACGTAGAACGGCAGGGCCATGCTGGTGACCAGCCACCAGCAGGTCCAGGCGCCGATCAGCAGGAATTCGCCCTGGGCGAAGTTGACCACCTGGGTCGACTTGTAGATCAGCACGAAGCACATGGCGACCACGCCATACAGCGTGCCGACGATCAGCCCGTTGACCAGGAGTTGGAGAAACAGCGAGGAACCCATGATGCGTTCTCCTATTCCGCGGCCAGCTGTTGGGCGGGGGGCGGCAGCAAGGTGACGACCTTCAGCTCGGTCTTGACCCTGGTGGTGGTGCCGTCCTGGAAGGTGATCACCGCGTCCACCGGCACCATCTGGCGGTCGGCGTACATGGAATCGATGATGTCGCCGTACTTCTCGTTGATGACGCCGCGGCGCACCTTGCGGGTGCGGGTCAACTCGCCGTCGTCGGCGTCCAGCTCCTTGTAGAGCAGCAGGAACTTACGGATGCGCTGGGGCTCGGGCAGGGTGGCGTTGACCTTCTCCACCTCGGCCTGCAGCAGGTCGTAGACCGCGGCTTGGGCCGACAGGTTGGTGTAGTTGGTGAACGAGATGCCCTTGGATTCCGCCCATTTCGACACGATGGAGAAGCGGATGCAGATCAGCGCCGAGAGATAGGGCTTGGTGTCGCCCAGGATCACCGCCTCGGCGATGAAGGGCGAGAACTTCAGCTTGTTCTCGATGAACTGGGGCGAGAAGCGCACGCCATGGGACGTGGTGGCCAAATCCTTGATGCGGTCGATGACCACCAGATGGCCGTTTTCCTTCTTGATGTAGCCTGCGTCGCCGGTCTTCAGCCAATTGCCGTCGACGATGTCGGCGGTAGAGGCTTCGGGATTGCGGAAATAGCCGGTGAACATGCCGTCGGTGGTCGCCACGATCTCGCCCACCCCGTTGACGTCGGGATTGTCGATGCGCAAGTTCGCGTCGTCGAAGGGGATGCCCACCGAATCGAAGTCGATGTCGCCCGCCCGGTGCACGGTATAGGCGCCGGCCAGCTCGGTCTGGCCGTAGATCTGGCGCAGCGGCACGCCCATGGCCAGGAAGAAGCGGAAGGTGTCGGGGCCCAAAGCCGCCCCGCCGGTGGCGGCCGACTTCAGGAACGAGAAGCCGATGCGGTCCTTCAGCGCGTCGAACAGGATCCAGTCGGCCAGCTTGGAGCGCTTGCCCTGGTCCAGGGCCTTCATGCCGAGCCGCATGCCCAGATTGAACATCCACTGCTTGAAGGGGGTGGAATCCATCATGCGGGCGCGCACGTCGGCGGCGATGCCCTCCCACATGCGCGGCGCCAGCAGGACGAAATTGGGGCCGATTTCCCGCATGTCGGCCATCATCGTCTCGGGTTCCTCGACGAAGTTGACGATGTTGCGGCAGATCAGCGGCTGGGCCACGGCGTAGATCTGCTCCATGATCCACGGCAGCGGCAGCACCGACACGTAATTGTCGCCCGCCGACTTGGGGTCGGCGCGCAAGTAGGCGGTGGAATGGCGCAGGAAGGGACCTGCCTGCAGCATGGCCAGCTTGGGGTTGGACGTGGTGCCCGAGGTGGTGCACAGGATGGCCACGTCGTCGCCCTTGCCCTTGGCCACTTCCTCGTCGAAGCGCGACGGGTTGGCGGCGGCCACTTCCTGGGCCTTGTGCTTCAAGTCCTCGGCCGAGATCAGGCGCGGGTCCTTGTGCTTGCGCATGCCGCGCGGGTCGAAATAGACGATGTGGCGGATGGTGGGGACCTCGGCCGAGATTTCCAGCAGCTTGTCCACCTGCTCCTCGTCCTCGGCCAGCACGATGGCCGCGCCGGTATAGGACAGCAGGTAGGCCACCTCGGCGTTCATGGAATCATGGTAGATGCCCAGACTCATGGCGCCCACCGCATGGGCCGCCACTTCGCCCCACAGGCTTTCCGGGCGGTTCTTGCCCAGGATGGCGACCACGTCGCCGCGGTTCACCCCCAGGGCCAGCATGCCCAGCGCCAGATCCTTCACCCGCTTGAGGTAGTCGGACCAGGTGAAGGCGTTCCAGATGCCGAATTCCTTTTCCCGCATGGCGATGTCGCCGGGCCAGCGGCTGGCGTTGTGCGCCAGGGCCTTGGGGAAGGTGTCGTGGATGGTGGTGTCGAGGTATTCGCTCATCACGCCACTTCCTCGTCTTCGTCGATGCCGAGATAGGCCACCTTGACCCGCTCGTTGTTCATCACCTCGTCGGGCAGGCCCTCGGCGATCTTGCGGCCGAATTCCAGCACCATGACCCGGTGGGAAATGTCCATGACCACGCCCATGTCGTGCTCGATCATGATCACCGTCATGCCCCATTCCTCGTTGAGGTCGACGATGTAGCGGGCCATGTCCTCCTTTTCCTCGAGGTTCATGCCGGCCATGGGCTCGTCCAGCAGGATGACCTTGGGTTCCACCGCCATGGCGCGGGCCAGCTCCACCCGCTTCCTCAAGCCATAGGGCAGGGTTCCCGCCACCGCCTTGCGGATGTGGGCGATCTCCAGGAAGTCGATGATGTCTTCCACCTTGCGGCGGTGCGCCAGCTCTTCGGTGCGCGCCCCGCTGCCCCAGTACAGCGCGCCCGACAGCGCGTTGTTGGACAGCAGGTGGTGGCGGCCGACCATGATGTTGTCGAGCACGCTCATATGGCCGAACAGCGCCAGGTTCTGGAAGGTGCGGCCCAGGCCCAGCGTGGCGCGCACGTTGGGCGAAAGCCCCGTCACGTCGCGGCCGTCCATGTAGACCCGCCCGGCGGTCGGCTTGTAGCGGCCCGACACGCAGTTCAGCATGGAGGTCTTGCCGGCGCCGTTGGGGCCGATGATGGAGAACAGTTCGCCCTTGTTGACCTGGAAACTGACCTCGGTCAGGGCGCGCACGCCGCCGAAGGCCAGCGACACGTCGCGCACTTCCAGAACCGGTGTATCCGATACGGACATCGTCTATCGCTCCCGAACCGGGGCGTGCCTTTGTGGCATCTGCCCCGAACCACCCCTGAGACTCCTCTTAGTGGGAGCCTTACCTATTTGTGAAAACGAGCATACGTTTTTTTAATTGGCACGCAAGGGCTCTTTCTCTGCCTCAAACGCCGGCACGAGCTTCGCTCGCTTGGCTTTCCTCGCTCTTGCCTGCGCTTCGCTCCGGCAACGCTGCGGCGCGCTCAACGCGCATTGTCGCTTCGCTCCCATCAGGCCTTGCCGCGCAGCATGTGAATGATTCCCGAGAAGTCCAGGCCGCCCTGGCCCATGCCGGCCATCATGGCGTAAAGCTGCGCGGCTTCCGCGCCCAGCGGAATGGAGGCTCCGGCGACCTGCGCCGCTTCCACCGCCAGCTTCAGGTCCTTCAGCATCATGGCCGCCGCGAAGCCCGCCTTGTAGTCACGGTTGGCCGGCGACGCCGGGACCGGGCCGGGCACCGGGCAGTAAGAGGTCATGGACCAGTTCTGCCCCGACGACTTGGACGAGATGTCGAACAGCTTCTGGGCGTCCAGACCCAGCTTCTCGGCCAGGGCGAAGGCTTCGCAGGTGCCGATCATGGAAATGCCCAGCAGCATGTTGTTGCAGATCTTGGCCGCCTGGCCGTTGCCGGGGCCGCCGGCATGGACGATGGTCTTGCCCATGGCGGCCAGGAAGGGCTCGGCGCGGGCGAAGGCGGGCTCAGTTCCGCCCACCATGAAGGTCAGCGTTCCGGCCTCGGCCCCGCCGACGCCGCCCGAGACGGGGGCGTCGATCAGGGCGTGTCCGGCTTTGGCAGCCTCGTCGGACAAAAGGCGCGCGGTGGCCACGTCGATAGTCGACGAATCGATGAACAGGCAGCCCTTGGGCGCGGCTGCGAACAGCCCGGCCTCGCCCAGCATCACCGACTTCACATGGGCCCCGGCGGGCAGCATGGAGACGACGACTTCCGCGCCCTTGGCGGCGTCGGCGGCCTTGGCGCAGGCGGTGGCGCCCGCCTCGGCGGCGGCTTTCAGGGCCGCCTCGGACAGATCGAAGGCGGCGACCTTGTGCCCGGCCTTGATCAGGTTGCGCATCATCGGCGCACCCATGTTGCCCAGACCGATGAACCCGATGCTCGCCATGTGTGCTCTCCCTTTCCTTTTTTCCGTCACCCTCGGACTTGATCCGAGGGTCCATGGATGGCCGGGTCAAGCCCGGCCATGACGTCCAATTTGCGGCTACCCCGTCAGCGCCCGGCCGATGATCACCCGCATGATCTCGTTGCTGCCTTCCAGGATCTGGTGGACGCGCAGATCGCGGAAATAGCGCTCGATGGGATATTCCTTGATGTAGCCGTAGCCGCCGTGCAGTTGCAGCGCCGCATCCACAACCTGAAAGCCGATGTCGGTGGCCAGCCTTTTGGCCATGGCGCATTGCACCGTGGCCTGGGGCGATTTGGCGTCCAGGGAATGGGCGGCGCGGTGGATCATCAGTCGCGCCGCCTCCAGCTCGGTGGCCATGTCGGCCAGCTTGAACTGGGTGGCCTGGAAGGCGCTGATGGCCTGTCCGAACTGCTGGCGCTGGCCGGTGTATTCGATGGCGTGTTCCAGGCAGCGGCGCGCGCCGCCCAAGCTACAGGCGCCGATATTGATGCGCCCGCCGTCCAGGCCCTTCATGGCGATCTTGAAGCCGTCGCCTTCCTCGCCGATGCGGTTGGCTATGGGAACGCGGCAATCCTCGAAGATGACGCTAGCGGTGGGCTGGGTCTTCCAGCCCAGCTTCTTTTCCTGCTTGCCGAAGGACAGGCCCTTGGTGCCCGCCTCCACCACCAGGCAGGAGATGCCCTTGGGGCCGGGGCCGCCGGTGCGCACCATCACCACATAGACGTCCGAGCGTCCGCCGCCCGAGATGAAGGCCTTCGCGCCGTTCAGCACATAATGGTCGCCGTCGCGCTCGGCCTTGGTGCGAAGCGAGGCGGCGTCGGAGCCGGCATTGGGCTCGGTCAGGCAATAGGAGGCGAACTTGCGCATGGCGCACAAATCGGGCAGCCATTTGCGGCGCTGCTCGTCGTTGCCGAAGCTGTCGATCATCCACGACGCCATGTTGTGGATGGAGATGTAGGCGGCGGTGGAGGGGCAGGCGCTCGCCAGCTCCTCGAAGATCAGGGCGGCGTCCAGGCGCGACAGCGCCGAACCGCCCACGTCCTCCTTCACGTAGATGCCGGCGAAGCCCAGTTCGGCGGCCTTGCGCAGGGCGTCCTCCGGGAACAGGCCTTCCTCGTCCCAATGGGCGGCGTGGGGCGCCATCTCGCCCTCGGCGAAATCGTGGGCCGCCTGCCGAAAAGCCTCCTGGTCCGGGGTCAGTCCGAAATCCATGCGCTTCGCTTCCCAAGGCCGGGATCTGTCGTCCCGGTTGTTGCCGACGAGGGTACCGTTCAACGGACCCGATGGGTAGGAATTATCACAAGGGATGCGACGGGTCCATCTCTTGTATACGTGATACGCAGTTTTTGTGTCCGAGATACGGATTGGCCTTAGACAGCCGTACCGGTAGATGTATACTCCTTTCCGCCATGACAGGGGTTCTGGAGGCCCGATGAGCGAGCAGAAGAAGCCGGCGACCCGGGCGGACGAGATCCGGCAGGTGATCGAGAAGGAGATTTTCACCGGATTGCTGCGCCCCGGCACCCGCCTGGACGAGGAAAGCCTGGCGGCGCGCTTCGGCCTGTCGCGCACCCCGGTGCGCGAAGCCATCCTGCAGCTGGTCTATTCCGGCCTGGTGGTGAAGAAGCCGCGCCAGGGCGCGGTGGTGGCGCCCCTCGACCTGCACCGCATGGTGCAGATGTTCGAGGTGATGAGCGACGTGGAGGGCCTGTGCGCCCGCTATGCCGCGCGGCGCATGTCGCCCGACGAGAAGTCCAGGCTTTCCGCCATGGTGGACGAGGCGGATTCCCTGTGCCGGGCCCGCGACCTGGACGGCTATTACGCCGTCAACCGCGCCTTTCACGACGCCATCTACGACGGCAGCCATAACGAGGTCTTGAAGGAGATGGCGCGTTCGCTGTTCGCCCGTCTCGCCCCCTATCGCCGCTACCAGCTGAACCATCCCGGCCGCGTCGACGGCTCGCTTTCCGAACATGCCGAGGTGGTGGCGGCCATCCAGGCGGCTGATCCCGACCGCGCCCAGGCGGTGATGCGCAAGCACGTCACCATCCAGGCCGACATCTTTGCGGAATTCGTGTCCATCATGACCTAGGCTTGTATCCATGAAGTGCATCTCTTGGATACAAAACTGTGGCGCCCAGGACGACCGTATGGTATCGGCGTAATCCGGGTTCGATGACAAAGGGGTGCGCCCATATGACCGACAATCTGTTCGAGCTGTTCCGCTCGCGCTTTCCCGCCGACCGGTCGCGCACCTTCATCGAGGTTCCTGCCTCGGGAAGCCAGGGCGGGCTGACTGTCAGCTACGGCGATCTCGAGGCCATGAGCGCCCGCTACGCCCACGCTTTGGTGGATGCGGGCGTCAAGCCCGGCGACCGGGTGGCGGTGCAGGTGGACAAGTCGGCCGAGGCGGTGGTGCTGTATCTCGCCTGCGTGCGGGCCGGCGCCGTGCTGCTGCCCTTGAACACCGCCTATCAGGCCGGCGAGCTGGAATACTTCCTGTCCGACGCGGCGCCTGCCGCCGTGGTGTGCCAGCCCCACCGCCTGGTCGAGCTGGAGGG
Source organism: Magnetospirillum sp. XM-1 (assembly GCF_001511835.1). NCBI lineage: Bacteria > Pseudomonadati > Pseudomonadota > Alphaproteobacteria > Rhodospirillales > Rhodospirillaceae > Magnetospirillum > Magnetospirillum sp. XM-1. The sequence continues at coordinate 1,687,675 of NZ_LN997848.1, forward strand.
CCTGGCCGCCAAGGCGGGGATCAGGACCTGCGTGATGACGCTGGGGACGGGCGGCGACGGCACCCTGCCCGGGCGGGCCAAGGGGCTGGCGGAGACCTTCGCCACCGTGGCGCGGGGCGGCGACGACATGGCCGCCATCCTCTATTCCTCGGGCACCACCGGGCGGCCCAAGGGCGCCATGATGAGCCACACCAATCTGGCCTCCAACGCGCTGACGCTGCACAAACTGTGGGGTTTCAAGCCCGACGACGTGCTGCTGCACTGCCTGCCCATCTTCCACACCCACGGGCTGTTCGTGGCCATCAACTGCGTGCTGCTGAACGGCAGCCCGATGATCTTCTGCCCCAAGTTCGACGCCGAGCAGGCCATCGGTCTGCTCGCGCGCGCCACGGTGTTCATGGGGGTTCCCACCTTCTACACCCGCTTCCTCGCCAGCCCCAACCTGACCCCGGCGGCCTGCTCCCACATGCGGCTGTTCATCTCGGGCTCGGCGCCGCTGTTGGAAGAGACCTTCAATGCCTTCAAGGACAAGACCGGCTTCACCATCCTGGAACGCTACGGCATGACCGAGGGCGGCATGTTCACCTCCAATCCCTTGGACGGCGACCGGCGGGCGGGCACCGTGGGCTTTCCCCTTCCCGACGTGGAATTGCGCATTACGGCTGAGGAAGGCCAGGTGCTGCCCCAGGGCGAGGTGGGCATCATCGAGGTCAAGGGCCCCAACATCTTCAAGGGCTACTGGAACATGCCCGAGAAGACCAAGGCCGAGTTCACCCCAGACGGCTTCTTCAAGTCGGGCGACGTCGGCGTCATCGACGAGCGCGGCTACGTCTCCATCGTCGGGCGCGCCAAGGATCTGATCATCTCGGGCGGCTACAACGTCTACCCCAAGGAGGTGGAGGACTTCATCGACCGTCTGCCGGGCGTGGTGGAATCCGCCGTGGTCGGCATGCCGCACCCGGATTTCGGCGAGGCCGGGCTGGCCATCGTGGTGGCGGAGAAGGGCGCGGCGCTGACGGGCGAAGGGGTGATCGAGTCGCTGAAGGGCCGCCTCGCCAATTACAAGGTGCCCAAGCAGGCGGTGGTGGTGAGCGAACTGCCGCGCAACGCCATGGGCAAGGTGCAAAAGAACGTGCTGCGCGATTCCTACGCCGAGATGTGGAAGGCCAATCTGTAATGACCGCTGAAATCCATTTCGACCGGACCGGCAAGCTCGGCCGTATCATCCTCGACCGGCCCAAGGCGCTGAATGCCCTGACGCTCGATCAGGTGCACGCCATGCATCCCACGCTCGACGCCTGGGCCGCCGATCCGGATGTCGCCTGCGTCACCATCGAGGGCGCGGGCGAGAAGGCGTTCTGCGCCGGCGGCGACATCAAGCAGCTGTACGAGGCCTGCAAGGCGGGCGAGCTGGATTACGTCACCGCCTTCTACCGCGACGAATACCGCCTGAATCGGCGTATCCACACCAGCCCCAAGCCCTATGTGGCGCTGATCGACGGCATCGTCATGGGCGGCGGCGTGGGCGTTTCGGTGCACGGGGATTACCGAATCGCCACCGAGCGCACCCTGTTCGCCATGCCGGAAACCGGCATCGGCTTCTTTCCCGACGTGGGCGGCTCGTATTTCCTGCCGCGTCTTCCGGGCGCCATCGGCATGTATCTCGGCCTGACGGGCGTAAGGCTCAAGGCCGCCGACACCCTGCATGTGGGCGTCGCCACCCATTACGTGGACAGCGCCCGCATGCCCGCCCTGGTCGAGGCGCTGTCCGAGGCCCGCGACGCCGCCGAGGTCAAGGCGACGCTGGACGGCTTCGCCTGTGATCCCGGCCCGGCCGCCATCGATTCCAAGCGCGAGCTGATCGACCGCTGCTTCGGCCATAACACCCTGGCCGAGGTGATCGCCGCCCTGGAAGCCGAAAGCGATCCCTTCGCCGCCGAGACCCTGGCCACCTTGCGGGCCAAGTCGCCCCATCTGGTGGCGGTCAGCTTCGAGATGATCCGGCGCGGCAAGTCGCTCTCCTTCGACGAATGCATGCGCATGGAGTTCCGCCTGGCCCTGTCGCTGGCCCCGGCCCACGATTTCGTCGAGGGCGTCCGCGCCCTGCTGATCGACCGCGACAACACGCCCGCCTGGAATCCGGCGGGGACGCAGGCCCAGGTGCTGGCCCATTTCGACGCGATTCCGGCCGGCGGCGACCTCACCTTCTGATAGGGGAACGACCATGAACGTCAACGGATTGGCCGCCATCGTCACCGGCGGCGGCTCTGGCCTCGGACAGGCCACGGCGCGCGCCCTGGCCAAGGCCGGGGCCAAGGTCGCGGTGTTCGACATCAACGCCGCCAATGCCGAAGCGACGGCGCGTGAGATCGGCGGGGTGTTCGCCCAATGCGACGTCACCGACGAGGCCTCGACCCTGGCCGCCCTGGCCCATGCGCGGGCGGCCCATGGCCCGGCCCGCATCGCGGTCAGCTGCGCCGGCGTGGTGACGCCGGGCAAGGTGGTGGGGCGCAAGGGCCCCATGCCGCTGGAAACCTATGCCCGCGTCATTCAGGTCAACCTGATCGGCACCTTCAACGTCATGCGCCTGGCCGCCGCCGAGATGGCCGCCCTCGACCCGCTGGACGGTGGTGAGAGGGGGGTGATCGTCAACACCGCCTCCATCGCCGCCTGGGATGGGCAGGTGGGCCAGTGCGCCTATGCCTCCTCCAAGGGCGGGGTCGCCGCCCTGTCGCTGCCCGCCGCCCGTGAATTCGCGCCGCTGGGCATCCGGGTGATGGCGGTGGCGCCCGGCTACATGGAGACCCCCATGCTGGCCGGCATGCCCGACGAGGTGATGGAGGGGCTGGTGGCCTCGACCCTGTTCCCCCACCGCCTGGGTCGGCCCGAGGAATTCGCCAAGATGGTGCTGGCCATCTGCGACAACCCCATGCTGAACGGCAGCGCCATCCGCCTGGACGGCGCGGTGCGCATGCCGCCGCAATAACCAAACCCCGTCACACGGTCGCCACAATCGGCTGTTCAACTCCCTGGTGTCACGGAACCTTCGCTTGAGCGCGAAGGCCCGTGATCCTAGACAAGAGCACCGAAACAAGGACGACCGGACCATCATGATCCCGACCCAGGACGAATTCTGCCACTGCCCCCATTGTGGACGCCGGACCCGGCATTCCGTGGTGCGGGAAAGGGTGCTCGCTCCGGTTCTGTGGTGTCTGTCGTGCTTCCGCACCCGCATCGAGGCGGTCGAGGTGGAGAGGACGCCGAAGGCGCGGATCGCCCGTCCCGTCGACGCAGGGCAGACCTTCCGCCTCGCCGGTTGATGGGGCGGGTGGGGCAAGGCTACACTCGGCCTGCCGCCACGCCCCTCTGACCGGAGTTTTTCCATCATGAGCGACGTCGAAGCCCTCAAGGCCGAGGTCAAGAAGCTGAACGCCCAGGCGACCCAGGCCAAGATGGACCTGCACGACCTGTCCGAAGAACTGCCTATCGGCTGGGAGAAGATCCCCGAGGTGGCCGCCTTCTGCCACGATCTCTACGCCCGTCTGGCCCAGGCCCGCGCCGCCCTGAAGGTGGCCGGGGGCTGATTGGCGGCGCATTTCCGTCATGGCCGGGCTTGACCCGGCCATCCATGCCGTGTGGACCCCCGGGTCAGGCCCGGGGGTGACGAAATCGGAAAAAGGCGGGCTCTATCCCAGGTCGATGGCCTCGACCTCGGCTTCCCCGATCGCCCAGGGAACGAAGACCTTCGACACCCGGGCGAAGCGCTCGGGCGCGTCGGTGGCCAGATAGCGGATACGGACCTCGCCGCCCTCGCTTTTCAGGTTGCGGAGCGACAGCAGGTCTTCCAGCACCATGGCGGTGGTCGAGGCGGAATCCACCACCGCCACCTCGCGCCCCAGCAGGCGGCGGAACAGGGGCGCCAGGGCGGGAAAGTGGGTGCAGCCCAGCAGCAGGCAATCGGCGGCATCGGGACCGGAAAACAGCGGGTCCAGGTAGTGGCGGGCGATCTGCTCGGCGATGGGGCCGTCCACCAGCCCTTCCTCGACCATGGAGACGAACAGCGGACAGGGCAGTTGCGTCACCTGGGCGTTGGGCCGCGAATGCAGGATGGCGCGGGGATAGGACCCGGCCTGCACGGCGCTTTCCGTGGCGATGACCACGATGCGCCCCCGTGCCGAGGCGGCGGCCGCGGCCGCCGCGCCCGGCTCGACCACGCCGATCACCGGCAGGCCGGGAAAGGCGGCGCGCAGCGCGTCCAGCGCATGGGCCGACGAGGTGTTGTCGGCCACCAGCAGCGCCTTGATGCCGTAGGACACCAGGCGGCGGGTGGCTTCCAGGGCATAGGCCGCCACGGTCTGGGCGCTCTTGGTGCCGTAGGGCAGGCGGGCCGTGTCGCCCAGATAGATCAGCGATTCGCCGGGCAGGCGTTCGCGCACCGCCTTCAGCACGGTCAGCCCCCCGACGCCCGAGTCGAAGATGCCGATGGGAAGGTTGGCGCTGTCTGTCATGATGTCCGGATGTGAATGTCCCTCGAGTGCATACTTAGCGGTCCCGCCGCCATCGGGCAAGAGGCGGGGCATTTAGGGGCTGGAACGGGGCGGCGCTTCGGCGTACGGTGCGCTCCGATTGACCAGAGTCACATGGGGAACCCATTCATGACGCAGGTGCTCGACCGCGAGGTGCTGCTGCAACTGCAATTCGCGCCGCTGTTCACCGGCCTGGCCGAGAAGGACGTGCGCGAGCTTCTCGACGGCGCCGAATTGCTGGTCCTGGGGCACGAGCACCTGCTCTACCGGGAAGGCGAGGTGGTCAGCCGTTTCTACGTGGTGCTGGACGGCCATGTGGAGCTGTCGCTCGGCGTGGACGGCAAGAAGAGCGTGGTCGAGGTGGCGCGGCGCGCCACCGTGCTGGGCGACGCCGCCATGTTCGGACCGGGGCGCTACATCATGACCGCCCGGGTGCTGACCGGGGCGACCCTGCTGGCCATTCCCGCCGATTCCTTCCGCGCCCGCCTGGAAGAGCGTCTGGACATCACGCTGCACATGCTGACCACCATGAGCTTCCGCCTGCGCATGCTGGTCCGCCAGATCGCCGAGCTGAAGCTGAAGACCACCGCCCAGCGCCTGGGAAGCTTCCTGCTGACCATGGTCGAGGCCGAGGACGGCAGGGCCGAGCTGCGCTTTCCCTACGACAAGAAGCTGGTGGCCGACCAGTTGGGCATGAAGCCGGAAAGCCTGTCGCGCGCGCTGGGCAAGCTGGGGCGCATCGGGGTCGAATCCCTGCCCGACAATCTGGTGGTGATCGCCGACGTGGCGCGCCTGCGCGAATTCTGCGCCGAAGAAGAAGGCATCTGACGCCATGGCCCTCAGCCCCGCCGAACTGAACCTCGTCGCCAAGGCCCCCCTGCTGGCCGGCCTGTCGCCCGCCGACCTGGCGCTCTTGATGGACGGGGCCCATTCCGCCGTCTATCCCGAGACCGAGCTGCTGTTCAACCAGGGCGACAAGGCCGACCGCTTCTTCGTGCTGCTGGAGGGCCGGGTCAACGTCTTCGCCCTGACCGAGACCGGCGACCAGTCGATCATCGAGGTGTTCGACCCCATCGTCTCCTTCGCCGAGGCCGCCATCTTCTCGTCCGGCATCTTCCCGCTGAACGCCGAGGTGATGGCCGGCTCGAAGCTGGTGCACGTGCCCGCCCCGCTGTTCCTGAAGCGGTTGGCCGACAACCGCTCGCTGGGCCTGTTGCTGCTGGGCGGCCTGTCCCAGTGGCAGTTCCGTCTGGCCCACGAGATCAGCGAGCTGAAAAGCAAGTCGCCGGGCCAGCGCCTCGCCACCTTCCTGCTGGCGCTGGCCGCCAAGGCGGGGGCCGACACCGCCGGAAGGGTGCGCCTGCCGCTGACCAAGGCGGTGCTGGCCAGCCGCATCGGCATCGCGCCGGAAAGCCTGTCGCGCGCGCTCAACCGTCTCAAGGCCTATGGCGTCGAGACCCATGGCCGCGAGGTGGAGATCACCGATATCGAGGCGCTGCGCCGCATGGTGCGCGAGGGCGGCGGGGAATAGCCGTCACACTTGGGAAAATCTTTCGCCCCAGGCCTTCGGGGCGTGCAGCCATTCCGCACATAAAGTCACAGCTTAACAAACGTCAAGGCGGCGCCTTGGGCGGCGGGGCAGCTTTGCATCATCCTTGCGGAAGGTGTTCATGATGGCCGGTAACGTGGCAAGTGCGGGTATCAACGAGGCTGGCGGGCCGCCGGAATGGCTGTCCCTGGCGCTCGACGCCGCGCCGCTGGACGTCCGGCCGCTGCTGGCCCAGGGCGTCGACCCTTTCGCCACCGTCATGGAGGCGGCCACGACCGTCGAGTTCGGCGGCTCCCTGGTGGTGGACGCCCCCTTCAATCCCTCGCCGCTGCGGCGCATCCTGGCCGGGCGGGGATTCTCGTCCTACGGGCGCAAGCTGAACGAGGGGCATTGGCGGGTCTTCTTCCACCTGGACGGCGGCACCGACTGGGAAAGCGGCGCCGAAGTGGACGTGGGGCCCGAGGGCGCCATGAGCTGGCGGGAAGACGACGGGCTGCACATCGACGTGCGCAAGCTGGCCCCGCCCAATCCCATGCTGGCCATCCTGCGGCTGGTCGAAAACGTCGGACCGGACGAGACGGTGGTTGTGCATCACGAGCGCGAACCCCACTTTCTAGCTCCGGAGCTGGCCGAACGCGGCTGGCGCATCGCGCGGGTGTCCAGCGAGGTGGTCAATGTCAGGCTGTGGCTGGAGCGGATGATCTGATGTTCCCCGGCAGCTTCATGATGGGGGCGAAGGATCGCCTCCTGCCCCCGTCCGTCCCCTATCGCTTCTTCGTGGCCGCTTCGGCCTTCCATCTGCTGGCCTGGGTGCTGCTGCTGGTGGGCAGCGAGGGCACGCTGGGCTTCGTCGGCGGCCAGGGCATGGTTCTCGCCGCGCTGCACCTGATCACGCTGGGCACCCTGGCCATGACCGCCATGGGCGCCGCCATCCAGTTGCTGCCGGTGGCGACGCGCCGCCCGCTGGGGCCCGTCTGGGCCATCAAGCTGATGTTCATCCTCTACGCCCCCGGCGTGGCGCTGTTCGCCGCCGGACTGGCCCATTCCTTCGCCTGGGCCCAGCATGCCGGCGCGACCCTGTCCGTCGCCGGGCTGGGCCTCTTCGGGTATCTGGTGGGGACCAACCTGCGCAAGGTGGACGATCTGCCGGGCGTCACCCGCCATGCGTGGCTGGCGGTGGCGTCGCTGGTGGGCCTGGCCATCCTGGGGCTGCTGCTGATCATCGACTTCACCAAGGGGTTCCTGCCCGATCACACCGCCGCGGCGGCCGCCCACGCGGTGCTGGCCGGATACGGCTTCATGGGCATGCTGGCCCTGGGCTTCTCCTACGTGCTGATCCCCATGTTCGTGCTGGGCTCCGCCGTGCCCGACGCGGTGGGCAAGCGGACGGCGCTGCTGTCGGCGCTGGGCCTGGCGTTGGGCGCCGGTGGCGCGCTGGCCGGGTTGGGGCTGGTCTCGGCGCTCGGCATCGTGCTGGGGCTGGCGGCCTGCGTCATCTATCTGCGCGGCATGCTGGCCAGCCTCAAGACCCGCATGAAGAAGCGCCTGGAGCCGTTCTTCCGCATGGTGTGGATCGCCTGGGCGCTGCTGCCCGCCAGCCTGCTGGCCGCCCTGGCCCCGGCGCTGGGCGCGCCGCTCGATCCCTGGGCCGAGCTGTGGGGATTTCTCCTGGTGTTCGGCTGGCTCTTGTCCTTCGTCACGGCGATCTTGCAGCGGATCATGCCATTCCTGGCCTCCATGCATTCCTCGGCCTTGGGGGGCAAGCCGGCGCTGCTGTCGCACCTGTCGCCCAAACTGCCGGTGGACATTCACCTGGGTTGCCACGCGGCCGCCCTGGTTCTGGTTTCCGTCGCCATCGTCGGCGGCTGGGTCTGGCCCATGCGGCTGGGCCTGCTGGCCGGTCTGATCGGCGCCATCGCCTTCGGCGTCTACACCATCGAGGTGTTGCGCCGGTATCGTGCCCACATGGCCGCCGCCGCCGCGGCCAATCAACAAGGATGAGCGTTTCATGAACACCCAGACCGGCGCCCTGCTGCATCAGGCCCACATGACCACCATCGAGGCGTTGCAGTCGCTGGACGAACTGCTCGGCTCCAACAAGAAGGCGCCCGCCAAGGACGAGCTGCTGGCCCGCAAGCTCAAGCAGCTGGCCCGCATCCTCAAGTCCGAGGTGGAGAACCATTTCGGCTTCGAGGAGAACCACCTGTTCAAGGTGTTCGTCGAGCAGGGCGAGACCGGCATCGTCACCATGCTGACCCACGAGCACCGCTCGATCCTGCCGCTGGCCCTGCAGGTGGCCGACCTGGCGGTGGCCGCCGCCGAGGCCGGCTTCACCGACGCCACCTGGACCGAGTTCAAGGACGCCGGCGCCGAGTTGGTCGAGCGCGAGATCTTCCACATCCAGAAGGAAGAGATGGGCCTGCTGTCCGCCATCTCCGCCCTGGTCGATCCCGAGATGGACGAGGAACTGGCCGACATCTACCGTCGCGAAGTGGGCTGATCCAGTCCCTGCGGCGGGAGGCGCTTCACCGTCGGAAGCTCGTCATGCCCGGACTTGATCCGGGCATCCACGATTACCGCCGCCAAGCGGTCGTTTCAAAGGTGTTCCGGCGGAACCGCGTGGATGGCCGGGTCAGGCCCGGCCATGACGGCCGTGGGATGATTTTTTTGGCGGCTTAATGACAAAAGGCGTCTCGCTTCCACGAGACGCCTTTTTGCTGCGCGTGCCGGGGGTGCCGGCCGGACCTATTCTTCCTCGATGCCGGCGGCGGGCAGCACGGTGACGCCGGTGCCGTCCTCGTCCTCGATCAGGACGAGGTCACCCTCGATGCGGTCGCCGTCTTCAACCAGATTGTTGAAGTAGTGCCACAGGAACGACACGGCGATGGTCTGGTCGATCTCGTCGTCCTCGTCCATCTCGTCTTCGTCCATGGCCGAGATGTCGCGCAGGATTTCCAGCGAATCCTCGAACATCTCGTTCACGTCGGGCTTGTCCTCGAGCACGTTCTTGATGATGTAGTCGTGCTCGGAATCTTCCAGCTCGTACTTCCACTGGGCGTTGCCCGACTTGTAGTAAACGGTGATCATCGAGCCTGCTCCGTGGGCGAAAAACTTGCTCCGGACCTTCGGCCATTTGCGGCGAAAAGGCAAGGGCGGGATTGCCCATCGGGGCGGGGTCGGCTAAACCCATTGCTCCGTTTGAATGAGGAAATCGACCATGGCCGACAAACCCACCTGGGTCCTGACCATCACCTGTCCCGACACGGTGGGAATCGTCGCGGCGGTATCGGGTTTCCTCAGCACGCACGACTGCTTCATCACCGAGGCCGCCCAGTACGGCGATCCGCTGTCGTCGCGCTTCTTCATGCGCATCGTGTTCGGCGCCGGCGCCATGACGCCGCCCATCCCCGAGCTGGAAAAGCTGTTCACCGTGGTGGCCGCCCAGTTCCAGATGATCTGGAAGCTGCATGACGCCACCCGCAAGGCCCGGGTGGTGATCCTGGTGTCCAAGTTCGGGCATTGCCTGAACGACCTTCTGCACCGCTACCACACCGGTTCGCTGCCCATCGAGATACCGGCGGTGATCTCCAACCACCAGGACATGCGCTCCATCGTCGAATGGCACGGCATTCCCTATCACTACATGGCGGTGGACAAGCACGACAAGGCCGCCCAGGAAACCCGCGTCATGGAGGTGATCGAGCGCGCCGACGCCGAACTGGTGGTGCTGGCCCGCTACATGCAGATCCTGTCCACCGACATGTGCACCCGGCTGCAGGGCAAGGCCATCAACATCCACCACTCGTTCCTGCCCAGCTTCAAGGGGGCCAAGCCCTACCACCAGGCCCATTCCCGGGGCGTGAAGATCATCGGCGCCACCGCCCATTACGTCACCCCCGACCTGGACGAGGGCCCCATCATCGAGCAGGGCGTCGAGCGCGTCGACCACACCCACACCCCCGACGACCTGGTGGCCATCGGCCGCGACATCGAGAACGTGGTGCTGGCCCGCGCGGTCCGTTGGCACACCGAGCACCGGGTGCTGCTCAACGGTTCGAAGACGGTGGTGTTCCGGTAAGGATCAGTTTCCGAAGCTGACCGTGGCGAAGGCGCGATTGATCCGTTCCTCGCCCCAGAAGGAGGGCGGACGGGGCGTTTCGCCCGGCCCGGTCACCGAGGTGCCTTCGCCGGGCGTTCCCAGCTCCACCGAGCCGGCGGCGGAACTCACCACCACGCGGCCCTCGAGTAGCAGCACGCTCAAGGGCGCGTCCAGCGGCCCGCCCCAGAAGCGGGTGCCGCGCACCCCCACCGAGGCCAGCGGCGTCTTCACCGTCAGGGGATGGTCGGGCAGCTTGCCCACCGCGCCGGTCTGGAGCAGGAACGAACCTTCGGCCAGGGCCAGCTCCGCCTTGCCCGCCGCGCGCTCCGGCGCCCAGTCATAGGCGGCGATTTTCATCTCGGCCCCGTCGCTCAAGGTCAGCTCCATGCCGTCGCTGAACTGGACCAGCAGGCGCGCGCCGGGGCCGGTGCGCAAGGTCTCTCCCGGCCGCACCGGGTCGCCGGCCGCCAGGGGGCGGGTGGCGGCGCCGTCCCGGGCCTGGGCGGCTCCCTGCAGGCGGATCACCTTTGCGGCGTCCTGCGCCCTGCTTTCGCCGGCCAGCAAGGCCAGGCCGAGAACCAGGGCGATCAGCATGCGCGGAACGGCCATTCCAAAATCCCCCCATTCCCAAATTTTCTCGTGGCGGTCAAACTCCATCCATTATTTCGTGCCGCGAGGCGGACGGGTCAAGGAGGCGAAAGCATGCGTGTCTGGTTGATGCTGGCCGGGCTGAACGGAGCCATGGCCGTGGGCTTCGCGGCCTGGGGATCGCACGGGCTGGATGGCGATGCCGCCCGCTGGGTCGGGCTGGGCAGCCAGTTCCAGTTGCTGCACGCGGTGGCCCTGCTGGGGCTGGCGCGCTTCTGCGCCGAGGGCCGCCGGCTGTTCCGGCCCGCCGCCGCCCTGATGGTCGCCGGCATCGTCCTGTTCTCGGGATCGCTCTATGCGAAGGCGCTGGGCCTGTCCTTGCCGGTGCCCATGCTGACCCCATTGGGGGGCGTCGGTTTCATTCTGTCCTGGCTGCTGCTGGTCCCGGCGGGATGGTTAGCTGATGATCATGCTCGGATTTGACTTGGCGACGGGAATTGCCCATGATGCCTCTGCGTGGGCAGCCTGCGCCATCGGGGTCGCATCGGGCTGAGCGGGGAAACGGGAAGGTCATGGCCAAGTCAGTGCTGATCGTCGAAGATAACGACTTGAACATGAAGTTGTTCAACGACTTGTTGCAGGCGAACGGCTACGAGACCATCCAGACCAAGGATGGCCGCGAGGCCATGGACATCGCCCGCAAGCATCGTCCCGACCTGATCCTGATGGACATCCAGCTTCCCGAGATTTCCGGTCTGGAAATCACCAAGATGCTGAAGAACGACGCCGAGCTGAAGGCCATTCCGGTGATCGCCGTCACCGCCTTCGCCATGAATGGCGACGAGGAAAAGATCCGCGAGGGCGGCTGCGAGGGCTATATCGCCAAGCCCATCTCGGTGGCCAATTTCCTGCAGACCGTGGCGCGCTTCCTGGAATAGGGCGCCGCCTGTTTAATCCGCGACACGTCGTCACCCTGAGGTGTCTCCCACTTCTGCCCGGTTTAATTTGAACCGGCGGACGTGGAGTCATGAGACACGGATGTCACGGATGCGGTGCTTCGCACCGCTCGCGGATAAACACGGAAATGCTCTCGTTTCCGGCCGCCTTCCCGACCCCGCCCCAGGATGGCCATGGGGGATTTCCATTATCCGTGATCATCCGTGGCCGCGAAGCGGCATCCGAGTCCATCCATGTTCCATGACCAGATGAAACCCGCATTGGCTCTGCCATTCGGGTCTCTCAGAGTGGGCGAAAAGACAAACGAAAAGGGCGTCCCCTTGGGACGCCCTTTGATCCTTGCTGTCGCATCCGGCCCGCAGGCCGGCGCTCCACTACTTGATCTTGGCTTCCTTGAACTGGACGTGCTTGCGCACGACCGGATCGTACTTGCGGAATTCAAGCTTCTCGGTGGTCTTGCGGGGGTTCTTCTTGGCCACGTAGAAGAAGCCCGTCCCAGCGGTGCTCAGCAGCTTGATGAGAATGGTGGCAGGCTTAGCCATGGCGAAAATCCCGAACAGCGTTGGTGATGAAAACTTGAGGCGCGCACCATACTGATACCGGCGGCAGAGTCAAGTCAGAATAGCTTGGCCTTGGCGAGAGAGGGGGATTCGAACGGCAAATCCCCCTGGGCGACAAGGTGCTCGAACGAGTGGACCTGATTGCGGCCGTGCGCCTTGGCATAGTAGAGCGCGCGGTCGGCGTTGCCTATGACCACGGAGGGCTTGTCGTCGCAATCGATGCGGACAAATCCGACGCTGACGGTGATGCGCCCCACGTCGGGGAAGGCGAAGGCCTCCACCGTGGCGCGGAAGCGTTCGAACACCGCCTGGGCGGCCAGGAAGGTGGTGGGAGCCAGCAGGACGACGAATTCCTCTCCCCCGAAGCGGAACAGCCTGTCCTCGGCTCGGAAGGCCTTGCGCATCAGGGCCGAGAGCAGCAGCAGCACCTCGTCGCCGAAGATGTGGCCGTAGGTGTCGTTGATCCGCTTGAAGTGGTCGATGTCGATGATGCCCAGCCAGTGGTGCTGGCCGTCCAGATGGGCTTCGCGCCGGTTGCCGTTGAACGACACGTCGATGTGCCGGCTTTCGGCGACGATGGTGCTGAAATTCTCGTCGAAGGTCTTGCGGTTCTTCAGCCCCGTCAGGGTGTCGCGCGCCGCGTCCCACAGAATGGTGAGGTAGTTGCGGTAGATGGCGATGAAGCCCTTGATCAGGCCGGAGGGCTCGGCCTGGCCCGGGGCGGTGTGGGTGACCAGGAAGGCGCAGACCTTGCCGCGGTCGTCGATCACCGGATGGGCGCGGCGGATGCCGCCGTCGGCCAGCGTCTCGCTGCGCTCGCAGCCCATGGCCATGCAGTCCAGCAGCAGGGGGTCGGTGCCGATCTCCTGCAATTCGTCCGACGGGTTGGCGCCGTCATGGCTTCGGATGGCGGCCCAGTCGACGAAGATGCCGTTGGCGGTGGGCATGGGCGTGCAGATGCCGCAGAACGGCAGGTTGGCCAACTCGGCCAAAGTGGCGGTCAGGCAATCTTCCAGATGCTTCTGACTCCGCTGTTCGGTCAGAAGTACAATCGATGATAGAACGGATTCCGGTGTGATCGCCAAGCCAGAGCTTCCTCTAAAGTATCTGGTTCTAGCTTATTCCTAAGGATGTGCCTGGAGTCAATGCGCGTCTGGCGGCGGCGGTGGCGCATTGCTTTTGGTTGGGTCGTTTATGCACGGCCATTAACAACGTAAAAAATATGTATTTTTATTATCAATAACACATGCTAGACGTTGTTTAACCCAAGGATGACCGAACGGAGTTTCCCATGGCTTTTCGTTTCTCCACCCTGGCCGCGCTGACGGCCCTGGCGCTTTCCCCGGTCCTGGCCCCGGCCGGCGCCCTGGCCCAGGACAAGGCGCCGGGCGAGCTGCTCAACGTGTCCTACGACATCGCCCGCGAGCTGTTCCAGCAGATCAACCCCGCCTTCCAGGCCACCCCGGCCGGCAAGGCCGCCGACGGCAAGGCGATCGAGATCAAGCAGAGCCATGCCGGTTCCTCCAAGCAGGCCCGCGCCATCCTGGAAGGCCTGCCCGCCGACGTGGTGACCTTCAACCAGGTGACGGACGTGCAGGTGCTGGCCGACCGGGGCTTCGTGCGCAAGGACTGGCAGACCGCCTTCCCCAACGGCGCGTCGCCCTATTACTCGCTGCCGGCCTTCGTGGTCAGGAAGGGCAATCCCAAGAACATCAAGAACTGGGACGATCTGGTCCGCCCCGACGTCAAGGTGGTGTTCCCCAACCCGAAGACCTCGGGCAACGGCCGCTATACCCATCTGGCCGCCTACGCCTTCGCGCTGGAGACCTACAAGGGCGATCAGGTGCAGGCCAAGGAGTTCATCCGCAAGCTGGTGGCCAACGTGCCGGTGTTCGACACCGGCGGGCGCGGCGCCACCACCACCTTCGTCGAGCGGGCCACCGGCGACGTGCTGGTCACCTTCGAGGCCGAAGTGGGCGGCGTGATCAAGGAATTCGGCGCCGACAAGGTCCAGGCGGTGATTCCGCCGGTCAGCATCCTGGCGGAATTCCCGGTGGCGGTGGTCGACAAGGTGGCGGCCAAGAAGGGCTCGGCCAAGACCGCCAAGGCCTATCTCGACTACCTCTACACCGACGAGGCGCAGGAGATTTTGGCCAAGAACTTCTACCGGGTGCATTCGGAGAAGGTGGCCGCCCGGCATGCCGGCGACTTCCCCAAGGTCCGTCTCTACACCACCGAGCTGTTCGGCGGCTGGGACAACATCCAGAAGATCCACTTCGCCGAAGGCGGCATCTTCGATCAGGTCTTCGGCAAGAAGTGATGCACGAACGGCTTTAGCCGGGTAAAAAGGCCGTCATCCCGCGTGCGAGCGCGGGATGACCTGCCGTTTGGTTCCTCCGGAGTTGGTTCGATGCGCGCCCGCAGGCTGTTGCCCGGCTTTTCTTTGACCATGGGAATGACGCTGGCCTATCTCGGCCTGATCGTTCTCCTGCCGCTGGGCGCCATGCTGGTCAAGGCGGCGGGCATGAGCCTGGAGGCCTTCATCGCCGCCACCACCGGCCCGCGCGCCCTGGCGGCCTATCAGGTCACCCTGCTGTCGGCGGCCGAGGCGGTGCTGTTCAACGGTCTGGCCGGGCTGCTGTTCGCCTGGGTGCTGGCCCGCTATCAGTTTCCCGGGCGCAACCTGCTGGATGCGCTGATCGACCTTCCCTTCGCCATGCCCACCGCCGTGGCCGGCCTGGCCCTGGCCGCCGCCTTCGCGCCCAACGGCTGGGTGGGGCAGTATCTCGAGCCCCTTGGCTTCAAGGTGGTCCACGCCCAGCCGGGCATCGCCATCGCCATGGCCTTCACCAGCCTGCCCTTCGTGGTGCGAAGCGTGCAGCCGGTGATCGAGGAACTGGAGACCGAGACAGAGGAGGCCGCCCGCACGCTGGGCGCGTCCGAGCTGCAGGTCTTCCTCAAGGTGATCATGCCGACCCTGGCGCCCTCGCTGCTGGCCGGCATGTCGCTGGCCTTCGCCCGCTGCCTGGGCGAGTTCGGCGCCATCATCTTCATCGCCGGCAACCGCCCCTTCGAGACCGAGATCGCCGCCCTGCTGATCTTCATCAAGCTGGAGGAGTACGAGTTCGGCTCCGCCACCGCCATCGCCACCGTGGTGCTGGCCTTCGCCTTCATCACCATGCTGCTGACCAACGGCATCCAGGCCTGGCAGCAGCGCTATCTGGCAAAGGGGTGAACCCATGATACCCGCCATGGCCGTCCACCACGTGCCCCACCGCCAACCCGGCGGCAAGCGGCGCCTTGTCCTGATCGGCCTGGCCGGGCTGCTGGCGCTCGGCTTCCTGATGGTGCCCATGGCGGTGATCTTCGCCCAGGCCTTCTCCAAGGGCTGGGCGGCGTGGTGGGGCGCGGTCAGCCATCCCGAGACCCTGCACGCCATCGGCCTCTCGCTGCTGGTGCTGGCCATCGTGGTGCCCATCAACGCCGTCTACGGCCTGGCGGTGGCCTGGACGGTCACCAAGTTCCGCTTCAAGGGCAAGAAGTGGCTGGTGGCCCTGGTCGAGGCGCCGTTCTCGGTGTCGCCCATCGTCGCCGGCGTCGCCGCCCTGATGGTCTATGGCGGATCGGGGCTGCTGGGGCCCTGGCTGGAGGAGTACGACCTCAAGGTGATGTTCGCCCTGCCGGGCATCGTCATCGCCACCCTGTTCGTCACCAGCCCGTTCATCGCCCGCGAATTGCTGCCCCTGATGCAACTGCAGGGCACCGACGACGAGGAAGCTGCCCTGACGCTGGGGGCGGGGGGGCTGGCCATCTTCCTGCGCGTCACCCTGCCCAACATCAAATGGGCGCTGTATTACGGCATCATCCTGTGCGCCGCCCGTTCCCTGGGCGAGTTCGGCGCCGTTTCGGTGGTGTCGGGGCAGGTGCGGGGCGAGACCATGACCCTGCCCTTGCAGATCGATCTGCTCTATCACGATTACGAAAGCTCGGGCGCCTTCGCCGCCGCCTCGGTGCTGACCCTGCTGGCCCTGGTCACCCTGGTGCTGAAGCTGCTGGTCGAGCGCTTCTACGACCGTGAGATCGAGCAAACCCTGGCCGAGCGCCAGGGCTGAGCGCTCTGATGCAGGGCGAGGTTGCTCCAGCGGCCATTGAGGCCGCGGCCAAGCTCGCGGAGGCGAGCGCTAAGGCAGAGGGGCAAATATGAATCCTTAGGCCATTGAGCGTCGCGTTTGACGCTCAATGGTCTAAGGAATGGCGTAGGTGGCCGTCACGTGGGCCACCAGCTCGTCGCTGCCCGCCGCGATCAGCTCCACCGCGCCCATGGCGAGGCGGCGGCCCAGCTTCAGCAAGGTGGCCTCGGCGATGATGTCGCAGCGTTCGGCCTTGCGCAGGAAGCTGATGTTGAGATTGCTGGTCACCGCCATCTCCTGCTGGCCGATGGCCGACAGCACCGCGGCGTAGAGCCCCACGTCGGCCAGGGTCATCAGGGCCGGGCCGCACACCACGTCCACGGGACGGGTGAGATGGGGGCCGAACGGCATGATCAGGCGCGCGCTGCCCTTGCCGATGCTTTCGGCCCGGATGGCCAGATCGCGGGCCATGGGCAGCTTTTCCATCAGAAGAGCGTTGAACTGTTCGGCGGAGATGGCGGACATCGGACCTCCCGGGTAAACTGGTCCGACCATTGTGCCCGTCGGCTCTGGCGACCGCAACGGGCATGGGATAACCCACTGATCCATAAAAGAAATCCGCCCGTGCCGGACGAACCGGACGGGCGGATCAAACGAAGAACCGGGCGTAAAACGGGGCGTATAAACCCAGAACGCCCTGTCGCCCTACCGGGTGTACGTTCTCGCTTTGCCCCCGCTGGGCCCGCCCCTGCCTTTACTCTTCTCGCCGGCCACGGCGTTGGCGAACTGGGTGGAGGCTTCGGGGGACGACAGGCCCATGATGGCAGCGCCGGTCAGGGTGTTGAGCACCGGGCCGCCAGGGACGACCGCCAGCGCCGCCGACGCGAACGGGGAGGCGAGGCGATAGCCGGCCTGGGCCGCGTTCCACTCGGCGGTGTTGGTGTTGCCCGTGTTCTTGCCGTAGGGCTCGGGGAGCAGGCCGATGAGCTTCTGGGCGTTCTGGAGGAAGTAGCCCGGACCCGGCCCCAGGAACATATTGGCCAGATCGCGCTCATAGCGGACGGACAGGATCGAGTTCACGTAGGGGGACGCCGCGCCGAACATGCCGGCCCGGTCCAAGTGCGTCATCGTGCTGCGGATGGGTTCCTTCTGGCGCTCCTTATCCGCAGAGGGGTTGAACGCGCCCTCGCGGATATTGGACATGGCGACCTGCCCCATCGACATGATCGCGTAGGCGGCGGCGATCCCGGCGGCGCCGGAAACCCGCTCCCCGCCGGTGAGCTTCTCACCCAGCCCAGTCTTCCCGGCGACATTGCGGATGCCTCTCTTGCCGGACGCCAGCATCACGTTCCGCCAGAAGGCGTAGTTGAACGACGCGATGCCATACATCAACCGGGCGACCGGAATGTTGGCCATGATCGGCTTGTCGTAAGCCTTGGGCTGCTGGACGACTTCATCGACGAAGCGACCCAGGGCCGCCCGGTACATCTTGGCCTCGGGGGCGTCGCTGGTGATGATCTCATGGCTGGACGGGCTCTTGTCGAGCCACGCCTTTACGGACGCCGTCTCCTCGGGGGCGATCCCCAGCTCGGCCAGCATGGACTTCGCAGAGGCGCTGCGCTCGGGCCGCTCCAGGTTGCGAAGCAGCGATCCCACATAGCCCTGGCCGATGCGGGTTGAGGCGACGCGCTGATGCTCGGTCAGGGCAGCCAGACCGACCTTGTCGAAGAACATGGCGTTGACGCGGGACGGGGTGATCTTCTTGCTCCCGACGACGATGCCGTGGCGGTCCGACAGGCCAGCGCCCCAACGGGCCGACAGGATCATCTGCTGCGCTGCCTCACCGACCAGCCCCAGGCCCTCGGCCAGTTCTCGGGCGTCCTGCATGTCCTTGGACTTGAGCACGGACCGGATGGTGTCGTGGAACGCCCGGAGCCCGTCCCCGACGTTGCCAGTGCGGACGCCGGCGGTGAGAGGCTCCATGACGGACGAGAGCACTGCGCGAGGCAGCAGAGCCACGTTGGCCATGGTGGACGCCCACTGGCTCAGTCCGAGCATGGCATCCGGCCAGGAGGTCCGGACGCGGCCCACGGAGCTTTCCCACGCGGACTGGAGCATGGAGACATCGGGGGCCTTCATGCCGCCTTCGCGCATCTTGTCGAACAGCTCGTTGGCCTTCTCGCCGTTCCGCCCGAACCGGGTGGTGAACTCGGCCAGCCGGGTGGTCTGGTGGAAGTAGCTGGTCAGCGCCGAAACGACATCCGTCTCGTAATAGGGCTTGAGGATGGCGTCGGTCTTGGGGCTGGTCAGCTCACGGCCCTTGGTGTGCCGGGACGCCGGGCCCATGCCGAACTCGTCCGCGCCGATGCCCATGATCCGGTCGAGCCATTCACGGGCAGCGGTCCGGGCCGTCTCGGCGTCCAGTCCGTTCTCACGGTATGCTTCTTCGGCCTTGGCCAGGAAGCCCTTGGTATCGGCCAGCACCTTGGCTTCCGCCACGATGCGGGGGAAGTAGTCCTTGCGGTTGCCGATCTCGACGCCGGACTTCTGGACGAAGTCGCGCTGCTCGTCCAGCAGCTTGCGGATCGAGTTGGCGACCCGCGCCACCCGAGGATCACTGGGGGTCCGGACGCCGGCCAGGGCATCGCGGACGGCATCCTGGAAAGGCACGTCGTCCAGGTGCTGCTCCAGGATATTCCGCATCCGGGACATCATGCCACGGCCACGCTGCTCGACGGCTTCGTCGTAGCCCTGACGGACCAGCCGGCCTTCACCCGGCGCCGAGCCCAGAAGATCGGACATCTGGCGGACGGCCTCCTTGACGGCGGGCATGTCCTTGTAGCGGGCCTCCATGGCGTAGAAGTGCGCCCGGTTGCTGGCGAAGAAGTAGCGGGCGTTATTGGCCAGGGCCTCGCGCAGGTTCAGACGGTTGGGGGACTTGAGGTCCGCCGGGTCCGCCCGCAGGCCACGCAGCCCGCGCTCGATGCCCTGCCGTTCGCGCTGGAAGAAATTCCGGACGGCCTTGATGGCGGGGTCCACCAGCATCTGCTTGATGAGGGCAGGGTCAGCGGGGTTGGAGTAGAAGCGGTCGAGAGGCAGCTTGGCGACGTTGTTCTTGACGCCCTCCACCGCCCGCTCCGTCGGGGGCATCTCGTAGGTCGCGCCCTTGCCTCTGGCAGTGACACCTTGGACTTTGACGGGGCCGCCCAGCTCCGGAGGCGCCGGATTGTCAGCCAGGAACTTTTCGGCAGCGCGAACACCTGCGGAGTAGTTGCCGTCGTACCGATAGGACTTGGTCGTATCGGTCCGCTCGGGGTCCAGCTTTCCGTTCACCGCGTCAGACCAGCCGCGCTCAAAGGCGACGAGCCCGCCACCCTTAAAGTCGCGTCCGGCCAGGGCGAGGTCCAGGGCCCGCTGGTTCTTATTTTCCCAGCGCCCGGCGACATCGGCTTTGGCCGCCTCAAATCGGTTGAGCGTCTCCTGCCGGGCGCCTTCGGCAGCCGCCTTCTGCTCTCTGGTCAGGGGCGACTGCGTCCGGCGATAGTCGTTGTCCGACATCGTCTTGAGGATCGAAGCCTCGCTGGCCGCTGCCGGGTTGATCTTGCGGGACGACAGCTCCCCGGACGGCGCCGGCAGGTTAGGGTTGGGCTTCCAGCCAGGGACGCCCTGCTGGGGCTCGGTAACGGTGTTACCGGCGGGGGCGGGTTCGGTAACGGCGTTACTGGCGTTCTTCTCGCGCTCGGCTTGCAGCTCGGCCATTACCCGGTCCGTCTCGGCGTGCGCGGCGGCCTCGCGCTCCTTGGCGGCTTTGACTTCCGCCATGGGGTCCACGGTCGGCGCGGGCGCCGGCTCGACGGGCTTTACCTCTTCGGGCTTCGGGCCCGCCAGCTCACGGACGGGTCCGGGCTGCGGGGCCTGGGCCTCGGGGGCAGGCGTCTCGGTCTTCGGCGGCTCCTGGGCGGTGCGCCCGCGCTCCTTCACGGTGAAGC
Organism: Magnetospirillum sp. XM-1; assembly: GCF_001511835.1. Lineage (NCBI taxonomy): Bacteria > Pseudomonadati > Pseudomonadota > Alphaproteobacteria > Rhodospirillales > Rhodospirillaceae > Magnetospirillum > Magnetospirillum sp. XM-1. The sequence continues at coordinate 1,708,073 of NZ_LN997848.1, forward strand.
CCTTGCCGGACGGGTGGTTGGACACCTCGAAGACCTGATCGGGGGACTTCTTGTGGCCCTCGTTGATGATCCACTTGGCCGCCTGCTTCTGGTCGCCAAAGATCACCGGGCCGCCCTTCTCGGACTTCACGAAGCCGAACTCGTCGGTGGCGTAGCGCCCTTCGGCATCCGGCTTGCCCGGCTTATTGGAGAAGGTGCCCTTGGCCTTGGCGCCGTCATATTTGTTTCGGGCGTCGAAGTCCTCGCCGCGACCCGTCTGCTCGCGGGTCCGGCGGTCGGCTTCCTCGCGGGCCTTCCACTGCCGGATCAGTTCCTCTTCGGACGCGGCGCGCTGGGCCTTGGCCTCGGCTTCGGCCCGCTGGCGGAAAGCCTCCTGCTGGGCCGGGTTGGCGCCGTCGGTGCTCTCCATCTTGAACGGACGATCCGAGGTGCCGGTGCTGGTGCGGTCGTAGGCGCCAGCGCGGGGCTGGCCCTCGCCGGCCCTGGTCTGCCGTCCCTCGACCTGGGTGTCGGTCGGCTGATAGGCGCCGGGGCGTCCGGGCTCGGGCTTGGTGGCCGGGGAGTACCGGCCTTCACCGGTGGCGCCCGGCTGCCCGCCGGCCTCGGGGGTAAACCCTTCCCGCCCGGACAGCCCGGCGTCCGCAGTGTGCAGCGTGGCACCGGGTTGCTCGGCGCCGCGCTGGCGCTGGGCCGCCGCCACCACCCGCTCGCGGGCGTCCGGAGACATGCGGATCAAATCGTTCTCGGTCATGCCGAGCTGGTCGCGGACGAGGGCCACGGGGTCTTCCCCGATACGGCCCTGGATTTCCCCGATGTGGCGCTGGCCGTCTTCGCGGACGCGAGGGGCAAGGTCTTCGTAGCCGGTCATGGCCTCGCCGGACGGGACAGCGCGGGGCGTCTCCATCTGCTTCTGGGCGATGCCGACCTGCTGCTCGGTCATGGGCAGGCGCGAAGCCTTCTCCGGGGAAGGCAGGGCAAGCCCGGTCTGCTCCGGGATGGTCTGACCACGGGCCCCCGCCTCTCCGGACGGAGCCACGTAAACCGGACGCTCGCCGGAGGCGCCGCGCCGCACGTTCATCTCGGTCTGCGCCTGGGCGACCTGGGTGTCCGACATGGGCAGCCGGCTTTCCTGGCCAGGGGCCGGGAGAGCACGGGGGGCCTGATCGCGGACAGCGGCTGCCGTGGCAGCGTCGGCGGTGCCGGCAGTTGCGTCCCCGAACCGGGTGGCAGGGGCAACGGGGATCACGTCCGGGTTCGTCGGGGCCTGCGGCTGGAGGCCCTGCTCGCGGAACGCGGCCAACTCCTCCGGGGAATACTCACCGGGGGCCTGGGCCTGCATGTTGCTCTTGGCCTTCTCCAGCATCCGGGCCTGCTGCTCCGGACGCAGCTTGGGGAACGCCTTGGCCGCGTCCTCGCCCAGGCCCTTCCGGACCAGTCCGAGATTTTGGTCCAGAGTCGCCTGGGTGGCAGCGGCGTCCGAAATCAGAGGCTGTTCCGGACGGTTGGCGCCCAGGTTCGCCAAGCGGTTGGCCAGACGCGGGTCGCCGCTCTCCAGAGCGACTACCGCCTTCTCGACGATGCCGGGGTTCTGGGCGACGACAGCCGGATCGACGCCACGGCCCTGGAGGGTGTCGGCATCGGTCGGGATGCGGGAGAGGTAGGCCGTCTCCTCGGGGGTGAGGGTTTCCGGACGGCGGGGCATCACGTTGCGGTCACGGAGCCGGACAGTGCCGCCGCCGGGGGCGCCCATGCCGCCCATCAGGATGGCGCTGGCAGCGATGTCCGTCGCGTCGGCGTTGGGGTCCGCCGCAGCCTGGGCGCCGCCGAAGGCAGCGTTGCCACCCACGCGGGTCGGCATCGCGTAAGGCGAAAGACCGTGCATGATCTTGCCGGCGGCCAACCCTTCGACGCCGCCCTCGATGGCGGGGACGATGCCCTGGTCGGCCTTGCCCAGCGCGCCCATGGCGCCCATGCCGGCCACCGGGCCCATGACAGAGACGACGGGCGCCAGCATGGCGAGATCGACGGGCGCCTGACCGATGCCGGCGTAGACCTTCTCCAGCAGGTTGGGGTCTTGCGGCATGATGTCTTGGGCGCGCTGCTGGAAGCGGCCTTCCATGCCACGGAGGTAGTTGGTGACGACGTTGTCCGGCGCGACTTCCCCGCCGCCATACGCACGGTCCAGCAGCTCCGAGGCGTTGGCCAGATTATGGGTCACACCGGCACCGCCGCGCTGGAGGCCGGACCACACGGCCTTGCCGACGCGGGCCAGACCCTCGCCGGGGGTATATCCGGACGGGGCCGCCGGAGCAGCGCCGAATACGTCCGCGTCCGAAAGTTCCTGGGGGGCTCCAAAGACTTCCGCGTCGCTCAGTTCAGCCATTTGATTACGCTCCAGGTGCGGCGGGAACCCAACCGGTGCCAGTCCAGGTCATCGGTCCTCTGGGGGTGTCGTAGACTTTCCCTTTGACGCGGGACGCCATCGGGGGGATCGCCGGCTGCTGGGGCGCCTTCACCGGGGCGGCAGCGGCAGGGGGCGTGATCTGCGCCGGGGTGTCCTTGAGTATGTCGAAGGGGCTAAGAGAGCGGACAATCTTGGCGGGCCACGACCTCTCGTCCGCCGGGGTGTACTTGGACCCCTGGGCGTACCCAAGCGACGCCACGGCGGCGTCGGTCGCGGACTGCATGTTCTTGGTCGTCTGGAAGACCTTGGCTGCCTCGGCTTTGGCCACCGCCATCTTCTCAGGAGGGATAGCCATAAGGAGGTTGGGGTCGATGCCCTGGTTGCCCTTGGCGTCCACGGAGAGCCCGCCCAACACCTTGGCGATGCCGACTTCCAGGGCCTGATCTTCCTTGTCCGTCCAGGCGGGCGCGTTGACCTTGCCGTCGGCGGCGCCGGACACGCCCTGGACCACTACTCCCGGCAGCCCCATGTTCTGTGCGACATCGGGCCGGAAGGTCGTGGTCTGGTCCTTGTTCGTCTGGACGTAGTTCGGGTTGTTGAACTTCCACCGCTCGCGGGTGTCCGTCTTGTCGTACCCGTAACGCTGCGCTGCGGCGGACGTGTCCGAGCCGTACCGGCTGTCCGCGCTGCTGATGTCCTGCCCGCGCCGCTCGGTGGCGTCGGACGCAGTGAAGCCGAGCTGGGTCTTGGCGTAGTCGCCGCCGTTGGCGACCACCATGTTCGCCAGGGCGCTCTGGTTCACCGCGCTCGGGTCGCCGGCGCCGTAGATGGACTGCGTGACGCCCCCGATGTGCGGGAGGTAGTCCTTGCCCAGGCGAACCATGTGCGACATGACACGCTGCCGGGTGGCCGGGTCGTTGGCCCAGCCCTCGGTCATCATCCCAGGGAGGGCGCTCTTGACGCTCGCGGCCTCTTGCAGGTCCGCCGTCTCCTGGCGGGCCTTGGAGGCGTTGGCCTCGTAGTAGCCGCCCTGCTTCTGGTACAGCTCATGCCGCGCCATCTGCGCCGGGTCGCCAAAGAGCGACTTGGCCAGGGAGGAGCCCGCGCCCAGCATCTGGAGGTAGTCGGTGTTGTCACCGGGGTAATAGGGCATCGGGGCCTCCTAGTAGATCGAGCCGGGGTGAGGCACCCGCGAGAGGTACGGGCTGTAGCTGGTCGAGAGCACGTTGCCGCCGGACGGAGCGAAAGACCCGACAGACCCGACGCCAGGGGTCACGGACCCCGCGCCCGACACAGTGCCGGACGAGGCCCCGCCCAGGGCGCTGGCGCCGCCGAACGCGCCCGCGCTGCCGGCCATGCCCAGGCCCATACCGCCCAGCGAGAGCAGCGAGCCGAGCATCGAGTGCCCGCTCCCGCCCGCACGGGACGCCGCCTGCATCTCAGCCGGCACCACACCCGCCGAGCCCTTGGAGAAGTTGCCCCACATGCCCACATCGCCGGCGCCCTTCTGGAGCATCTCGGCGTTGGAGAAGGTGCGGTCCGCGAAGCCGCCCAGCCGCGCCTTGGCGGAGAGCTGCTTACGGGTTTCACCCAGCGCCTGGGCCAAGGTGGCGGCGTTGCTGTCCTGGATGACCTTGGGAGCTTCCGAGGACGCGCCAACTTCGGACGCTTGGTCGTTATAGTCGCGGGACGCTGGCACGACGTTGTCGTAGAGCGCCTGCCGCTCGTCCGTCTTCTGGCCGGTGAGCTGGTCCTGCTGCGGGCGGTCCATCTTGTCCAACTGCCCCTGCCACGTCTGGAGGGCGCTGTCCTGATACCGCTTCTGGCGGGCGGCTTCAGCGGCCTGGACATCCTCCATGGCGCGCTGGGATTTCTCCTGGGCCTCCTGCTGTGCCCGGCTTTGCATGACGGCGCCGGCCACCGACATAGCTGCGGCGACGATAGGCAGTACAGCGCACATGGCCGCCTCCTTAGTTGACGATCCGCGAGCTGCCGGCGGCAGTTGCGTTCCCGGTCCCGGTGGCCGTCTTGCTGCCGAACAGGTTCGACTTGGCGATCTGCCCGAGGATGCCGGTGCCGTCCGTCGCGGTCGGCTGCGACGCGGCCAAGCTCGCGGCGATGTTGGTGAACATCTGGCCGATGGGCGAGAAGGTCGGGCGCAGGGAGAGATTGTTGGCCGCAGCGGCGGACGCAGCGGACGCAGCCGCAGGGTCAGCCGACGCATTGAGCTGCGACACCAGCGAGGACCGCTCGTTGGACACGGCGGACCGGGCCTGCTTCTCCTGGTTCAGAGCTTCGTCCACCAGGGCGCCACGGTTGATGTCATATTCTTTCTGGAGGGCAGCCTGCCGCTCACCAGCGATGGTGCTGTCCGAAATGCCGCCGCGAGCCAGGGCGTAGGCGAGCTGCTGCTTGGCCTTGCTGTACTGGTCTTCGAGCTGGGGCGTGGCGTAATCCTGGTACGCCGTCCGGATGTTGCTGTAGTAGGGGTCGTCAAACTTGGTGAACGCGGCGTCGATGCTGCGCATCCCCTCGCTGATGCGAGCCTGCCTTGCTTCCTCCGCAGCGCGAGCGCCACCGTCGCCACCGCCGTCACCACCGCCGCCGCCGAAACCACACATAGCTACCTCACCACGAATACATGGAAGTCTTCCCCGTTGCGGCCAAAGCCGCGATGGGTCGTCTCGATTTCAGCGCCGAGGAGGTGAAGCCAGTCGTGCGCGTCGGTGTGCCCGACCATCGAGTACGCATGTATCCGATGCGATCCGGACTTACGCAGTGTCGGTATGATATTATTTCGGACGAAACGAGACAACCCCAAACCGACTTTAGGTAGCTCGTCCGTGGCGAACATCCAGGCAGTCCAGACGCCCGGCCAGGGGTTCACCGCCCCGAAGCACGCGATGGGCCGGTCCGTGCCGGCGATCCAGGAGAACGCACCCGCCGTCACCATGGTCTTCTCAGCCAAGTCCATAGGGTCGTCCGACCACATGGTCGCGTAGATTTCCTTCTTGTCCCACTCGCGCATGTTCGCTGCCACCCGCAGGACATCCGCGTAATTCAGCTCCGCGAGGTTCATCAGCCGGACCCTACGGAGGTATAGTGGACAATGACGTTTGAGAGTGTGGCGGCGCCGGCACTGGCGCAAACCAGCTTGAGCCCGATATGGGTTCCTTCCCCGACGGCGGCGACCTGCCCCAGAGAGTATGTGGTCTGCGTCACCGTGCCGACCAAGTCCCGGACGGTCGGGTGCAGTGGGTCGGTGCCCACATAGACGGACCAAGTGTTGCTGCACGCCACGTCGATACCGGCCACGGTCTTGGATGTCGCCGGCGCCTGCCCGTCGAGCATAGGCAGCTCGACCGTGACCGTGCAGTTGTCGTAGGTCACTTCGTCGTCGCCGCCATAGAGGTAAATCTCGTCGGCGGCGCGGACGTAGATGCGGTTGCCCAGGACCACCATCTCGTCCGGGGTGAAGCCGGGATCATAGGTGGACCACGCCGCGATCTTCGACCCCGAGAAATACGAGAAGACGTAGATCAGGTTGCCGAGCGCCAGCCAGAACCGACCGGTGACGGGCTCCACGATGGCTCGGGCCTTGGCCGTGTTCGTGGCGCCCAGGGACAGCATGTGCTCGATCAGCAGCTTGTCCACCGGCGTGCCCACGTCCGACACCGCAGCGGCGTTGGAAGCATCGCGGGCCCGGAGGCTACGGAGCCCGCTGGCGGACAGGTAGAACACGTCCGCGTCACCGAACTGCATGATGGCGCCGCCGGCGACCGCGCCGTTATTCCGGACCACCTGGATTTGGGTGTTCTGGTTGGGGTCGGCGTCGAGCTGCCAAAGCTGGATCGAGCCACGGGAGAAGATGGCGACCCGGTTGTAGTAAATCTCCATGCCCACCAGCTCCTCGGAACCGGCGTCCTGGTTGGCCATGTTGATGACGCCGGCACCCGTCTCGTTGGAGGACCACTTGGTCGGGTCGTTGAGGGCGCAGAACGGCATCAAGCTGGCAGCGGTGGCGTAGACCTTGGACTTGATGGTCTTGACGGACGTGGCCTTTCCGGACGGGCGGGTGGCAGCGCCGAAGGTCTTGTCGCCCAGCGTCACCGAGAACCTATCGTCCACCTCGAAGGTGCCGCCCACCGTCAGGGTGGAAATCTGGGACTGGCCGGTCACGGCGGACACGCCGCCCGCCAGCGCGTTGCCGCTGCCAGTGACGGTCACGGACCCGGAGGTTGTGACCGTAATCACCTTTCCGTTGGCGCCGGCACCGGCACCGGCAGCCGCCTTGATCGTCACGGACGAGGAACTCGCCGTCGCGTCATAGTCGGGGCTGGACGAATAGGACGTGACCGTCGAGGCCACGTTGGTCGCCATGGCCGAGTTGGAGATCGACCAGTTGACGCGGGAGCCCAGCACCTCGATGCCGTCCACCTTGATGGAGGTGATGGCGTTGGTCACGCCGCTGGCCATGTTGGCGGTGGAGGTGGTGATCGTGCTGGCCGTGGCCGCGACCACGAAACCGTTGGCGTCCGCGCCGACGCTCTGGGCAGCCGAGATGGTGACGACAGCCCCGACGGCGGCAGCGGTGTATTCCGGACTGGAGGTGTAACTGTTGATCTGGGTGGCGATGTCAGTCGCCGTCTGGGTGAGCGAGGCGTTGTAGTTCACCGTGGCGCCCAAGACTTCGACGCCGTTGACCGTGATGCTGCTCACCGATCCGGACGCGCCCCCCGTGAGGGTCACGGTGCCCGTGGCGGCGGTGTTCGCCGTGCCGCCGGTGATCGTGACCGTGCCGGACGCCCGCGTCTCCGAGATGCCCGAGATGGCGACCTGGGTGGTGGCAGCGGTGAGGGCTTGGTTGTCCGTGGCGCCCCCGTTGGTCGCCGTGGTGGACACCGCATAGGTCGTCCCAACCGGGCCGGTGACGGTGACGACGCTGCCAACCCGCGTAGCGGTATAGTCGGCGTCCGCGTCGATCAGCGCCCGCAGGTGCTCCGCGATGCCATCGTTGTTGGTCATGGCGGACCGGACGATGCCGGCACCCCAATCCGTGACCAGGGCGCCGTCGTAGAAGTGGAAGACGGACCCGTCCGAATACTCGGCCAGCACATAGAGCTTGCCGTTGAAGACCTCGGCATCGACGACGCGGGACATGGTGAGCCCGTCCGGATGCTGGAGCCGCTGGTAGGTGACGCCGGTCGGGACCGCCGGGGCGGTCGCGGACCCGAAGACATAGAGCTTCGAGTTGGCGGCGGCCATGCCGAAGGTGCCCGCTGGCAGGGTATACTTCCCCACGAACGCCTTGCGCTTCTCGATCTCACCGCCTCGGGTGATGTGGGCGTTAGACAGGGTCTGGAGAGAGCCCGGCGGTGCAGTCAGCACCGTCTTGCGCGTGTCCAGTCCGGCCCGGAAGTCTTCTACCAGGATGTAGGGCATCTGCTACCTCCGGGGCGCGAAGGGGATTTCGATCTTTCCGGGGACTGTTCCGGCAGCGCTGGGCGTCCGGGTCCAGACGCCGCGCTTGTTGGCGCCGCCCTGGCCCTTGATCTTCCCGTAGAGGGCATTGGCTGCGGACAGCAGCTTCTCGGCGCGGGGGTTCTTCTGTTGCCCGAGCAGCTCGGCGGCAGCGAACAGGACGATCATGTCGCTGTCCAGATCGCAGGTGTCGCTGTCGGCGGCGAACGGTCCGAGCTGGCGGACACCGCGAAACCGCAGGGTCGCTGCCTCGGACGGGATGGGCCATACCTCAAGCTGGGAAGTCTCGTATGGCGCCCAGTTGAGGGCGGGGGCCCCGCGCACCCCGGCGTCGCTGTCGTAGAGCGACAACTCGCCCGGACCGATCCCGAACGCCACCGGGAGCCACTGGCTGCCCTGCTTGGTGTGGACGTTGACGATCCGCTCGTAGTTGAGGTCCGACGGGAAGCCGTAATACCTCTGGCCGGCGGACAGGGAAACATCCCGGTCCACCACCAGATGCGGCCAATCAAAGTCGTTGTAGAGGTGCGTCTGCACCCGCTGGAGCATCCGGACCAGTCCGGCACGGGCCTGCTGGCCCAGCGCCGGATTGGAGGAATGGCCGGCTTCGGCCCTCAAATCCGATACGAGCTGGACGAGCTGGACACCGCGAGGCATGGCTGGTTACTCCGTGGGATCGACTGCGGGGGCATCGTCCTGTCCGGGGACAGGCTTCTTGCCGCGCCGGACGGGGGCCTGGGGTTCATCTTCTTCGACCACGTCTTCGCCAGGGACGATGTCCCGGAACTGGACGTGGACGCTGGGGTTGGTGCCGGGGAAGACCACACGGAACTTGGTGTCGCCGTAGACGGCCTTGAGGTAGTCCACGATGTCGCGGTTCTTGCGGTCGTCGGACCCGGCGCGCTCGATCCGGACGACGGCGTCGGCGCCGTGGATGGACTGGAGCAGCAGGATTTCCGCGAGCGGAATACCGGTCTTGCGGACCTCATAGCCGATCTCACCGCCGAGGCGGACGAAGCAATTAGCGAGTTCCATGAGTTCTCCTTACATGGACGATGGGGTTCCCGGCGGGACGATCCCGCCGGGGTTCCCGGTTTAGCCTGCGTACTGGCTCACGCCCCGATTGGACGCGTCCGGAATGGCAGCGACGAGCACGAAGCCCTTGCTGCCATCACAGGCCGAGTTGGGGTCGTAGGTGCCACGGACATCGCCAGTGGTGGCGGTGGCCTTGGTGGTGACGCCCGCGACAACGGTGCCGGCAGTGGCAGTCGCGCCGTCTTCCAGCTCATGGAGCACAAGCCCCGTGGCCGGGAGGTAGACGGGCAAGCCCAGCACGTCGCCGGTGCCGATGGTGGCGCTGGTGACGTTGGCGCTGAACGACGCCGAGGTGACGGTCTTGAAAGCCTTCTTGCCGGCCAGCGAAGTGCCGGAGGCAGAGCTTTCGACCACCGTGTTGCCGAACTCGTCGGTGCCGGTAACGGTCAGGACGGCGGTGCCGGTCCAGGCCGCGACCACGTTGCGGGGCACGTCGAAGGTCGCCACGCCGCTGGTCGCCAGCGCGCCGTTGATGACGGCGAGCGGGGTGGTAGCGATGGTGACGGACTGCGACGCAGCGACGCCGTCGGCGTCAGCAACATTGGGCGAGCCCAAGTTGATGAGCTGAACGCTGGCGTTGATGACCTTGACGACATCGGTGGTCGGACGGGTGATGTAGTCGTCCGGGCCCAGGCGGTTGATCTGGAGCGAGCAGGTGGTGCCGGACGCGATGGTCGGCATCCCCGCGCCCCAGGTCAGCGTGATGTTGGATGCGTTGGCGTTGAAGGTCAGGGCGAAGTGGGTCGGGGAGACATAGGTGTTCCCGTTGACCACCAGGACGTGGCCCTTGTTGCCCACACCCACATAGCTGCCCTTGGAGCGACCGCTCGGGTACGAGACGGTGGCGGTGCCGGAGGCAGCGAGGCTGGACCCCAGGGTAAACGAAGCGACATCGAACATTGCAGTTCTCCTGCGAGAGCAGACGTTGAGAGCGGACGGTCCGATTGTCCCGGACCGTCCGCCCTCAAATCAGACTTAGGCGACCTCGTAGACCGCGTTGGCGTTCATCTGGTCGCAGGCCAGACCGCCGGTCCAAGTCACGGCCCGATAGAGCACGTACTTGTCTTCCGGACGGGCGGGGTTGTGCTGCTTCATGTCCTCGCCATCCATCACCCAGAGCTTGGTGTGACGGGTGTCGATCATGTAGCAGCGCTTGCTCTCGGACAGATCGTCCAGGGTCGGGTCGTAGATGAAATCACCCAGGCCCATCATGGAAATCTGAGCCAGACCGATGTCGGTGGAGCCGGCCTTGGTGAAGCCCTGCTGGGTGTAGATACCCTTCTCGGCGACTTCCAGCTCAAGAGCGTTGATGAAGTCGGAGCCGCAGATGACCAAGTTCGGACGGCCACCGAAACGCTGGATCTGGCGCAGTTCGGACCGCAGGGTCTTGGTCAGGGTCTGGTTGGCCGCCGAGGCAGTGATCTTGCTGCCGCCAACCTTCGAGCGGTTGCGCCACCAAGTCACGGTCGAGCGGTCCAGACCGGCGACGGTGCCAGTGGTCGGGTCGTCGGTGATGAACGCCTTGATGCCGGGAACCTGCTTCGCATCCTGCGAGCCGTCCTTGTGCAGCATGGCGTCGAACGAACGAGCCCAGCCTTCGGCCATGTCGTCCAGCTTGTCCTCCAGCAGCCCGGTCAGAGCGGTCAGCTCACGGGAGCTGTGGTTGGAGGTGCCCTTGCCGGTCGTGGTATCGGTGACGGAGATGCCGTCGATCTTCAGCTCGGTCAGGGTCAGGCTGATACCAGCGTGCAGTTCCTTCCACGGGAAGACGGCGCGCTTGAGGTTGGCCGGGTTCGCGTAGGAGACGCTGTCGTTGTGGGTATAGCCTTCCAGGGCGGTCGTGTAGTCGCCCTTCACCGGCAGGGAGATGTTACCCTTGCCACCAGGGAAGGTCTTCTTGGCCTTGAGCATGGCATCCAGCAGCGGGCGCTTCTGGATGGTCTGAGCGAAAGCCGGGCCCTTGATGTAGAAGTCGAGGGCGGCGTTAGCGATGTTGGCGAGTTCGCCGGCAGAAAAAGCCATTTCCGTGTTCCTTTACGTGTCTTCCTGGGTCAGCTCGCCCTGGCAGCCAAGGCCACTGCCTCGGCAAAGCTCTTGGGGGCGGGAGCATTCCCAGCCGTCGCGGACGAATGGCTGCGGGGCGATGGCGCCGTGGGCTGCGGGGACGGGACCACGAAGGTCGAGTTGACCTCCTTGTAGGCCGCTTCCAGCAGTTGCCTGACCTGGGTGGGGTTCGCAGGAGCCCCGTGTTCCGCGATCAGGGCGCGGGCGTAACGCTCGACAGCCTTCTGCTTGCGGGAGTAATCCGGATCGGACGCGGACTTCTGGGCTTCCCAGTTGGCAGCTTCCGTCTGGAGGGCGGTGGCAGCGGCTGCGGCTTCCTGTTGGGCTTGTCGCTGAACCTGGGCTTGCGTCTGGGCCGCAGCGATGTTGGCGCGAGATCGGGCGGCTGCCAGTTCGGCGGCGCTGTCCTCGTCCACGTAGCCCTGCTCGACCCGCTCACGCAGATCGTCAGGAAGTTCAAGACCGGCCATCTGAGCGAGCTGGCCACGCCAACGGTCGATAAAGGCGAGTGCCTCCTTGGGTTCGATACGACCCTCGAAAGCGCCTTTGACCATGGCCGCAGCCTGGAGCGCGTCCGCCGCTTCGGTCGGTTCCACCCGATGTTCCCGCATGAAGTCAGTGATCTTGCGGTACTCGGTGGCCTCGGCCTTGTAGGCGTTGCGCTCCTCGATCAGAGCCTTCCAGCGGGGGTGCTTGCCAAAGGGCAGCTTCTCATCGGACTGTTCGTCCGTCTGAGCCTGTCCGGCATCGTCCGTTTCGGACGCTTCCCGCTTTTCGGGGTCGGGCGAGTTCCCGTCCGGAACTTCCTGGTCTTCCTGCGCTGCCTTCTTGACGATGGAGAGCAGGTCTTCCTTGGTTTCCGGTACGCCCTGGTCGTCCGCGCTGGACGAAGACGCGGCATCGTTTACGTCCGGGGCCGCAGCCTCGGCTGCGGTATCGGTGACGGTGGTGGCCGTGTCGGCAGCGCCCACCGCGCTATCCGACGTTGGCGAAACGTCGAGGGCTTCATCAGCCATACGCCAAATCTCCTGTTTGGATTAACCGAGTTTCGGTTAATCGGTTTCCGTTATACGTCCGAAATCGTCCGGCGTCAAATCGGACGCTGCGGCATAGGGACAACATTCGGGTCGCGGTTGGAGCCCTCCTGGGCTTTAGGGCCGGACGGTCCGCCGCTCTGCACCCCCTGCGGGCCCTGCTGGTTGGGGTCCGTCGTGGGGTCGCCGGTGCCAACCTGCTTCTGGGAGTTCTGCGCCATGATCGAAGGCATCCCCTCGGAGTAGGCGTCCGACAGATCGAGCTTGTCGTCCAGTCGCTTGACCATCTCTCGGAGCAGCCACTCCGGGTTGAGGTTGGGCAACTGCATCAGATAGGGCGCCATCATCTGGAAGTTCTGGAGTTCGGCGGCCTTGTTCGGACGGCCCGAGCTGCCGGCCTCGATCTCCAGATAAACGTCCGAGATGATCTCCTCGCGGGTGAGCTGCGGCCAGACGGCGCCGGGGCCGACGATCTGCTTGACGGTGTCTTCGGAGACTTCCATCAGCAGCACCTGCCCGGACGCCTTGGCGATTTCGGACAGCATGTCGTCCAACTCGTCCACCGCCGACGCCATGGCCGACATGCGCGAGCCTTCCGCGATGCTGCTCTCTGTTGCCGTGGCGGACGCGGTGCCGCCGAAGTTGGCTTCCTGGGCGCCGACCGTCTTGAGGATGTCCTCGAAGATGAACTTGACCTCGTAGACGTTGGGGTCGATGGGCGGGCCCTTCAACGGCTGGAGCAGGTCGTCCACCTTCTGGCCGGGGAGCAGCGCCTGGAGTTCCAGCACCGCGTTGGCGGGGTGGCTCTGGAGCTTGGCCACGTCTTCCTCGGACAGGGCGTTGGCCGCGACGGCGGTGGCCGGGCGGTTGGCGATCCGATGCTCCCGGATGCCCTCACGGGCCCGGTTGTACTCGCGCTGCATGGGTCGGAGGATCGTCACGTCGGACGGCGGGAACAGCTTGGTTTCGTGCTCCACCTCGTTGAAGGTGAGGACGAAGTACGGCCAGAAGCGTTCCAGCTTGACGTTCGGGTTGGTCGGCTCCCGCAGGAAGTCAGGGTATCCGTCCGCGACCCAGTAGACGAGGCCGTCCTTGCGCGAATGGATTTGCCAGACGCAGACATCGCCCTTCCCGGACTTGGTGTCTTCGTCCGACCGGCGCATGGCGGCGGAGCCCTCGGTCGAGCACTGGTAGCCGGTGTAGTCCTTGCCCACGTCGATCCGGAAGATTTCCTTTACGTCGTCCACGGACAGCAGGTATTCCTCCGCGACCCAGTCGCCGCCGACGAAGCCGCTGAGACGCTTGGTCTTGGGGTCCGGAATGATGGCGGTGGACGCCGGGAAATCAAACAGCAGTCCCTCGCGGATGATGACCTGGGGCTCGGCGGCCAGGGCGGTGATCGCCAGCTTGAGCTGCTCGGCCTCGGCGCTGTCCGTCCGGACCTCGTCGTCCGCGATGTCGGCGGCCAGACGCTCCATGGTCGAAAGACGTTCGGACAGGTCCGCGATCTTGGCCGACACCTCGGGGGTCTGCTCCATGATCCGCTGGAAGTCGAGCTTCACGTAGGCCACGCCGCAGGTCACAGCGCGCCGGACGAGCTGCTTCATGGACGCCTTGAACGGCACCGTCTGCTCGTCGATGTAGTAGGCGTAGATCAGCTCCAGCGTCTTGGACAGCTTGTCCAGCATCTGCCGGCGGGCGACGCCCTGCTGCACGTCCATCAGCACGCCGGCGGCCTGGAGGCCCTGCTGCATCATCTGCGGCTGGGCCAGCATCGCCATGGGTTGCTGGGTGGCAGTGGCGAGCGCCATCTGGCCGGCCTGGTTGGCAGCGGCCAGCGACCCCGGATGCCCGTCCCACTGCGTGAAGTCGAGGCGCTCCTTGCGCCGGGCGACCGCCTTGGGGTTCTTGGCATAGAGGGCAGCCACGCGCTGCTGGATGTGCCGCTGGATCAGGTTGGCCTGATACTGCTCGGGGTCCAGGCTCTTGCTCCACTGGTAGCCATAGGCGAGGTCTTGGTCCTCACGCATCCGGTCGAAGTCGTCCTTCCACCGCTCCTTGGCAGCAATGACGCGGTCGTTCCACTTCTTGACCAGCTTCTTGCGGGCGTCCGGAACGTCCGGGGTGTCCCGGTTGATGATATGGCCCTGCGTGGGGGCGCAGTCACCATCGTTGCAGTTGATCTCGTTCTCGTCGTCCATCAGAAGCCTCCGTGGCTGTTCGCTGCGGCCTTGCGCGCCTTATCGGCAGACCATTTGACCCAGGCCAGAGTTCCGGACTTGGGCCGCCCACCTTCCTGGCCGGCGAAGGGGTAGTTGGGTTTGGCCGCGACCTGCCGCTGGAGCCCAAGACCCAGATGGGCCAGGGCGTCCACAAAGTCGTCGTGGGTCGCGTTGGGGAATTTCATCATCTGGTCCACGGCGTCCATGTACCAGGGAGCGAAGGCAGGGAAGAAAACCTTGCCCATGGCCATGCGGCCCTGGATCGACTGGGCGCGGGTCTGCTTGTCCTTGACCGGGGTCTGCTCGTCGATGGCGACGAAGACGTGCTTCTCCTGCATCCGCTTCCGCAGGAACGGGCCGATGGACTTGGAGATGTGGCCCTTCTCAGCCCACCAGATCAGGGGCCGGTGGACCTCCATCAGGGTGAGCATGGCCTCGACGACCACGTCCGTCTGCGCCCGGCGCCACCAAGTGTCCGGGAGGATATAGACGTTGTTGTTCTCGTCCACGCCCGCCAGCAGCAGGCAGGTGGCATCCCGATCCTGGGCCGTGCTGACCGCGTGATCGGACGCGGCGTAGATGCGTAGGTTCTTGGGGAGCTGGTCCGGACCGTAGGTCTTGATCCAGTCCCGGCGGAAGAAGTCGCCGTCGTCCGGAGCCGGCTTGCCCTGGTAGAGCGCGGCGAAGCCTCGGGGGTTGTCCTCCCTGATGTTCTCCAGGAACTCACGGCTGAACCGCTCCGGCCACAACGCCTCGCCCGGAGCCCGTCCGAGCGGGTCTTCGTCGTAGGCCAGGGCCGGCAGATCGAGGATGCGCCAGCGGGCAGCGGACCGGGAATTATAGAAGGGGTTCTTGGGGTCGATCAGCCGTCCGACCAGATCGTCTTCATGCCACCGGGTCTGGATGATGACCACACGGGCGCCCGCCGTCATCAGACGGGTCCGGGCCACGTCCTGATACCAGTCGTAGAGCTTCTGCCGTTGGCGCGGGCTGTCCGCGTCCTCGCGGTCCTTGATCGGGTCGTCGATGATGAGCAGGTCCGCGCCACGTCCGGTAAGCGAGCCGCCGACGCCCTTGAAGACCGCCATGCCGCGCTCGGTCGTCTCAAACCTGTCGGACGCAGAGCTGCCCTTGACCACGTCCACGGTCGGGAACGCCTGCCGATACGCCGGCAGCTTGATCGTCTCGCGGATCGACCGGCCATGGTCCATGGCGAAGTCGTCGTTATAGGTGGCGTAGATAACGGACCGGTAGGCGTCGCGCCCCAGGAACCAAGCGACGAACTTGCGGGCCAGCTCCGTCTTCCCATGCCGGGGCGGCATGTTGATGATAAGCCGGGTGATGTCCCCACGCTCGACGGCTTCCAAGGCAGCGGCCAGGGCCCGGTGGTGCTTGGCCGGGGTGTATCGAGAGCGGTGCGGATCGTCCACGTCGTTCGGATCGGGCATCATCAGCCGGACGAAGTCGATCAGGTCGTCGCGGGCCTTACAGGCAGCCAACAGCCGGTCCGTGCCCCGCGCAGCCTCCAACTCGCGGCGAAGCTCGGCCTCGGCGGCGCTCAGGCTTTTCCGGACGGAGAGCGGCTTGGTGGCCATGCTGGGCTAGAGCCTCGCACGGATATTAGCGATGGCCCCGTTAACGTAACTAATATACTGGGTCGCAGTCTTGCCGGTGCGGGGGTCGTCGTTATCGACCACCCAGTCTCCGTTCTCGTCCTGCTTCTTGATTTCCATCAGGGCAGTGGACCCGACAGCATCCTCGCGCCACATGCGGTCGGTGATGGACTTCTCCAGCCGGTCGATCTCGGCCAGGGCATTGGCCTTGGCAATGTCGGCAGGGTCACGCGGGGTAGCGTTCCACCGCACCACATAGATACCGTCTTCTACGGTGCCCACGGTGTCGCTCACGAAGAACAGCCGGTCGTCGGGCCGTGCTTCCCAGCGGGTGGGGATGAAGCCGATCTCGGAAGCAGCACCGGGCTGACGAAGCCAGCCGGCGGGGTATTGGATGTCGGCCAGGACGAAGCCCGAGGAGGCAGAGACGAGGCCGATTGAGGGGTGATACCAGTCCATTTTTACCTCGCGGGGCTGGGGGCGACGTTGGAGCCGCCGAAGGGGTATTCAGCGAAGGCGGCGAAGATGTAAGTAGCGCCGCTGGCGTTCGTTTCTGATCCAGAAGCGGAACTGCGGATTTTGAAACCGTTGGCAGTCACGTCGATCAGATTGAAGCCCGAAGCGTCGTTCGCCTTCTCAGCGACAGAACTCTCGGCGTAGAGCGGGTTCGCTTCTACGTTGTAGGTGTCTCGACTGGTATCGTAGATACGCCAAGACCCCGCGCCGGAAGCGGTCGCGCCACGAACCATGATCCATCTTGGGCGGAACCCGCAGTAGACGAACGGGCCGTCAGTCGAGCCGTTGCCGACGTAGCTGCCGAACTTGCTGTAGCCGGGGATTTCGGCGAAGCAGTAGGCGACCATCGTGTCCCCGTTACTCGCCATTGTGGTCAGGTACGGGATCGTCGTGCTGGTCGGCGCTCCGTTCCAATACCCCGCAACCTGCGCAGACGTGGAATTTAGGATGAGGCGATTTCCAGCAGTCAACGCCGGGTGATAAACACCCCAGCCGAGCACGGCATTCCGACCTTTTTCGATGATCAGCTTTGGGGTGGCACCCAGCCCGTGACCGACGGTGTAGTTGCCAGAGGTCGTGTGCGTCCAAGTCACCACGCTGAACCCAGCCGCAGCGTTGACGCTCACTTGGGAGGCGACCGACCCGGCGGTGTTGGACGAGGCAGCGCTGCCAGCATTCCACACCCAGCCCACCGACGACCCGGACGGGGCGCTGTAGGTCGTCTCTGCTCCCGTGCTGTTCGACTGCAACACAGCCGACGCGCCGCGCACGGTGTCGATAAGCTGGTGGTTGTTGCTGTTCGCCCTGTCCTTGATCCATTCGAAGAAGTAGGTATACAGGGCTTCGCTGGACGACTTGATGGACGCACCCGCCGCCAGGACGACGTTGAAGTGGTCGGACGGCTTCTTGATGCTGACCGCCGGGAGATTTGCGGTGCAGGGTTTGGCATAGGTGGCTGGGACGCTATTGACAAGCGTTGTCGCGCCGAAATTTACGGTCGTCGTGCCTCCCGTAGAGTACGGGTACGCCTGCCCAGACACAGTGGCGATATTCGTCCAAGAGCTTCCGTTGGTCGTGTAATCAAGAACCCCTGCCGTGGTAATACGGAAGCCGTAGGTTGAACCGTTGGGGACTGACACAGTAGAGGCCGTTCCCGCGTCGTTGACGGTTCCAGAAGTCACCCCTGTAGTAGACGCTGTGACTTCCCAATAGCTGTTCTGACGGATGGCGTCGAACGTGGCTCGAGCGGTTCCCGTACAAGTCATGTTGCCGTTCGTCAGGCCGCTAACGCCTGGATAGACAGCGTTGTATGTCGCATAGTTGTTGGTCGGCGTATCGACGGTCTGTACCGGGCTGCCGCTGACGGTCCAGTTGTTGCCGTTGCCCGAGGTGTCGGTGCCGAGAGCGCCGGAAGAACCAAAGGCCAGGAACGAGTATCCGGCAGACGGGCGCTTTGCCGCCCACACTCCATTCGCATCAGCCGCACCGCCCTGGAGACTGGCAGAGGAGCCATTCCAGAAAGCGAAGTCGGACATGTAGCCTGAGAAATAGTTGGTGCCGTCGAAGCCCAGACGGGGGTTGGTGACTGACGCAGCGGTGTATGTGCCGGTGCCCGTGACCAGCGTGCCGTTGACGTAGACGCCCGTGCCGTTCCAGAAGATGTGATACCACGCTGACGGATCACGATAGAGCGCCGTACTGGTCAGGCCGAAGGCATACAGCGCGTCCCCGCTGGTGAAATACACCTTGTTGTCGAAGATCGGGGACGTAGCGCCCAGCTTGGACCGCTTGACCCACACAGAGCCGGAAGTGGTCGCGCTGGTGGTCAGCGTCTTGCTGAGATAGTCGCTGGTGCCGTTGAACCGTGCGCTGTTGGTGATGCTGTAGCCGGTCGGCCCTTGGCTACCCATGAGAAACATGGTTAAGCCTCCGCCACGTTCTGGCCGACGCACAGGAAGTTTGTGCCGTCATAGTGGAAGTCGAAGACACAGGTTCCAGTCAGCGACGACGGCACAGTGCCACCGGGGAACTTGAACGCAGCGTTCCAGCTCGGGGTATAGCCGCCGGTGGTCAGAACCAGACGATAGCTGGTGCCATTCACGCCGTTCGTCGGAGCGCCAATGGTCCGCGATGCGGTAGTGGTCAGGGTGGCGACTTGGGCGGCAGAGCAATCCCAGGCAACGGTGGCCTGATCGGTCAGGGCGGCTTTCAGGGGGGTTTGCTGGGCGGTGAAGGTATTCGCCACGTTCTTCTTCACGGTGTTGGCGTCGTAGCCCTGGACCGTGGAGCCGATAGCAGCGGACTTGAGGATGGTCGCGTCGTAGCCTTGGACGGTGACACCAATAGCCGAAGCCTTCAGCGTAGTAGCATCATAGCCCTGAACCGTCACACCGATGGCAGCGGACTTGAGGATGGTTGCGTCATAGCCCTGGACGGTAACGCCGATGGCGGACGCCTGGAGCGCGGTGTCGGCTTTGGCGCCTTGGGCAGCGGTGGCATAGTCGCTGGCCGCCGTGGTGGCGGCGGTCCCCAGCCCAAGGTTCGTCCGGGCGGACGCGGCACTCGCCAGATCGGACAGGTTGTTGGCTTTCAGCGCGGCCACACCGAGCACCGAGGCAGCGGACGCAGCGGCTTCGCCGGCCTTGGTCGTGGCGATCCCGGCCTGAGTGGTGGCGATGCCCGCTTCGGTCGTCGCGGTCCCGGCGTCTGCGGCAGCGTCCGCAGCCGACGCGGCAGACGACAGCGCCGCCGCCGTGGCGGTGTCCACCTGGGTCTGGAGCGACCCCAGCAGCGTGGTGGACGAGGTCAAAGTCATCTTGGTCTGGACGGCGTCGTAGGCGAAGAAAGACCCCTGGACCGGCGTGCCGCCGGACGCCACTTCGACGCCCTGGATATGGCTGGCGTTCCACTGGGCGGTGCCGTTGCCCACCTGGGCCGCCGTGACGTTGTGGGGGTTGTTGGTGGCCGACACATGGGCCAGGGCCGTGGTCGCGTCCGCCGCAGCGGCGTTGGCCGCCGCCAGAGCTGCGTCCGCAGTCGCGCCGGTGGCCGCCTCCACGTCCGCGATCAGCGACGCGGCCAGTGAAGGAGCCAGACTGTCGCTGGTGACGACGCCGTTCTTCAAAGCCCCGTCCGACCGCTGGATCAGAGCCAGCGCCGCCTGGGTGTCGTCGAGCGCGTGCTCGATGTTGACCATCTCCACGTCGAGCTGCGATCCGGGCAGTGCCCCGTCCGGATAGTTCGTGGCGTAGTCGTTAAAAGAGGTGGTCTTGTTATAGGCCCGAGGCGGCATGGTCATAGCGGATTACCCCACAAGTTCCGTCCGAAATATAAATCGGTCCGGAAAGAAAGTCTTGTGTTTTGTCCGATATGGTCCGACGCCTAATCGGTCGGCCAGCTACTTCCGCAGGATGCTGATCGTCTGGCCGATGACGGACGGCACCACGTTCTTCAGCGCGCTGATACCCCAGATGCCGCCAACCATGGCGATGACGATCTGGACGTACCATTCCGGCATGGCGGTCAGGACCACCTGGAAATAGTTGGTCACGCCCGCCGGGTCGAAGACCGACCAGAAGAACGGGAAGATGAAGATGCCGAAGCACACCCGCCGCAGGCCCTGGTCCTTGTCCGTGAGGTTGGCCATCTCCCACGCCGCGTTGTTGGTCTGGGCGTCCCGCAGCAGCCGGGCCTTGTTCTCCGCCTCGGCAGCGGCCAATTCCCGCTTGGCCTTGAAGCTGTCGTTGACCCAGCCGCCAATGGTTCCGACGAGTTCCATGGCCCCAGTGATCGGATCGAGAGCCATAGCCTTAGCCCCTCAGCTCGATGTGCGGCATGTCGATGAACTTCTCGTCCGCGAGCCCGTTACAATTCCAATCGCCGCCCCAGCGCAGCGCGATCCCCAGCCGGTCCGCCGTCATCAGGATGTGATGCGCGATGTCCTTGAACGCCTGCACGTCGTTCCACACCGCCTTGCCGTCCACGAACGGGACGAAGTCAAACGCGTTGGAGGGCATGGCGTTGTGCTTGGACGTGGGCCAGGGCGTCTTGCTCAAACCCTGGGCGCAGCACCGATCTTGCTCCGCTTTATCCCGGTGGCCGCAGGTGATCCCGAAATCAATCGGGCAGTCCTTGATGGCTTCCGACAACACCTCCTGCAACCGGTAATCACAGGTCGCAATGCGCTCCAGACTGACGCGGCCAAACTTCATTGCAGTTTCTCCAGCTTGTCGAGCAACAGGATTACCTTGGGCAGGCTGTCAAACAGCTTCGCGCCCAGATAACCAAGAACCGGCGCGGCAGCCGTGGCGATGCCGATTAGCACCCGCACCAAAATCTTTTGCCGCTCGTGGGCCTCGTCGCCGCGTGCCTTGCCCTCGGTTGCGATATGGTCGAGCTGCGTACTGATGGCGGAGAGCTTGGCATCGAGGATTTTCTCCTCGTCCTTACAGTGGTCGTCGATGGACCGCTCAACGTCCTGGATGACCTCCGAGACACGCTCATGCACGGAGTTGGAAAACTCCAAGAGCTTGCCGTTCAGCTCGTCGATCCGAGTGTGCAGCCGGACGATTGCGCCGTCCGTCTTGTCGAGCTTGCCGTCGATCTCGTCGATCTTCTTCTCGACGCCTTCCAGCCGCGCCTCCATTGTCGCCACCCTCTCTCCGATGTCATCGCCGGAGCGACGGCTGTGGCCCTTGCGCTGGTCCGGGCGCCACTCCATCCCGGACATCAACCGACCTCTGTATCTGCGGGCGCCTGGGCCTGATGGCGGTCTGACTGGAGGGAGACGACGCGGGGAGCGGGTACGGGTCGGGCGACCTCTGCCCCGCAGGCCGCGTAGCCCGCCTTGTCCACCCAGCTATCCGCGTGGGTCGGGTTGTGCATGATGCGGGCCGTCTTGAGCAAGTCCTGGGCCAGAGCGACCTGATGTGGCAGTACCGTGATCCCGAACAGCGTTGTCCAGAACTTAGCAGCCAGACCGAAGCAGTCCTCGGGAGTTCCGTAAGACTGGTTGCGGTCCTGGAGCACGGCTTTCGCAGCTCCGTCCAGCGTGCTCTTACGGTCCATGCGGCAGGCTCCGTTGAATTAGTTGGGCGCGGGCTACCCGGGGAGGTTTAGGGCTCCCGCGCCACTCGGAGCTGGGGGAAGCTCCTACGCGGTAAAGTAACCCGTTCGATTTTGTCCGACAAGTAGGATTTGCGTCGGACAGACCTGCGCGGCCCCACAGACCATTTCGGTTTGGCCGGGGGAGCCCACACAGGATCGGGGCCCGAAACCCGCCACAGACCATTCCGGCTACGTGGGAGCCTCGTTGGAGGATAGGGAGTTGGGGGAGTCGAGGTTTTCAAAATCTGCGAAATTTTCGGAAGCCGTCCGGCATAGGAAATCGCGCGGCGCGCGGTACTAGCCCAGGGGGCGGGGGCGGCATGAGCGTGGTGCCCAGGGAGGGGGTGGGGTGGCAGGGGGCAGAGGGCAGGCGGTCCGGGTCGGCGCCGGGCCTCGGACGCCGCCGGGCCTCGGGGTCGGACCGGGCCGGACAGGGCCCCCATGGGGTGGGACACTGTCCTTTACAGTTTCCGGACCGGGCGCAACATGGCGGAAATGCTCGCCTTTCCTATTCGGACGCGTCCGGATACGCCCGGGGCCGGGGCGCAACGGGGCGCATCAGTCCCAGGGATCGGGCTCGTTGTCGTCGGCCTGGTCGTTGGCCTGGTCGTCGCCAGGCGCCGCCAGGTCGGGTTCGTGCTCTATGACCCGGTCGCCTGCCTCGGTCCGCAAGTCCTCTACCACCTTCAACGCCTGGACTATGCGCTCCTTCGACGCCTTGGCGGACTGGGCCAGCTCCATCAACGACATCTCGGACATTGGCTTTTCGGCGCCGGCGGCCTCATCCCTCCGTAGGGCGCCGAGATACTCGCCAGCCTGGAGCACAAGTTGCGCCGCCTTGACCCGGACGCCGATAGCGTGCTGCGCGTCATCAATGACGTGCTCCAGCAAGTTCAGCGCCTTAGGCACCAACGTATTGTCTATGCGCGACCGGTGCGCTTTCCGGACGGCGGCGGCGATAGACGGGGTTTGGAGCAGGCGATAGCCCGTCTGGGCGGCATACTCCTCCCCGGCGTAGCCTGCCTCTAGGGCGGCTTCTTTCGCGTTGCGCCCGGCGATCATGGCTTGGATGAAGGCGAGTTGCTTGTCTGAAAGCTGGCGTCCCATGGGCATTTTCCCGGCAAATTGTCTATTGGTATATTACCTCTTTTAACCTGATTTCGGTTAACGCCAAAGTCAACAAAAACAGCGATTTACAAGGGTGTTGACGACACCGGACGAAATCGGACAGAATGAAACTCTACATTCATTTTGAATGTGGGCCACCACAGGTATTAGTCAACAAAATCAACAGCTTAGGATACACCACCATGGCACGAACCCCCACCAAATCACCGGACGAAATCGAGGCAGTCCTTGGACCGGCCCCCATCGTCGCCACCACCGAGAACAGGACCCTGCTTAAGGGCTGGCTCCGCGCAAAGGGCGTCCCGTCCGCTGTCGTCGATAAGATGAAGCTGTCGAATTTGGCCAAGTGCTACAACGCCCCCGCATACCTCGCTGCTGTCATCCGCAACCACCATGCGGACCCGTCCGGCAACTCCGAGCCCTACCCTGAGCCCGCTTCCGGGCCCACCGCGCCCACCCCGTCCGTTTTTGAGCCGGACGAAATCATCCCCACCGCCACCCCCCAGGAGCCCCACGCTATGACTTTCCCCCAGGCGCCCACCGCTGCCCCCGACACTGCCGCCGCCCTCCAGGCGCTGCTGGCCTCGCTCGCCGCCAATGCCGGACCGTCCGAGGCGCGGATTATTGAGCTGATCCAATGCCACGCGCCCAAGCCGGAGACGCCCGTCTACAAAGTGGAAGTCACCACCCCGACGCGCACCATCACCACCGGCACCGCCCCCCGCCATTACCTCTTCCCGAACGTCCTGGCCCTGACCGGGGCGGGCATCCACGTTATGCTGGTCGGCCCCGCCGGGTCCGGTAAGACCACATTGGCCGAGCAAGTGGCCGAGGCCCTGGGCCTGCCGTTCTACTTCAACGGCGCCATTGACACCGCGTACAAGTTGTCGGGGTTCATTGACGCCCAGGGCCGGGTGGTTTCTACCGCTTTTCGCAAAGCCTACGAACAGGGTGGCCTGTACCTGTTCGACGAAGTGGACGCCAGCTTGCCGGGCGCCCTGATGGCCTTCAACGCAGCCCTCGCCAATGGCGCCGCTGACTTTCCGGACGGCATGGTAAAGCGCCATCCCGACTTTCGTTGCATCGCCGCCGCCAATACCTACGGCAACGGCGCGGACCGGGTGTATGTGGGCCGTAACCAGCTGGACGGCGCCAGCCTCGACCGGTTCTTCTCTGTAGCCCTCGACTATGACGAGGACTTGGAGCGGATGCTTTGCCCAAACAACGACTGGGTCCGCCATGTGCAGCGCGTCCGGGACGCCGTCCGGAAACTGCAAATCCGCCACATCGTGAGCCCCCGCGCTTCGATCATGGGCGCCGCCGCCCTCGCCGCCGGGCTCGACCGGGACACGGTAGAAGCCGGGCTGCTCTGGAAGGGTTTGGACAAGGCCACAATCGCCAAAATCCAGGCGGAGGTGTGACCATGGCCGACAAGATTATCATTCGGGAGTTCCCGGACTGGTCCGCCGTCCTCGACGCCGCCGAAGTGCCCGGCAAGCCCCTGGACGAAAAAGGCCACGCCCGCTCCGCCTACTATGAGGAGTACTTCTACGGCACCCCCACCTGGGACGCCGCCATGGACCTAGCCCGCAACGGCTGGCAGGAGGGCCGGGACCGGCTGGTCCGGACCTTCGACGCCGCGACCGCCCTGCAACGCACCGCGACCGTCCAGGCCCGCTTTCTGGACGTGGCCGGAGCCTATCCCCACGCGGCACTAGCTGCGGCGGGCGCCCCCGACTGCATGTGGTCCTTGGGGGATACGCACATCGCTGCCAAGCCAGTGGTCCGCATCCTGACAGGGCAGGGGGTCCGCTCCGGTGTTGACGCCAAGTGGATTATCAATCGGGGCGCCGCTCTCCTCTCCCACATCGACCGTCTAGAGGACGCCGGATATTCGGTGGAGCTAACCGCCATCCACGCCGCCAGTTACCAGGGTTGGAGGCACGAAACCAGCTACACGGTCAAGCGGGCCGGCGAGCCCCTGGAGCTTGACCGGCTGGCCTTTGTCCTGGCGCACCCCTCTATGCACCGCCGGATGGTGTTTGCCCTCCGGGAGCAAGCGACCGAACCGGGCTTTAGGAAAGCATTCGGCGGGAACTACGGCGGGACGTGTCGCCCGCTGGAGGTTCCGGACGACGTGATTTTTCTGCCCCACATCGACCCGGACGAGGCCGGGCCCTGGCTTACAGTCGAGAGCGCGGTGGCCAACATTGGCGCCGCCCTGGAGGCCCGAGGCATCCGGACAACGTCCGATTAAACGCCGGACGGCGCACAGGATGCCCGGACACTTCCGGGCATCCGCTGGGCCGCCCGACTTGGACCGCCCGACACCACAAGAGGAGTAGAAACCATGCGTGCCATTCTTATCGACCCTATCGCCCGCACCATCACCGAAACCGATGTTTCCGGGTACCACCAGATCAAGGCAGCCATTCAGTGCGACCTCATCGACGCCGTGGCCCTGGGCAAGGATGTTACCGGCTACGTGGACGACGAAGGCCTGTTCGTCGCCCTGGAAGATCAAGGCTATTTCACCCTCGCCCATGAGGTCCGCCCCTTTGCCGGACGTATGTTGTTGCTCGGGGGGCCGGACGACGAAGGCAGGGACACCCCCCTTCCGGCCTATGTGTCCGTTCTGACGGTCAAGCAAATCGTCCACTGGTCTGACAAATCGGACGTTTGGGCCAAGTCCGAGGCCGGGGTTTATGACGGACAGATCGGGGTCATCAACGCGGACGGCTCCACCACCATCACCGACGTGATCCCCGTCCGCATCCCGTCCGCCACCTATGGGGAGTGCTAGGTCAATGACCCAAGCCAGCACCGACGGGCGCCTCTGGCGCCTCTCCGACGGCCACATCGTCAACACGCGGGAGCTCGCCGTCGCCATCCTCCGGGAAGTCCGCAATGGACGTTGAAACCCACATCACGCCGTCCGGCTCGTTCTGGTATGTCGTCAACGACTGCGCCGGGGCGCCCCTGATCGTATCACCGGCCATCTATGGCACCGGCGACGCCGCCTTGGAGGCCGGGGAAGCCATGGTCCGCCACCTCGCGGGCATCTACGCCCGCCGGACGGGGGAGGCAGTCCGTGGGGTGGCGTGAGGACGTTCTGGACTTCATCGGGCTGGTAGCGGTTTGGCTTGTCGTTCTGGGTTCTGTCCTCTTGACCGACGCCCTGTTCGCCCAAATCCGCTAGGCGCCCCCAACCCCAACCCCAAGCCCCCGTCGGCCCGTCCGGCGGGGGCTTTCTCTTGGCCGGGCGTTGCTAGTAGGCAGCCGCCCGACGACGCCGCACAGGCCGGGCCTCGGGCGCCTCGGCCACCAGACGGGTCAACGCCATGTATGCGGTCAAGACACAACCGCCGTTGGACGACGCGTGCTTTAGGCTCAGGGCGCGCTTCTCCATGACCCTCAGACTGTTAAGGGCTAAGTCCAATAGGGCCTTGTGGTCGAGAGCCTCCACAAGGTCCGCTATGGCATCCAGCAACGCGGGGTCACTGGGCAGGGTGATGGGGGACGTGGTAGTGTTCTGGTAGGTCTGGCTCATGGCGTAACTCCATTTGAGCTTGGCTTAGGGATACATCGGGGCGGCAACCCCGATGTATCCCGACACTAATTCCGGACGGTCCGAAATGTCAAGGCCCTATCCCAGAAAATCCAGGAGCAAAAAATACACCCGGAAGCCCCCTCGTCCGGAGCGGGATTACTCGCCAACCCCCGCCAAGCCCCGTCTCTGGATTTCCAAAGAGGACATGGGCAACGTGGCTGGCGTAGTATTTATTATGGTTATAGTCGGCGTAACGACTTTTTGCGTTGACGCTTTCTTCGGGGTGGTCTTCCGGCACTAGGCTCAGACGGCTACGGCTCAGACGTGAAGAGGCCCCGGACCGCTGCCAGTCCGGGGCCTCTAACTCCCACCACAGGAGGAACCACCATTCACACAGGGACCATACCACATCTGGCGCCCAAATCAACCCCTACCCACAAGCGCCCAGCCTAAGCCCCCAAAAACAACGCCATCTCGTCAGGCTCAGACAGGGGGATCACCCGCAGTACCATCTCAGGCTCAGACCCGAACAACTTCCGCACCTCCAGCTCGACCACTTGGACATCGTCGGCCCAGGCCACCCCGTTCAAGGCATCAAGCGCCAGCTTTGCCACGTTGTCGGCATCGGGCTTCGTGGTGGGCCGCAGGTCGTTGGCCAGGGCGAGGCTCAGACGGGCCTTGGACAGGCTCTTAGGCGGAGCCACCACCACGTCGATCTCAACCCGCAGCGGTCCGGTCAGCCAGACCCGCCCAATCTGGTCCAACCAGCACGCCCTCACCCAGCCCTCGGCGTTGATGGTTTCCTCGGGGGTGTACACCCGCACGCCGGCCTTCGTCCGCACGGCTCGCGGTCGTTGTTTCCCTCTTGCCTTTCCCGGCACGGTCACGCAGGCATGAACTCCCATACTCCAACCTCTACTATCTCTGCGAGCAGCGGACCGGGTCCGGTCGAACTTGTCTGAACTAAACCCCTAAACCCTTTTTATACACCCCCACACACCCCACTCCCCACACACCCCATACCCCCCATATACCCCTCCCCCTATTACCCCTTACACATATATTCTTATTTTAGTTCTACTAGTACTACTAAGAGAGAAGAACACTAGGATATATAAGGGTTTCATCCGGTCGGACAGACTAAAATCGGACTACCGCGAACTACCAAAAATCCGTTGTCCGCCCGGCCCCAGCCCTCGCCCACCCCTGCCGGATAAATCCCCGTCCGAATTAATCCGTTAATTAGAAGCAACGATCCTATTTTCCGTCCGGACCGCAGGACTACCCCACCGCAGTGGGCGTAGTCCGCAGATAGTATGTCCAACCGTCAATCGAACTCGTCGCTGGCGTCGATCACTCGCCCATTAGACGCACCCTTACCTCCGGCGCCGCCGTCGCCATCATCCAGGGCTTTGGCCTTCGCCTTCTCCCACATGGACCAGTACAGGTCCACCACCCGTCCGTCATCAGCGGCCTGTTTCAGCATCTCGACGCGGCGGACTGCCCAAAGCACGCCCTGGCGCTGCCCCGAGCGGGGATGCTCCCTACCCAGCTTGAACTCGCCCATCTTCTTGGCGCCGTGCTTTCTCAGGACGTGGGACACCGTCATGGAGATGGACTTGGCCGTGGTGGTCTTGCCCCGTGCCCAGTCCGGGCATTGGGCCGCCACGTCCGACATCACGATCAGGTCCGTGTCGAAGGGGGCCGCGCCGTTCCGGATGCAGCTATCAGCCCAGGACTTGATGGACGACGCGGCTTCTTCGGTCATCTCCAACTTGGCGGCGGTGACGGGAGCGGCGCCTTGAGCGTTGAACCGGCTCAGATCGCGCTGCCGCAGCCACCCAGCCACCAGATGACTATTGGCGTCAATCCAGTCCGCCAGGGGCTTGTAGTAGTCCTTGCCGTCCGGGTGGCTCGGCTTCTCGATCCAGCTCACGAAGTAGCGGCGGTCGCCGTCCTCCAGGGCCAGGGCGTCGCGGTGGTTGGTCAGGAAGATAAAGGACGTCACGTTGGGGTGCTGGATGGGATCGCGGCCCTTGCGCTCGATCTCCACATAATCGGGCGGCGCGGTGATGTGCTGCTTGAGCATGTCGTAGATGCCCTTGCGCTCGAAGCTGTGGATTTCCTCGAAGACCGTGAGCTGTGAGCACCAAGCCCAGGTGTTGAAGCGGCTTTCCAGGCTCTTGGCGGGCACCGTCTGGTAATTGCGCTGCCCGAGGGCGTTCTGGAGGGGGCGGATCAGCAGGCCCTTGCCCACGCCGAACGCGTCCGAACCCAGGACCACGGCCCAGTTGGGTTTGCTGCCGCCCAGGACGCAGGCCATCCAGTCCATGATGGTATCGCGCTCCATCTGGTCCGGGACGAGATACTCGGCCAGATCGAGCCAGGGCTTGATGTCCGCGTCCGAAACCCCGACCGCTGCCCTCAGAGGTCCGGGCCGCCAGAGGTTCACGGCGCGCTCGCCGTCCTCGGTCAGCATCGGGCCCTGCCCCGGACGGTAGGTTATTCGCTGGACGTAATTGCGGACCGCCGCCGGCAGGCGGTGATACTGCCCGGAGGCGCTGTTGGCCTTGGAGGCGA
The DNA here is from genome assembly GCF_001511835.1 of Magnetospirillum sp. XM-1. Lineage (NCBI taxonomy): Bacteria > Pseudomonadati > Pseudomonadota > Alphaproteobacteria > Rhodospirillales > Rhodospirillaceae > Magnetospirillum > Magnetospirillum sp. XM-1. The sequence goes on from NZ_LN997848.1 coordinate 1,736,866, forward strand.
AGCTCCCAATGTTGGAGTGGCGCTTGTTGAGCATTCCGTCCGTCAGCATCGCGCCCGTCTCCAGGTCGATGAAGCGTTCGTCGAACTCGAAGTAGGCGTAGCGGCGGACCAGCATGTCGATGGCACTGCCGTCTGCCGCGTCCTCACCCGCGCCGCCGGACCCACCGGGCCCCGTCTCCACAGGCTCGAAATCATCCTGGGCGGAACAATACCCGTGCTCGTCCGCTGTCTTGGAGAGATAACCCCAGCCCAGCGAAGTCTCACGGAAGCTGTCCCACTTTTCGCGGACGGTGTCCGGATCGTTGTCCGGCCAGCCCAGGGCCCACTCCTCCAGATCGGGATAGAACTCTTCGTCGCCGCCCACGGACGCCTTGAAGGATGCCACAAGCTGGTAGAAGCCCTCGTAGTCCGAAATGCTCTCACAGGGGATGGACTTCAAAGCCCGGACGGCGGCGTCGGGGCTGGGGGCGCGCAGGGCGCCGTCGATCACCGGGACGCGCTCAAGCGTCGAGGCGCTGCCACCGGACGACGAAGAGACTTCCCCGCCGAACATATCGACCACGGACCCGATGGCGGCCCAGAGTTCCTCGATGTCACCGGGTGCCAGCGGCACCAGACCGTCCGATGTCAGGGACGCGGGTGAAATATCATCCCGCCAGTGGTAGGGCTTTCCGGACTTGTGGAGGCCCTCGGCGATGAACTGCTGCCCGTGGCCCAACAGCTCCACGGCGTGCTTGGGCTTTTCGTCCGGACTTTCGCCCGGCAGCCGAAAAGCCAAGCGGCGCTTGGGGGTGGGTGTGGTGGTGCGGGCCAACAGCAGGCGCTTGGCCACGTCCGGATTGCCGAACCGGACGGGCGGGGCCGGGAACAGCCCCATGCCGTAGGCTTCGGCGTATTCCAGGACGGCGCGCTCCAGCGCGGCGGCCAGGGCGTCGTCCAGCACATCAATGTCGAAGGCCACCAGATTGTGGCAGTTGAGCCCGAGGCCCGCGCCCCAGGCCGCGAAGCGGCTCAGATCGGACTGGGTGGATCGGTGGTTGACCCAGTCGCCCAGGCCGACCCAGCCGGACGGCGTCTTGCGTCCGGGGACTTTCCCGATGTTCTCGGGCGGCAGGTTGGAAGTGGGGGAGAGCTTGGCGCCCGGCGGGATGATGGGCAGGATGCTGTCCATGAAACCGGACGCGGCATAGTTCAAGAAGGTCTGTTCAGAGACAGAGACGGCGGGGGAGACGCATTGCGTCGTCATGTTGGTACTCCGTGGGTGGTGATGCTCGTATGGCATGGTCTGTTTCGTCCGGCGTCAAATCGGACTGGGGGCGATAAGCGAAACCACCGCCCGGACGGAAGCCCAGACGGCGGCGAGGTACAGCGCCAGGATGGTCAGACGGGGGAGGATGTCGCACATTACAGCTTCTCCACCTCGGCGCGGATGGCGTCCGCTAATATTTTCCCAATCCACACAGACACTTCAACGACGTGTCTGGGGTATGTTTCTGAATTAAGATTGCCACCACAAGCAATCTCCGCAGCACGCTCCAGGCCAGCGGCGTAGGCGGCGCGGAGGGCGTCGGCAATGCTCTCGCTGTTGCTGTATGGAACGTCGAGTTCCCCGGCCATCTTCTCAAAATCAGGCTTCATCACTCACCTCCCTCGGCCCGTGCCGCTGCGATGGCGGCTTGGTGGCGGTTATGCTCCTCAACATCTGCCACAGCGCATGAAATCGGCAGAGCCTCATACGCCCACAGCAGAGCAGCCCGTGCGGCGGCGAGGTCGGCCTCGGCTTTCTCGGCACGCAACTGCGCCTCCAGCTTGGCGTTAACCTCTCGGATCAACGCTTCGCCTTGGCCCTTGTAATCGGCCACCAGCGCCTTCACAGCTTTGGGCAGGCAGGCCCGCAAGGGTTCGGGCACCACGTTGCCATCGTCCTGGGTGTACATGGTCGGGCCAAGAAGCGGGGCCACCTCGTCGATCAGGTCGGTGTAGTAGAGTTCGTTGCGGCAATGTTGGTTCGCTGTGTCCTTCCACCCGTCCCGCTCAGCCACCAGTTCCTTGATGGCGGCGGCGGCGTCAAGGCATGCAGGGTCTACGGTAGTGCCATTCGACATCCACCTTCCCGCAGGATACGGGGTTTCCAGCCGCCGGATCAGATCAGCGTGGTCAGTCATGGCGGGGCTCCCAATAGCTTTTGAATGGCTTGCGTCGGGTGTTACCCGCGCAGACATTGCACGGCTCGTCAGCGTGGTAGATGTGGTTGAACCGGCACGTCGTGCAGTTCTTCACCGGCTCGGCAGGGACTTGCTTGGACTGGTAGGCGCGGACGGCTTCCCACAATGCCGCGCTTTTCTGCCCCTCGGGTCGGTGCTTGACACCAGAGAAACGGTCCACCGCAGCGTCCACCACGGGCTTCATCGCTTGGATGCGCTCAAGGTGGTCAAGGATGCTGTCGTTGCGCTTGTCCACCTCGGCATGCAATTCCTTGACGGCTGCGTGATGCAGGGCGCACCACTCGCGCTCGACTTCTTGCAGCCGTTCCACCTCGTCCTTCAACGCCTCAGTCTCGTTGATGCGCCGCCTGTCCAAAGTTTTGCTTACGGTGCGGCATCGGATTTCCCATTCGGATTTCCAGTCATCCACCTCAGCCTGGAGGGCTTCGGCCTTCGTGCGCCATTCATCGGCAGCCTTGACAGCCTTCTCCACGCAGACTTCGCAGACACCATAGCGCGTCGGGTCTTCCTCTTCCGACGCTTCGCTGGGCACCGGGCTGCCGTCGCTCATCCAGGCGACCTTGCAGATAGCCAGAGGTTCGCGCATCGTCACCGACTCACGCGCATCGTCTTCGGAGGTGAAGACTGAACTCGACGCGCTAGGCCACTGTCCGTCATTGGCGTAGAGCTTGACCCAGCCTTCCATCAGCACCGGCTTGGGCTTGGGCGGCACGCTGCGGAGGGCAGGAAGGGCTGTCGGACAGGCTTCCCCGTTCAAGTCGTAGAAATAGACGTTGCCGTCAGGAAATTCGACGATAACAGGGAGCCTAAATTTTCCATCAGTCGCCAGCACCCGCACAGGGCGCGGCGGGTCTTCGGTTGTTTCGATTTCTTTCGACCAATCTATGGTCATCGCGGGGTCATCCTTCTCACTTCACCGATCAGCACCATGAACGTCGGGAGCTGCCCCCGGAGTGGCCACAGGCTGGCGATGTATTCGTTGGTCCAGATCATCTTGTAGATGAAGTAGGGCCGTCCGGACCCGGCGTTGCCGGCGACCGCCAGCTCGAAGGCTTCGTCATAATTCATCATGGTTTCGTCCTGTGGTGTCGGTCGTTAAATCGGTCGGGTTTTTATCGACGTCCCGCCGTCCCTTGCCACGCCACGCCAAGCCCAGCCGCGCCACGCCTTGCCGTGTTCCTCGCCGCACCACGCCTGGCCGAGCCGCGCCTAGCCTGACCCTGCTCCTAGCCGAGCCCTGCCGAGCCCCGCCTAGCCGTGATCCTCGCCGTGCCTTGCCGCGCCAGGCCCTGCCCCGCCGCGCTCCTTGCCGAGCCCGGCCTAGCCGAGCCACGCCGTGCCTTTCCATGTTCCATGGAGATACGCACGGCGCGCTCGCGGCCTTAGACGGCGGACAGGCTGGCGGTGAACTTGCCGAACGACCCCGACGACTGCGGGGACGAAGGCCGCCAGTCGCCCAGTCCGCAATAAGCCCCAGCCTGCTCGAAGATGCGCGTCAGGACCGGCAGTGTCAGTCCGGACGTTTCGTCGTCGAACACGGTGAAGCTGCCGCTGGCCTCCCAGGTCCGCAGCATCGGACGGACGCGGACGTGCTTATTCGAGTTAACCTTGGCGCGCTTGATGAACAGCTCGAAACCGGCGGCCTCGACCTCGTCGATATGCCGGGCGAAGTCGTTCTCGCCCATCAGCCCGGACCACAGCGCCTTGAAGTCGATGGTCTTCCCGTTGACCCGCAAGTCCCACTGCTGCTGGTCGATGGCGAGCCCGGCCTGGGACTGCTTCTTGTAGGTCGCCTTGCCCTTCGACGGCACCTTAGTCGCGCCCTCGCGGATGCAGGTCATCAGGTTATCGGACGGGATGCCCAGGACGCGGGTGTCGTGGTAGGCGTAGCCCATCCAGGTCCAGGCGGGGGAGCGGTCGTCGCCCTTGGTGGACAGCTCCTTGTTGGCGGGGTCTTTCTGCCACGCCTTAATCTTCTCGCCAAAGGACAGGTTGTCTTGGTGCATCAGCAGGGGGGTCAGCCCAGTCAGGGTCACGTTGTACTGCTTCATGGCGGTTACTCCTCGATGGACGGCAGAGCCGTCTTGCTGCGGGTGTTTGCGGTGGAAATCAGGGCGGCGCTGTTGCGCTGGACCCACATCAGCCGGTCGCGTTCTTCCTGGCTGATCTCGGTGACGGACACTCGTCCGGAAAGGGAATAGGAACGGCGGGCCGCCTTCACGGCGCTGCCCAGCTTGGCCACGCTGGCGTCCAGCTTCTCCGAGGCGCTCAACACCTTGAAGCCGACACCCTTCTCGACGCCGATAACGAGGCTGTCCGTCTCGGCCTCCACACGGCGGCGCCATCTCCAGGTGACGGTCCGGAAACGCTTGGAGTTGACAGAGACGCCGAGGAGCCCGGCGACATCGTGGTACGGAATGACCATGCCGACGGGCAGGTCCGCTTCGGGGTAGGCTTCCCGGATCGCCCGAACGTCCGGATCGGTGGGGACGCCCCCAAAAAACACGCTGTCTCGCTTTGCCATACTGGTTCTCCTGTTTCGTGGTGAGTTAAAACGGACTATTTCCTGTACCTCTTCCCGCGCCACCCCTCGGCGGCCACGGGCAACACGCGCCCGACCTGCGCCCACGCCGGGACTTCCGACATCAGGCGCTCCATTTCGGACACAGACCCCCAGCCCTCGGGGACTTCGGCGACGATCTCGTCGTGGACGGTCAAGACGCTGCGGTAGCCGGCGGCCTCCAGACGCAGCATGGCGGACGCCAGCAGGCACCGGGCCACCGCCTGGGTGATGTTCTCCACCAGCCTGCCCCCATAGGTCCGCTGGACGCCCCACTTCTTGGTGAGGCTGTTGACGCCCAGATAGGTCAGACCCTCCTTGCCGAAGAACTTCTCGTCCATCTCGATGCGGGGGCGGGCATACCAGAGCTTCCGCCCGGACGGCAGCAGGCAGCGGAGATACTTCCCGTCGAAGCCATAGGTGATGTGCCGGTGCTTCACGGGTTGGCCAGGGTTCCGGACGGCCTCGATGGCGGCGTCCTCAATGTCGTACCAGAAGGCCACGATCCGGTCGTTCTTCTCGCGGTATTTGGCTACCGCGAGCTTGGCCAGATCGTCGTCGATGCCGATGCCCTGCTTCTCGCAGGTGGCTTGGAACTTGGCGGCCCCCATCCCGTAGCCGCAGCCCAGCACTGCCGTCTTGCCAAGCTGGCGCTCGATGCCGTCCTTGGTGATTTCGGACGCGGGCTTGTCGTAGATGAAGCCGGCCATCTCTTCGTATATTTTGCCGCCGGACCGGAACAGCTCCACCAGATCGTTCTGGCCGGCCAGCCAAGCGACCACGCGCCCCTCGATGTTGGAGAAGTCGCAGGCCATAAGCTCCATGCCCTCCGGCGCCACGATGATGCCCCGCAGGCAGTCCGACACCACCGACATGGGCGGGCCCACCAGCAGGTCCACCAGCTCCGGGGAGTGGTCCGCGAACAGGCCCAGGGCGAACTCTTGCTGCTTGGGCTTGAGGGACGGACGCGGGAGGTTCTGGAGCTGGGCGCCCTGTCCGGACCACCGTCCGGTGGACGCGCCATGATAGAGAAGATTGGCGCGCATCCGGCCATCCGCGCAGGTCCGGCCAGCGAACGCTGCCAGCTTGGCCGTGGAACTCTTGGCCGCTTCCCGCCTGATTTCCAGGACGCGACGGGCTACCGGCGGCATGGCGTTCGGATCGCCCATGACCACCAAGTCCTCGTCTTCCTCGATCAGGTCGCCCACCGTCTGCTTGTCCAGCTTCTCGGCCTGCACACCCTGCTCGCGCAGCCACGCCACCATCTTGGCCACCTGAGAAGCGGACGTGACGGCGTGCCGGGTGAGCTTGGCCAGCTCCTTGTTGAGCTTGGCGGCGGTGGCCTCGACCACCACGCTGGCGGCCTTGACGGCGGCCATGTCCACCAGCACGCCCCGGTCGTTGAGCTTCTGGTCCAGCAGGTAGATAGCCCGCTCCTCGTCCGAGAGGGGCTTGAGCCTCTGCGTGAGGGCGCGCTCGACCTCAACGTCGATCTTGCAGTAGGCGATCAGCTTCTCCAGCTTCTCGGCGCTGTTCCACCAGATCGGGGCGTCGCCCGTCGCCCGGACGGCGGCGTTGTTCCGGGGCTTGCACATCTGGAGCATGACGCGGCGCCCAGCGTCGTCTTTCTGCACGTCCAGGCCCAGCGCCTTGGCGGCGTCTCCCAGGCCACGGGGCAGAGCCATAACGGACGCCATGGCCATGGTGCAGAAGAACTGCTCCAGCTTCGGGACCGGCCAGCCGTATTTCGGACCGAGGACGAACTCCCACAGGATGCGCTCGAAAGCGGCGTTGTGGGCGTAGATGGCGCCGCCGGCCAGGACGTGCTCCACGATCCGGGGCGGGCAGGGCTGCCCCTCGACCCAGACCTGCACCGGCTCGTCACCGAACGCATAGCAGGCGCACCAGACGGCGGTGGACGGGTCTTGCGCGTAGACGTAGACCCCGGTCTTCCGCAGGTCCACCGCGCCCCGCGTCTCGATGTCGAAGTGCAGGTGGATCACTTCCACGGCGACACCTCTTCCAGCGGCGCCCCAAAGGTCAGCCGCCACAAGGTGGTCACGTAGACGCAGCGCGACACCCCGCCCTTGCACAGGCGGTAGAGGGGCGTCTTATAGCGTCCGGCGCGGCCCCGCTTGAGCATCTTCTGCGGCATGATGCGGGTGACGCCGTTGGGGTGCTTGATGGTGCGACGGAGGGCTCGGCACCGGCCCTTGGACGAGAACTCGTAGTAGCCCTCGTAGCCTGGGATCGTCACCCACTCTTCCTCGTTCGCGCTCATGTCAAACGCTCTGCCGGAAAGAGTTGATGCAGTTCTCGGCGCTCTGGAGGTCCATCAACGCCTGGGCCTTGTCCTCCATCAGCGCCCGGACGCGCTTCAAGAAGCAAAACAGCTCCTGGCCTTCCAGGGTGCCGCGCAGCTCCAGATCGAGCAGGTAGTTGTCGTCGATCTCGCGGTCAAAGTTAGGTGGGTATCCCATTGTCCGTTTTCCTTTGTCGTCAAATCGGACGAAGGGGCGGCATCGCTGCCGCCCCGTGCCCGGTTTAGTTCCAGACTTCTTCGCCGCCGGTGGCGACTTCCTCGCCCTCGACCGGGTCGAAGTCGTCGCGGGCGTCCTTACGGCCACCCAGACGCTCACCCTCGCCCAGCTTCTGCATGTTATTGAGGAACATGCCGATGCCCTTGTTGCCCTTGACCTCGTAGGCGTAGGGGTAGGACAGGGTGGCGCGGACGTAGCAGCCCGCGTACATCTCGTCCGCCACGTTGGCGTCGTCGATCTTGAGGGGGCGACCGTCCGGGCCCTTCTTGCTGGACACCACGGACGGACGGGTCTTGGTCTTAACCTGGATGAAGACGGAGCCTTTCGGCACGGCGGGGTCGTATTCGCCGCCCTTCATCTTGCTCTCGGCGGACCGGATCAGCATCCGATAGCCTTCCGGCTTCTCGCCGCCAAACTTCTTGGTCCAGTCTTCCTGGGCCACGGTCTTGATGGCTTCCTTGATCGCCTGGAACTCGGCGGTCTTCTGGGCCTCCGGGTCGAAGATCAGGACGCAGGAATACCACTCGACACCGTCGTCATTGGCCACCGCCTCAACGAGGTGCGGGTAGCTCAGACGGGCGCGGGGGGTCTTGAAGGTCGTGTCCTTAGCGTTGCTCGGCTTGCTCATTTTAGGCGTCTCTCTTTCGTGTCAGTCGTTGAACTCGTCTTGCGCGTTGCGGCGTCCGGGGACCGACCCCCGCTCGTCGCTTTCACGGGCCATAGTGCTGCCGCTGCTTTCCTTCACGGTCAGCGCGGCCAGCGCCTCCCGGTCATCCTTGGACATCAGCTTCTCCACCTGGGCCGGCGTCAGGAGGGACTTCTTGAACAAGTCCCCGTCGTCCAGCCCCAGCAGTCGAAGCGCCTCGGCGGTGGTCTCTTCATCTTCGGCCCACTTCCGCGTGGCGCGCTTCGGCACCAACTTCCAGCCGGGGACCGCGTCCCCCTGCTCCAGGCGCTGATAGGCGTAGGCCCTCACCGCCTTGATCCAGTTCTCAACATCCTCGGCTGCATTCAAAATACGTGCGATTTCGTCCGGCGTCAACTCGGACAAATCATCCGAAAACTCGGACATCGCGTTTTCCAGGGACTGCTCCCGGAGCTTGGGGCAGAAACCCGCCGCTCCGCAGAACTTGCACCAGGAGCCGGCGGCCAACGGCGCGTCGGGCTCCAGGGTCCGCCGGGCCGCCGCCAGCACATCCGACCGCCACTCCAGCAGCTCGTAGGCGTCCACGGTGGCGCGGCGCACCGGGCCGTCCTTGTGGGGCGCACGCGGCTGCACGATGACCACCTCGACGGAGGTCACGGGCTTGCCGGGCGGCAGCGCCAGGGTGGCCCCCAGCGCGTAATAGAGGGCTTGGCGGTTGACGCTCTCGATACCCGTGCCGGACCCGGTCCGGGCCTCCACAGGCACGCCGCGCCCGTACTTGAGGTCGAAGACGTGCAGCGACCGGGCCCCGCTCTTATAGATGACGGCGTCGGCGGTGCCGAACATCTGGGTGAAGTTCACCCCCAGATCGAACTTCTGCTCGACCATCAGGATGTCGCCGTCGTCCGGATTGAAGTCCGCCCGGACGGCGTCCACGTAGATTTGGACGGCCTCAATCATCTCGTCGGTCACTTCAAACCAACGGAACTTCTTGAGCGCGAGGGCGTCCGGCTTCTTGGGTGCGATGACTTCCGTCTCGGAGCAAATCCAGCTCCCCAGGAACTCGTCCGGGCTTCGTCCGTGGGTCAGGCAGTCCTCGCCCAGAGCATGGGCGGCGGTGCCTTCGGCGGCGAAGTCGGACCCCTCGTCCTTGAGGTTGGCGGTCAGCCGGACGGAGCCGGGGCATTCCCACCACCGATAGCACGACGACGCGCCCAGCGTGGCGTGCAGCTTGGGGCCGTGCTCGGTCATTGCATCACCTTGGGGGCGTTGTCCATCAGGACGGCGGCAGTCTCGGCTAGGGCCATGCCGACCACCTTGTTGTAGTAGGCCAGATCGACCTCGATGGAGAGGGCCTCGTCGCTTTCTTCGACGATCTCGGTCTTCGGACGGGGCAGAACCAGGGTGTCGCCGTCCTCGAAGCAGATGGCGAAGCCGATGACGAACTTCTTTTCGTCCTCCCCGACCTCCGGGGCGCCGTCGGCGCCGTTGAGCAACCTGCCATACTGGGCCAGCAGCCCGGCCATGTGGTCGATCAGGGCAGCGGCAGGGGGCGGGAGACGCCCGTCACGCAGGGCCTCGCCCAGATCGACGGCGGTGATGATGTTGGGATGGTGTTCCATAGTGCGGTGCTCCTGTTAGGCCGCGAAGGACTTGGCGGCGCGGGCGTAGGCGGCGGCGGGCATGTCAGAGACACGTTCGACATCGAACTCGTTCTTGAGCTTCTCGACGCCGGCCTTCATGCCGTGGGTGTTGCAGTAGTCGCGGACCAGGGACTGAACTTCCTCCTTGGTCCAGGCTTTCTCCTCCGCGACGGCCTCCTCGGCGTCGTCCGAAAGCTGCTGGACGGCCTCGAAGCCGGCCAACGCGGACTTGAAGACCTCCAGCAGCGCGCCGAACCGCTTCTCGTCCGCCTTCATCAGGACTTCGGTGGTGAGCGCGTTGCTGGTGTTGAGCTGCCGCAGCTCGTCGGCGGACCCCACCGAGTTCATGCGGTCCTCAAAGGCAGTCGCCCATTCGGACAGGTCCGTGAAGGTTTCCTCCAGGCTGCCGTCCGCGAAGTTCAGCGAGTAGACGGTGGCCTCTTCGGGCTTCGCGGCGACCTCCTTCTTCGGACGGCCACGGGACTTCTTCTCCTCGGTGGCGGCCACGGGCTCGGGCTCGGCGGGGGCTGGGGGCGCAGTCACCGCCGTCTCGGCGTGGGCCTGGGCGACCATCGCCATGGCCTGGGCCTGCTCGGGGGTGGGGCGGACCACCGGGGCAGCCGCGTAACCGGTGGCCGGGTCCGTGCCCAGCCCGATATGGACCAGGGCGGTCAGGGTGTTCAGCGCCTTGGTGAGGTTGGCCAGCTCCTCGGGGCTGTTGGCCGTGATCTTGACTTCAAACATGGTGTCTCCTGTTTCGTCTGTCGCTTAATCGTACAAACCGGACAAAGTCCGGCACTTACGGGTCAGCACACGAAGCACCGCTTCGTCCACGGACCCGGCCAGGGCCACGAACCGGGCGGACATGGCGACCTGTTTCGACAGGTGCCATATCCGGTCCGCAGCCTGATGGTTATCGCCGGGGGTCCAAGACCCCTCGACGAAGATAACGTCGTCGGCGGCGTCCAGGCGGATCGCCTCGCCCACCGATTTGATCTGCCCGATGAAGACCCGCGTCTCCGGGTCCGTCTGGAACAGGTCGATGTTCTTCTGGGCGTCAGCCGTGCCGCCATAGACCATGACGGCGCCGTAGGCCCCCAGGCGGCGGTGCAGCTCCTCTAGCACGGCCCGGTGCCAGCCATAGATGACCAGCTTGTTCTTGGACCCGGACAGCAGCTCGTCCTGCACCAGCTCCGCGACAGCGCGGGCCTTCACAATGCCGGTGAGCCGCCGCAGCGTCGCCAGCATGGCGTCGTCCGCCTCCGGCAGCTCGTCCTTGGACAGCAGCGCCTTGAGCTGGAGGCCCTCCGGAGAGTTCTCCAGGGCCCGCAGCTCGTCCGAGACAGCATCGGGCTCCACATAGAGAGGGGCGCCCCAGATGACGCGGGGGCGCTCCGGCCAGACTTCTTCCTTGGTCCGCCGCAGCATCACACCGGACAGCCGGTCCTTGAGTTCGCCCAGGTTCTTGCCACCCATCACCCGGCGGAACCCGGTCTTGCGGTCCGTCACGATGTTGCAGTAGCGCCGCTCGAAGGCGTCCTGGCCCATGGGTTTGCCGTTGTCCCGGATGGCGTCCGGGCAGTTGGTGTAGAGCATGGTCCACAGCTCGCCGGGGTGGTTAGGCGACGGCGTGCCGGACAGGGCCCAGCGGTGCCCCGACTTATGGATCAGCCCGTACTTCCCCAGCACCTTGCGGGTGATCTGGGCATCCGGGGATTTGAGCCGGTGGCTCTCGTCCATGACCAGCACGTCCCAGCGGCCAGCCGATAGCTGGTTGAATACCCCGTCAGCCAGCACCTGCTCGTAGGATACAACGACCACGTCGCGGTCCGGAATGCGCTGGGTGGTGGAGCCGATGACGTGGACGGGCAGGGGAAAGTTCCCCCACTCCATCCACTCCCGGCCCCAATTCACCCGCGCCTTCGCCGTCGTGACGACAAGCACCCTTTCGGCCCCCAGGTTCCCGGCGGCGCGAATGGCTTGAGGGGTCTTCCCCAAGCGCATTCCGTCTCCGAGGATCGCACCCTTGCGCCCGGACAAAAACGCGACGCCGGTTTCCTGATAGCCGTAGAGGTCCATTACCGGCGGCGTCCGAAGTTGACGCGTGTGACGTTGCCCTGCGGCAGAACGTCTTGGGAATATGCAGGACTGCATTCCTCGGACTGGAGCAGCGCCTTCGTGCTCTCGATGGGGCCGGGCACGTCAAAGTCCAGGAACGCGGTTTCGTACCACGAAGCCCAGCGGCGGAGTTCGGCTAACAAAATCTCTTGCTGTTTCATCGCACTGCGCCTCCAGGCGCTTCTCCGCTTTTCCCTGGACGATCCCCCTCCGACAGGGGAGGGCGACACTCAATTTACGTGAACCGTGGGGGAAGTCAAGCCTATCCGATTTTGGATAACGCGCAGTAATACCATATCGGACAAACCGTTGCCCCGCCTGGGTTTTTACCGGATAGCGCGTAGTCATTTTGAGTACGATTTAGCTTGCGGAAACCGGACGATACCATATATCGTCTTTGTATCAGGGGGCACCCACCAACGCCCAACTCAGGATGACGACCATGCCAAAATCTCCTCCCCGCTTTCTATCAAAGCCCGCCGAGAGCCTTGACGAGGTCGAGCAGCAACTGACCCCCGAGATGCTGTCGCGGCAGGATTTCGCCCGCCGGCTCCAACGCCTGATGAAGGCCCGAGGCTGGAACCAAGCCGAGCTGGCCAAGCACGCTTTCGGCACCATCACGGACCGCCGCGGCTACGAGACACCTCAAGGCAAGGACAGCGTCTCCGGCTATTTGGCCGGGAAGCGGATGCCCGGTCCGAAGAAGCTGTCGCTGCTGGCGCGGGCTCTGGGCGTCGAGCCCGAGGAGCTGCTGCCCAACATCATCGCGTCCGCTGCCGAGAACGAGCATCTCTCTTTCTCCATGCGTGAGCTGGCCGGGCACCCTGGCCGGGTATGGGTGACGATCAACCGCCTGCTGCCCACCTCCACCGCCTTGAAGATCGGCCTGCTGATCGAGGAGGCGGACATGGCCATGGCCGCCAGTGGCTGACGAGCTGCTGACCCAGGACGAGGTCGCGGGCATTCTTCGGTGCTCCAGCGACCACGTCTACCGCCTGCGGCGGTCCGGACTGCTCCCGTACCTCCCAGGCCGCCCCGTCAAAATCCTTCGCTCCGACCTTGAGGAGTTCATTCGATGCCAAAGATCAACACAGGCCCCAAGCTCCGGCTCAACAGCGCGGGCGTTTGGGAAATCACTTGGACAGAAAGCGGGCGCAGCAAACGCGCAAGCACTCGGACGAAGGATCGCGCTGTCGCGCTCCAGGTGCTCTCCGGCTTCTTGAACGGGAGGTCTGAGACGCTGGACCAGCCGGTCCTCTTCTCGTCCGTTTGGTCCGATTATATGACGGAGCATGTCGAACTGCGCTGCGCGACCCCGGCGCGGGTGCGGAACTCCGGAGCACTGCTTCTGTCTTCATTTAAAGATCGGGACGTGCGCGATATTAAGCCGTCCGATATTCAGCGTCATGTGGCTGATCGAATTTCTGGGCGCATCGGAACCGACGGCAAGGTCAAGCCCTCAACCGTCCGGTTGGAGCTGGAGCACATGAAGGCAGCCATCAACCACGCCATCAAGCACCGGCGCCTTGCCTCCACGGACGCGCCGATCATCGAGCTGCCGGCCAAGGCCCCGCCGAGGGACAAGTGGTTGGACGAGGAGCAGGAGGCAGACCTGCTGGCCAAGCTGGAGGCCCTGACGGCGCGAGAGGGCCGGGTGAACCGGGTCCACCTCTTCACCGCCATCGCCCTCAACACCGCGTCGCGCAAACGCGCCATTGAGACGCTGCGCTGGGCGAAGGTGGACCTGGACGCCCGGCTGATCGACTTCCGCGACGCCACGATCCAGAAGACCAAGAAGCGCCGGGTGCCGGTGCCCATTTCGGACCGTCTGCTGCCGCTGCTGGTGCGCGCCCGCCAGGAGAACCCCGACGGCGAGTTCGTCCTGGGGAATACCTCCTTCATCTCCCATGCCTTCGAGGCGGCCATGAAGAAGCTGGGCTACCCCTGGGTGACGCCCCACGTCCTCCGGCATACCTGGGGGACGCTGGCCGCCCGTGCCGGCAAGGATATGTTTGAGATCGCCGGCGTGATGGGCGACAACGTGACCACCGTCCAGGCCAACTACCTGCACCACCACTCGGACCATCTCCGCAGTGCTGTTGAACGGGGCAAAATCCGGGCGTAACATGGGGCGTTACGCCCCGCATCGGCGCCAAACGCACCGGACAAAACCGGACGACGCCGACAACCACCGGGGCTCTGCCCCAACGAGGGCCAGGGTTTCGCCGTCCGATAAGGGTTTGACGCAGATCAAACGAACCGGACGATGACTGGTCCGACCAGTTTCAGGGATTCCCGCCGAAGATGGCAAGGGAGGTTTGGTATGTCCGAGGTCGAACCCATTCTGATCCGCCAAGACAAGGCAGGCGTCGCCACCCTGACGCTCAACCGCCCGGCGGCCCGCAATGCCCTGTCGGTGGCCCTGATGACGGAACTGGAACGGGCGCTGGACGCCATCGCCGCCGATCCGTCGGTCAAGGTGGTGGTGCTGGCCGCCAACGGTCCGGCCTTCTGCGCCGGGCACGATCTCAAGGAGATGCGCTCGCTCACCACGGCCCAGCAGGTGTCGGCGGTGTTCGACCTGTGCTCTCGGGTGATGAAGGGCATCGTGCGGCTGCCCCAGCCGGTGATCGCCAGGGTCCACGCCATGGCCACGGCGGCCGGCTGCCAGCTGGTGGCCAGCTGCGATCTGGCCTATGCGGCCCATACGGCGAAGTTCGCCACGCCGGGGGTCAATATCGGGCTGTTCTGCTCGACGCCCATGGTGGCGCTGTCGCGCGCCGTGGGGCGCAAGCAGGCCATGGAGATGCTGCTGTCGGGCGTGCCGGTGGACGCCGCCACGGCGGAAGGCTGGGGACTGGTCAACCGCGCCGTGGCGCCCGAGGCGCTGGACGGCGCCGTGGCCGAGATGGCGGGGCTGATCGCCGCCAAGTCCTCCTACACCGTCAAGGTGGGCAAGGAGGCGTTCTACCGCCAGCTGGAGATGGGCCTGGACGACGCCTACGCCCATGCGTCGAGGGTGATGACCGAGAACATGCTGGCCCAGGACGCCGCCGAGGGCATCGACGCCTTCCTGGACAAGCGCCCGCCGGTGTGGCGCGGCTGTTAGGTCGGCGAGCGTTAAATATGAAACGCGCTGTCATGCTGAGCGCAGCGAAGCGTCTTTCAGCCCGAGGCGGTTTGAAAGCCCCTTCGCTTTGGGCTCAGGGTGACAATTCGTCTCTCATTTAACGCTTGATGTATTAAGCCCTCGCGTCATGCCCGGACTTGTTCCGGGCATCCATGTGGGGCCATTTGGCACAGTGTCTGGCGGCTCCACGTGGATGGCCGGGGCAAGCCCGGCCATGACGGGGCAAAATTCAGCCGGTGAGCTTCCAAAATCCTATTGGAACTCGAACAGGGTCTGGAAGGCGGCGCGGTCCAGGGCCTCGCGCACCGAACCGGCGGCGCCCTTGATCACCACCTTGGTGCCGACGGCGTTGGCGGCGTCATAGATGTGGACGAACAGGCTCATGCCGGTGGAATCGATGAATTCCAGGCCGCCCAGCAGAATGTCCATATGCGCCTTGCCCACTTCGTCCAGCTTGGCCAGGACCTTGGGGAACTGGTTGGCCTCGGCGAAGGTGAGCCGCCCCTTGATGGTGATCTCGGCCCCGCCGCCGACCTCACGGATGCTGTACTGCATGCTCGTTCGTCCTAGGATGCGCGGATGGAGGTGAGGAAGGTGTCGACGCGGTCGCGCAGCTTGGTGGCGCGCTCCGACACGTCCTGGGCGGTCTGCAGCACCTCTGCCGAGGCGTGCTTGGTTTCCTCCGCCGCATTGTTGACGCCGGTGACGTTGGCGCTGATCTCGCCGGTGGCGGTGGCCACCTGCTGGACGTTGGCGGCGATTTCGCCGGTGGCGGCGTCCTGGCCGCGCACCGCATCGGCGATGCCGGTGGCCACGTCATGGACCTGTTCGATCACCGAGGTGATGGAGGTGATGGCCGAAACGGCGTCGCCGGTGACCTTCTGCACCGTGGAGATCTGGCCGGCGATCTCGTCGGTGGCCTTGGCGGTCTGGTTGGCGAGGTGCTTGACCTCGTTGGCGACCACGGCGAAGCCCTTGCCCGCCTCGCCCGCCCTGGCCGCCTCGATGGTGGCGTTCAAGGCCAGCAGGTTGGTCTGGGCGGCGATGTCGTTGATCAGGGCGACCACGGTGCCGATCTTGTCCACCGCCGCGGCGAGGCCGTCGATCAGTTCGGTGGTGCGGCGGGCTTCCGACGAGGCTTCCTCGCTGATGCGCACCGATTCCTGGACCTTGCGGCTGATGTCCTCGCCCGAATGGGCCAGTTGCTCCGCCGAGCCGGCGGCGGTGCGCATGTTGACGGCGGTTTCCTCGATGCCGGCGGCGACGGCCGCGGCCTGGGCCGAGGCGTCCTCCGCCGTGGTGGACAGCGAGCGCGAGGTGGCTTCCAGCTCGGTGGCGGTGGACGCCATGCCGGCCAGGGCGTCGGAGACCTCCTCGTTGAACTCGCGCAGCAGGTTGTCGATGACCCGGGCGCGCTTGTCCTTGGTCCACTCGGCCTGGCGGCGCTCCTCGTCCAGCTGGTCGGCGCGGATCAGGCCTTCCTTGAAAATTTCCACGGCGCGGGCCATGGCGCCGATCTCGTCGCTGCGGTCCAGGCCGTTGATGGGCACGGTCTTGTCGCCCTCGGCCAGCTTGGTCATGTCGAAGGTCATCTCGGCCAGCGGGCGGGTGATGCCGCGCCCGATGACCCAAACCAGGATGATGCCCAGCGTCAGCACGCCGCCGGTGATGACCAGATAGGCGTACAGGGCGCCGACGGTGGCGTCGTGCCCCTTGTCGGCCATGTTCACCAGGGCGGCGGAGGCCAAATCCTCCACCTGCTTCAGGAGGTCGATCTTCTTGGTGATGGTGTCGAACCACGCCGGCGCCTCGATGCCGCCCAGATCGTTGGTGAAGGGGGAATCCAGCGCCACGGCGCGCATGCGGTCCACTTCCTTGGTGATCGGATCGGCGGCGACCTTTTCGAAGGCCTGGCGCAGTTCTGGCTCGGCATTCTTGGAGAAGGTGTCGAAGAACACCTCCTGGCGGGCGATCAGCTGGGTGAAGGTCCGGTGCAGCGCCGGCTCGAACTTCTTGGCGCCGAAGCCGCCGCTGGCGGTGGCGCGCTCCTGTCCGGCCCGCTCCTTGCCGTGCAGCAGCTGGACATAGGCGACGATGGCCTTGGTGACGCGGGCGTCGCGGCTGACCACCGCCATCTCCTCGATGACCGCCAGCTGCTTGGCGATGGTGGCGGTGTAATAGCCGGTGGCTTCCCCCAGCGGGATCGAAAGATTGCTGATGGCGGCGCGCTTGTCGGCCAAGGCCTTGATGGCGGCGTCGGCGGCGTCCAGCTTGGACTTGAAGGCCGTGCCGTATGCGGCGGCGGGGAAGCGCGCCAGCGCGCCCGACAGTTCGCCCAGCTTGGCGTCGGTCAGCTTGCGCTGTTCCGGCAGGCGCTCCTTGAATTTCTCTCCCTTGCTGCCCACGAACCCGGCGGAGGTGCCGCGTTCCTTCTGCAGCTCATGAACCAGGGCGCTGATGGCCGGCGCCAGCCGGGCCAGTTCCTCGACCTGTTCCATCTCGTCGGCCTGGCGGGCCTTCTCGGACAGGGCCAGACCGGCATAGACGACGACGGCCGCCAGCGGAATGATCAGTGCCAGGACAAGCCGGACCGCGATTTTGAAGTTATTGAGCATGGGAGCCTCTCGGGTGTTCGAGTGTTGACTCGACAACAGCCGCAATGACACGACGACATATCGCGAAAGGCGCGATGAAGTCACGCCTCTGACTCAGATAATATGGCGAAGGATTGTGTCGGCCAATCCATAAATGTTGACGGATTGGTGCGATGGCAAAATATCAGGTTGCCATATGTAGTAACACTTACTGGAATGCTTCTATCATTATTCGACGATAATGTCGTGGACGTACTCGAAGCTCTCGCCGGTTTCGTCGAACCAGTTGAGCTTGATCTTGCCGCTGGCCGTGGCCACCGCGAAGAAGCTGGCGAACGGATTGGCCGAGACCGCCTGATGCCAGTCGGCGCTGATCACCGGCTCGTTGTTCCAGGTGCAGGTGAAACGGTTGATGATGCGCCGGGGAATGGCCTTGCCGTCCCCGTCCTTGCGCAGCCCGGTCTCCATGTCGTGGCTGATCTGGGTCTTGATCTCGATGATCTCGCCCTTCTTGGCCCTGGACGGGATGCGCACCTTGACGCGATCTGAATTGGCCATAGCGCTCAGCCTCCACAGCCGCCGATGGTGACGGTGACGTCCTGGCGGGCGATCCACACCTCGCCGTCCGACGTCACCGCATAGGCCCGCACCGTCTGGGTCTTGGCCAGGCGCATGCGGAAACTGACCTCGGCGCGGCCAGAGCGGGGCGTCAGGTACCAGGACGACACCACCGGATAGGGGTTGGCCTCGGCCAGGACATGGATGGCCTTGACGTGGTCGGCGGCGGTCATGGGCGAGTCCACCGTCACGGTGATGGGTTCGTTGGCCCCGCTGGCGGCCACGTCGCGCATCTTCAGCTTGACCTTGCCGTCCTTGGCCTTGAAGGGGCCCATCAGCTTGCGGGCCAGCTCGTCGGCTTCCTGCGCGGCGGCGGGGGCGGGGGCGCCAAAGCCCAATGCGGCGGCGGCCACGGCCGTTCCGGCCAGGACGGCACGGCGGTTCAATCGCGTGGTGGTGTCCACTGTCGTCTCCTCCCCCTCACCGGATTTTTTTCTTTCATGGTAGCGGAGGCCGGCGAAAGGGCGCAACCGAATATATCAACAAATTATTATATTCGAGAACCCAGCAGGGCTTTCAGCCCGGCGACCGGGCCGCCTTCCTCCAGGCTTTTCAGGCCCCACAGCCCGCCGGCGACGATGGCGCCCAGCGCCAGGAACGAGGTCGCCGACAGGGTCGAAAGGCCGGTCAGCCCCTGGCCGATGGTGCAGCCCATGGCCAGCACGCCGCCGGTGCCCATCAGGGCGCCGCCGGCCAGATGGCGGAGCATGTCGGCCTTGTCGGCGAAGCTCTCCACCGCGAAGGTGCCGGCGAGCCGCGCGGCGATGAACGATCCGGCGACGACGCCGCCCACCGCGGCGATGCCGAAATTGATGGTCGAGCCGGTATAGGTCATCAGATAGATCAGCCCGTCGCCCATGGGGGCGATGAACGAGAACGAGGCCAGGGGCACGGGGTCGAAATCGTCGGCGCCCAGGATGCCGGTGACGGCCCATCCGGCGGGAATGGCGGCCCCGATCGTCACGGCGCCGGCCAGCATGCCGCGCGACGCCCGGAAGGCGCCGTCCTTCAGGCACCAGGCCAGGGCTCCGCCGGCCAGGATGGCCACGCAGGCCAGGCGGGCGGCCGTCCGCTCCAGGCCAAGCGCCGACAGCAGGGCGGGCAGGCTCTGGTCGGCCAGTCCCAGCCGGGCGGGGGCGAGGTTGGTCGCCTGCTCGATGGCGATGCGCTCGACCGCCAGCAGGCCCTTCAGCGTCATGGTGGCGAACAGCCCGATCATCAGGGTGACCACCAGCGATTTGAGATTGCCGCCGCCCAGGCGCACCAGGGTCTTGGAGCCGCAGCCCCCCGCCAGGGTCATGCCGTAGCCGAACATCAATCCGCCCAGGATGGCGCCCGCCCAGGCGATGGAGCCGCCGAGATAGATGGACTTGCCCAGGTCGACCAGGCCTGCCGCCTGCAGCGCCTGCGACCCCAGCATCGCCACCGCCATGGCCAGCACCCAGGCGCGCAGCCGTCGCCGGTCGCCCATGAACACCATGTCGGACAAGGCCCCCATGGTGCAGAACTCGCTGGTCCGCGCCGCCCAGCCGAAGACCGCGCCCACCGCGAAGGTGGCCGTGCCGACAAGGGTGGTGAGCGGAATTTCGGACAAGGGGACTCTCCATTCAGCGGAGTCCAGGCTATCACCGCCGAGCGGCTGGCATCAATGGACTGGGACGGGATCGAATATTAGTGTAGCCTGATATCAACGGGGCGGGCCGAACCGCCACAATGATCCGAGGGAGGATGCGGATGTCGAACACCGTTCTGGACGTGAAGGGCCTCAACTGCCCGCTGCCCATTCTGCGCGCCAAGAAGGCGATCAAGGACCTGTCGGCCGGGGCGGTGCTGGAGGTGATCGCCACCGATCCGGGTTCGGTTGCTGACTTCGACGCCTTCTGCCGCCAGACCGGCAACACCCTGCTCAGCCAGGAGCAGGACAACGGCGTCTATACGTTTAAAATCCAGAAGGGCGCCTAACGCACGATCCGCAGAAGAGAGCGCAGGCGTCCGACGCTTTCCTCGTCGATCAGCCCGTCCACCTTCCAGGGCCGGAAATGGCGCTGGAAGGCGGTCAGCGCCGCCTTGGGGTCGTGGATGTCGTAGCCCACATGGGAAAGGCCGGCCAGCAGCACGTGCTCGGGCGGCAGCGCCGTGGGCTCGCCGCACGGCCATAGGCCGATGAGGTGGCGCTCGGCCAGGTCCTGCCACGGGAACAGTTCGCCGGGGTCCTGCTTGCGGGTCGGCGCCACGTCGGAATGGCCGACCACGTTGCGGGGCGGAATGGGGTGGCGCGCCAGAATCTCGCGGGCCAGGCGGATCAGCGCCTCGATTTGCGCGCCGGGAAAGGCGCGATAGCCGAATTCGTGCCCTGGATTGACCAGCTCGATGCCGATGGAGCGGGAATTGACGTCGGTCTCGCCCCGCCAGGACGACGCGCCGGCATGCCAGGCCCGCATCTCTTCCGCCACCAGGGCGAAGACGCGGCCGTCCTCCTCGATGACGTAATGGGCGCTGACCTTGGCCGCCGGGTCGCATAGCCGCGCCAGGGCGGCCTCGCCACTCTCCATGCCGGTATAGTGCAGCACCAGCGTGTCGATTACCGCCCCGGCGGGGCGGGGCTCGAAATTGGGCGAGGGCCGCGAGATGACGCTCATGTTCCGGGCTCCGGTTCTTCGGCACGGTGGATGGCGCGGCCGGGCAGCAATTCCACCACGGCGACGCCGAGAACGGTGAGCGCGCCGCCCACCAGCTTGTGCCAGGTCAGCGGCTCGCCCAGCAGCAGCACGCCGCCGGCCAGCCCTACCACCGGCCCCAGCAGGGTGAAGGGCACCACCCGGTTGATGGAGTGCCGGGCGATCAGCTTGTACCACAGGGTATAGGCGATCAGGGTCGAGCCGATGATGGTGTAGGCCACGCCGCTCCAGCCCTTGATCCCGGTGGCGGCGATGGCCTCCATCTGGCCGCTTTCGGTGGCCAGCGACAGGCCCAGCAGCATGGGCGCGGCCAGCAGGGCCATCCAGCCGTTGAGCGCCAGCGGGTTGATGGTCCCTAAGCGCTTGATCACCACGTTGGCCAGCGCCCAGGCGAAGCCCGACGCCACCACGGCGACGAAGGGGGCCAGGCGGGGCAGGTGAGGCTCGCCGGCCAGCAGCGCCACGCCGACGAAGGACACGGCCAGCCCCAGGCTGCGCCAGACTCCCAGCACCTCGCCGAAGAAGGCCCAGGCCAGGATGGCGGAAAAGGGAATGGACAGCTCGATGACGATGGCGGCGGTGGCTGCGTCCATGCCGGCGACGCCGAAGAACATCAGGCCGAAATGCCCCACGCCCAGCAGCACGGCCAGCAGAAGGATGCCGGGCAGCTGGGCGCGGCCGGGCCGGAAGAACGGCGCCAGGACCAAGGCGGTGCAGGCGAAGCGCAGCGCGGTCAGCAGAAAGGGCGGCAGGGTACCCAGCGCCGTCTTCACCGCCACGAAGTTAAGGCCCCAGATCACCACCACCAGGGTGGCGGACGCCCATTCCAGGGGCGTCAGGCGAGAGGGGGCGGTCATTGTGCCCCTGCGGGCGGGACGCCCGCGCTCCAACAAGCGGAGGGCGGGACGCAATAGGCGGGGCGCTTGGAGCGCGGGCGTCCCGCCCGCTTTTCCCGCCGCGTCACTTTCCCGCCGCCTCTTCGCGCTTGGCTTCCAGTTCCAGCCAGCGCACCTCGGCCTCGTCCAGCTCGCCCCTGGCCGCCTCGGCGCGGGCCGCCAGCTTCTGGAAGCGGGCGGCGTCCTTGGCGTAGAGGTTGGGGTCGGCCAGATCGACCTCCAGCTTGGCGATCTCCGCCGTCAGCGTGTCGATGCGGCCGGGCAGCTGGTCCAGCTCGCGCTGCTCGTTGTAGGACAGCCTGGTGCGGGCGCTTTGGGGCTTGGGGCTGGCCTGGGGCTTCGACGGCGGCTTGGGCGCCGCCTTCTCCGCCTTGACCGGGCGCTGGCGCAGATAGTCGGAATAGCCGCCCACATACTCGGCCACCTCGGCGTCACCCTCTACGGCGATGACGCTGGTCACCAGCCGGTCGAGGAAGTCGCGGTCGTGGCTGACCACCAGCAGGGTGCCGTCGTAATCGGCCAGCACCTCTTCCAGCAGGTCCAGGGTGTCCATGTCCAGGTCGTTGGTGGGCTCGTCCAGGATCAGGAGGTTGGAGGGCTTGGCCAGCAGCTTGGCCAGCAGCAGGCGGTTCCTTTCGCCGCCCGACAGGGCGCGCACCGGCGTGCGGGCCTGGGCTTCCGAGAACAGGAAGTCCTTCATGTAGCCGACCACGTGCTGGGGCGTGCCCCGCACCCAGACATTGTCGCCGCGTCCGTCGGTCAGGGTGTCCCACACGCTCTTGTCGGGATCGAGCGCGGCGCGGCGCTGGTCGAAATAGGCGGTCTCCAGATTGGTGCCCAGACGCACCACGCCCCCGTCGGGGGCCAACTCGCCGGTCAGCATGCGCAAAAGCGTGGTCTTGCCCGCTCCGTTGGGGCCGATCAGCCCGACCCGGTCGCCGCGCAGGATGCGGGTGGAGAAGTCCTGGCAGATGCGCTTGTCGCCAAACGCCTTGGTGACGTTCTCCGCCTCGATCACCAGCCGCCCGGACAGGTCGCCCGAATCGGTGGCCAGATTGACCTGACGCCCGGCGGCCAGCACCTGGGACTTGCGCTCGGCCCGCTCGGACCTGAGGCCCTGCAGGGCGCGCAGGCGGCCCATGTTGCGCTTGCGTCTGGCGGTGACGCCGCGCGCCAGCCAGTGCAGCTCCTGGCGCATGCGGGTGTCCATGCGGGCCAGTTCCGCCTCCTCGGCGGCGAAGACCTCGTCCTGCCAGGCGGGGAACTTCTCGAAGCCGAATTCGGCGCGGCGCACCACGCCCCGCTCCAGCCACAGGGTCTGCTTGGAGACGGTTTCCAGGAAGCGGCGGTCGTGGCTGATCATCACCAGGGCGCCGCCATAGGCGGACAGCCATTCCTCCAGCCACAAGATGGTGGGCAGGTCCAGATGGTTGGTGGGCTCGTCCAGCAGCAGGGCGTCGGGCTGGCCGACCAGGGCGCGGGCCAAAGCGGCGCGGCGGCCTTCGCCGCCCGACAGCACCACCGGGTCGCGGCTTCCGTCCATCCCCATGGCGTCGAGGACCGCCTCGACCCGGTACATCTGGTCGCGCTCGTCGGGGCGCAGGCCTTGGGCCACGTAATCGGCGATGGTGGGAGCCAGGATGATGGGGTCCTGGGGCAGCACGGCGATGGAGGTGCCGGGCTGGACGAAGCGTTCGCCGGAATCGGGCGCGATCTCGCCGGCCAGGACCTTCAGCAGGGTGGACTTGCCCGAGCCGTTGCGGCCGACCAGACAGGTCTTGTCGCCCTTGGCGATCCAAGTGGTGACGCCCTCGAACAGCGGCTTGCCGCCGAAGGTCAGACGAACGTCGCGAAGCGCGAGGAGGGGAGGTGGAGCCATGCCCGATGGCTACACCTTGGGGGCCTGGATGTCAAACCGGGGGCGCGCCGGGGCCGGCGAACCAGACCGGTCCGGCTTCCGGGGTGCCGAGGCGGTGGTAGCCCTCGCGGATCAGCGAGCCGACCAGTTCGGTGTCGTCCACCAGAAGGTCGTGCATCAGCTCGAAATAGGCGTCGAGGAAGGCCGGAAGGCTTTCGTAGCCGGTGGGAATGTGACCGGCCATCACCGTCTGGGCCTGCTTGATCAGGCGGGCGTGGCCGCGGCAATGCTCGTCCACATGGGGGCCGAAGCGGTCGCGGGGCAGCTTGCGCAGCAATTGCTCCTCGTAGAAGCAGTGCGAGACCAGCAGCCGGAAGAAGTCGTGGCAGAGCGGCAGGATGTCCTCGACCCGGGCGGCCTTTTCCGCCTCGGATTCGATGCGGGCGGCAAGCTCGATCAGGCGGCGGTGTTCGCGGTCGATCCGCGCGTGTCCTAATGCGAAGTGCTCGGACCAGGCCAGGGTGCGCATGCTACCTCTCCTCGACCTTTATGTGCCCCGTCCCACTGCGGCATCCTATGCCATGGTCAAGTTGAACATGCCCTTTGGCCTGTGTCCGCCCTCGCTTTGAATCATTCTGTAACCCTATCTTCCCGATGGATATTTTTTGGCGGCGACCCGGGCGCGCCGTTGCGGTAGCCTGTCGGCGGTCGGGTCAAGGTCGGGGAACGACGATATGCCGTATGTCAGCCGCGATGGGCAGGGTCGGGTGGTCGGGCTTTTCGAGCAGGCCAGCGAGAGCGCGGCCGAGAACCTGCCGGCCAGCCATCCCGACGTGCTGGACTTTCTGTTCCGCGATACCGGGGGCGAACGCAATTCCGCCCGCTTCCTGGCCTCGGACCTGGCCTTCATCCGCGTGGTCGAGGATCTGGTGGCGGTGCTGGTGGAAAAGCGGGTGATCGCCTTCACCGACCTGCCGCCCGCCGCCCAGGACAAGCTGCTGGACCGTCGGTCCATGCGCTCCTACCTGTCGGGTGTCTCGGGCGTGTTTTCCGGCGACGGCGAAGCCAAGATCATCTGAGACGGGCCTCTTTTCCCGCCCCATACGTTTGGACTAAGCTTTCCCGTCGCGCATAAGCGGCTCCTCCGGGCGGCCCTCGCCCGAAGCGACAAACGGGAAGGAAACGCCAACATGTCCCAATGCTGTAGCGATGCGCTGAAAGACCTGTCGCGCCGGGGCTTCGTCAAATTCGCGCTGGGGGCCGGGGCCGCCCTGTGGGTGGGCTTCAGGCCCGAGATCAGCCTGGCGGCCGGCGGCACCGACGCCTTGCTGCTGTCTTGCATGGATTACCGCCTGATGGACGACATCGTCCGCTACATGGGCGGCCGCAACATGACTGACAAATACGACCATGTGGTGCTGGCCGGAGCGTCGCTGGGCGTTCTTCAGGACAAGAACGTGTCGTGGGGCCAGACCTTCTGGGATCATGTTCAGGTCGCCATCGACCTGCACCAGATCAAGAAGGTGATCGTCATGGATCACCGCGACTGCGGCGCCTACAAGGTGTTCCTGGGCGCCGATGCGGTGAAGGACAAGGCCACCGAGACCGCGTCCCACGCCGCAAAGCTGAAGGCGCTGGGCGCCCAGATCGGCGCCAAATATCCCAATCTGGCGGTGGAACTGCTGATCATGGACCTGGACGGCAAGGTCGAAGCCGTCGCGTAAGGGATGCGCCGCCGCCGGCTCTCCCGGCGGCGGCTTTTCCTACAGCTGGACCTGGATGCCCAGTTCCACCACGCGGCCCGCCGGGATGCGGAAGAAGTCGGTGGCGGCCACGGCGTTGCGGCTCATGATGACGAACAGGCGTTCGCGCCATTCCGGCATCTCGGGATGGGTGGACGGCACCAGGGTCTCGCGGCCCAGGAAGAACGAGGTGTCCATCATCTCGAATTCCAGGCCGAAGGCCTTGCACAGGCGCAGCACCTTGGGGATGTCCGGCTCCTGGAAGAAGCCGTAGCGCACCGTGATGCGGTAGAAGCCCTCGGCCAGACCCTCGACCACCACCCGGTCGCGGGCCGAGACGCGGGGGATGTCCTCGGTGATGACGGTCAGGAACACCACCCGCTGGTGCAGCACCTTGTTGTGCTTCAGGTTGTGCAGCAGGGCGATGGGTACCGTGTCGGTGCCGCCGGTCATGAACACGGCGGTGCCGCGCACCCGCAGGATGTTGCTGGAAGCCTTCTGCTGGGCCATGAACATGTCCAGCGGCATGGCGCCGTCGGCCAGGCGGCGCGACAGGATCTCGCGGCCCTTGCGCCAGGTGGCCATCAGCAGCAGCATGCCGAAGCCCACCGCCAGGGGGAACCAGCCGCCCTGGGCGACCTTCAGCAGGTTGGCGCTGAGGAAGCCGATGTCGATGGACAGGAAGGCCGTTCCCAGAACCACGCACAGCCACATCGGCCAGTTCCAGCTGCGGTGCGCCACCACCAGGGACAGCACCGTGGTGGCCATCATGGTGCCGGTCACCGCGATGCCGTAGGCGGCGGCCAGGTTGCTCGAGCTCTTGAAGCCGATCACCAGGGTGAAGATGCCCAGCAGCAGGCCCCAGTTGGCGCGCGGAATGTAGATCTGGCCCTCTTCCTCGTCCGAGGTGTGGCGGATGTCCAGCCGGGGCGAATAGCCCAACTGCACCGCCTGGCGCGACAGCGAGAACACGCCCGAGATCACCGCCTGGCTGGCGATGATGGTCGCCATGGTCGCCAGGATCACCATGGGGTAGAGGCCCCAGTCGGGAACCAGCAGATAGAATGGATTCTTGGCCGCCGCCGGGTCTTCCAGGATCAGGGCGGCCTGGCCGAAATAGTTCAGCGCCAGCGCCGGCAGCACCAGGATGAACCACGCCAGCTGGATGGGGCGCTTGCCGAAATGGCCCATGTCGGCGTAAAGCGCCTCGGCCCCCGTCACCGCCAGCACCACCGAGCCCAGCACGATGAAGGCGATCCAGCCGTGGGTGGCCAGGAAGACGGCGCCGTAGGCCGGGTTCATGGCCTTCAGGATGTAGGGGTGCTCGACGATCTGGGTGACGCCCAGGGCGGCCAGGGTGACGAACCACACCACCATCACGGGGCCGAACAGCCGGCCCACCGTTTCGGTGCCCCGGCTCTGGATGGCGAACAGGCCGACCAGCACGGCCAGCGTGATGGGCACCACGAAGGGGGCGAAGAACGGCGTTCCCACCTCCAGTCCCTCGACCGCCGACAGCACAGAGATGGCCGGGGTGATCATGCCGTCGCCGATGAACAGGGCGGCGCCGAACAGGCCCAGCCCGACCATGGGGCCGACCAGTCCCCGGTCGCCGCCGGTGGCGCGCACCGCCAGCGCCAGCAGCGACAGGATGCCGCCTTCGCCCCGGTTGTCGGCCCGCATGACGAACAGCACGTATTTGGCGGTGACCACCAGGATGATGGCCCAGAACACCAGCGAGGCGATGCCGATGACGTTGTCTGGGGTGGACGGAATGCCGTGGTCGGGGTCGAAGCATTCCTTCAAGGTGTAGAGCGGGCTGGTGCCGATGTCGCCGTAGACGACGCCGATGGCCGCCAGGGTCAGGGCGCCCATGCGCTTGACGTCGGTCTTTTCCGGCGGGGTCTTCTCCGTCGCGGCCTGTTCCATGGCTACAGCTCGATCTGGCTGCCCAGTTCAACCACGCGGTTGCTGGGCAGATGGAAGAAGTCCATGGCACTGGTGGCCATGCGTGAAAGCGTGCCGAACAGGGTCTCGCGCAGGCCGACGATCCCCGTCTTCTCGGTGGGGACCAGGGTCTCGCGCGAGACGAAATAGGAGACCGACATGGGCTCGTAGAAGAAGCCCAGCTGGTCGGTGCGGGCATGGGCCAGCGCCTTGGGCACGTTGGGGCTTTCCATGAAGCCGTAGCGCAGGAACAATCGGTGGAAATTAGGCGCCAGCAGGCGGTTTTCCAGGCGCTGCTCCTCGGGCACGTAGGGCACTTCCTCCACCACCACGGTCAACAGCACGACGCGCTCGTGGACGATCTTGTTGTGCTTCATGTTGTGCAGCAGCGCGATGGGCACGCCCTCCGAGGTGCCGGTCAGGAACACGGCGGTGCCCGGCACGCGCGGCACCCGGTCCGACAGCGAGGCCAGGAAGTCCTCGACCGGCAGGGCGTCGGCCTTCAGGCGGGCCAGCAGGCGCCTGCGGCCGTCCTTCCAGGTGGTCAGCAGGGTGAAGATCAGGCCGCCCACCACCAGCGGGAACCAGCCGCCATCGGGAATCTTGATGGAATTGGCCAGGAAGAAGGCCAGATCCACCACCAGGAAGCCGCCGATCAGCCACTTCACCTTGCGCGGATTCCACTTCCAGATCAGCAGCATCACCGTGCCCACCAGCAAGGCGTCGATGACCATGGTGCCGGTCACCGCCACGCCGTAGGCGGCGGCCAGGTTGGACGAGGTCTTGAAGCCCACCACCAGGGTCATGACCATGGCCATCAGCAGCCAGTTCACGAAGGGCAGGTAGATCTGGCCCATCTCCTCTTCCGAGGTGTGGATGATCTCCATGCGCGGCAGGAAGCCCAGCTGGATGGCCTGGCGGGTCACCGAGAAGGCGCCGGAGATCACCGCTTGGGATGCGATCACCGTGGCCATGGTGGCCAGGATCACCAGCGGCAGGGCCAGATGGGCCGGAGCCAGGTTGAAGAACGGGTTGGCGATGGCCTCGGGCTGGGCGATCAGCAGGGCGCCCTGGCCGAAATAGTTCAGGATCAGGGCGGGCAGCACCAGGATGTACCAGGCCAGCCGGATGGGCAGGCGGCCGAAATGGCCCATGTCGGTGTAAAGCGCCTCGGCGCCGGTCACCGCCAGCACCACCGAGCCCAGCGCCAGGAAGGCGTGCCAGCCCTCGCGGAACAGGAACGAGATGGCGTAGTGGGGCGACAGCGCCGCCAGCACGCTGGGGGCATGGGACAGGTTGCGGATGCCGAGGATGGCGAGCGTCAGGAACCACACCAGCATGACCGGTCCGAACATCTTGCCCACCAGGTCGGTGCCGTGGCTTTGGATGGCGAACAGCACGAACAGGATGCATAGGGTCAGCGGCACCACCCATTGCTCCAGATGGGGCGCTGCCACCTGCAACCCTTCCACCGCCGACAGCACGGAAATGGCCGGGGTGATGATGGAATCGCCGTAGAACAGGGCGGCGGCGAAGATGCCCAGCGCGCTGACCATGATGGACAGGCGGCGGTTGTTCTCGGCGGCATGGCTGACCAGGGCCAGCAGCGCCAGGGAACCGCCTTCGCCCCGGTTGTCGGCGCGCATGATGATGATGACGTACTTGAACGAGACGATGATGGTGATGGCCCAGAACACCAGGGACAGCACACCCAGGATGTTGCCCCTGTCCATGGTGACCGCGTGCGGGCCGCTGAAGGTTTCCTTCATGGCGTAAAGCGGGCTGGTGCCGATGTCGCCGAACACCACCCCGATGGCGGCGAGCATCAGGCCGGCGACGTTGCGGGACTTTCCGTCTCCGCCATGGGCCGTCATATCAGGTGTCCCCCTTAGACATCAGGGGCACATGGCTACTTATATCGCGTCCAGAGTCAAGAGCGGTTAGCGTGACAGCAGCTCTTCCACGAAGGCGGGGACCAGCTGGGAGGCAGGCCCCAGGCGGGTTTCACGGAACAGAGAGGCCCCTTCCGAGGGCTCCAGGTTAAGCTCGACCGTATGGGCGCGGCCCTGGTTCCTCACCGTCTGGACGAAGCCGGCGGCGGGGTAGACGTGGCCCGACGTGCCGAT
This sequence comes from Magnetospirillum sp. XM-1, assembly GCF_001511835.1. NCBI lineage: Bacteria > Pseudomonadati > Pseudomonadota > Alphaproteobacteria > Rhodospirillales > Rhodospirillaceae > Magnetospirillum > Magnetospirillum sp. XM-1. The sequence continues at coordinate 1,766,187 of NZ_LN997848.1, forward strand.
GGAGACGAACAGGGCGCATTGGGACAGGGCCTCGAAGATGCGGTCCATGGAGAGCGGCATCTCGCCGAACCACACCACATGGGGGCGCAAGCTGCCCAGCCGGTGGCAGTCGGGGCACTTGGCGTCCACCGCCAGGTCCTGGGTCCAGGGAAGGGGCCGGGCGCACTTGCCGCAGCGGATCTTCAGCAACTCGCCATGCATGTGGATCAGGTTCTGCGACCCGGCCCGCTCGTGCAGGTCGTCGATGTTCTGGGTGACCACCAGCACCTCGCCCGGCCATTCGCGCTCCAGCCGGGCCAGGGCCTGATGGGCGGGGTTGGGGTGGATGTCGCCTTCCACCAGATTGCGCCGCCTGGTGTTGTAGAAGGCCTGGACGCGGGCGGGGTCGCGGCGGAAGGCGTCGGGCGTCGCCACGTCCTCGATGCGCACCTTGGACCAGATGCCGTCCTTGTCGCGGAAGGTGTCCAGGCCGGATTCCTTGGAAATCCCGGCACCGGTCAGCACGACGATGCTACCCTTTCCCGTCATGACGCGTTCCCTTTATAGTGCCCGTCAACGAAAAGGCAGGAAGCACCCCATGGTCAAGGTTCTGTTCGTCTGCACCGGCAACATCTGCCGTTCGCCCACCGCCGACGGGGTGTTCCGCGCCCTGGTGGAGTCCGAGGGGCTGGCCGGGCGGGTCGGCGTGGATTCCGCCGGAACCCATGCCTACCACGTGGGCGAGCCGCCGGACCGCCGCTCCACCGAGGCGGCGCGCAAGCGGGGATACGAGTTGAAGGACCTGCGGGCCCGCGCCCTGAAGAAGACCGATTTCGCCGAGTTCGACCTGCTGCTGGCCATGGATCGCGGCCATCTGGACATCATGCGCCGCGCCTGTCCGCCCGAATATCACGAGCGGCTGGTGCTGTTCCTGTCCTTCGCGCCGCAGCTGGGGCTGCAGGATGTTCCCGACCCCTATTACGGGGCGGGAGACGGCTTCGAACGGGTGCTGGACATGATCGAAGCCGGATCCGCCGGCCTGATGGCCCATATCCGGGAAAGGCTGCTCTAGCCCGCTTTCTCAGCCCAGGGCGTTGTTGATCAGGTACTGGGCGATGTCGGCCGGCTTGACCTTCACCTCCTTGGGCTCCAGGCCGGTTTCCAGGGCCTTGCGGATGCGGATCGAGTTCTCGACCTTGAGCGGGTCCACCTTGACCAGGCCCTTGGCGCCGCGGATGCGGGGGTAATAGGTGGGGTCCACCAGCTTTTCCTTGCGCCCCAGGCGTTCCAGCAGGCTGGCTTCGTCCACGCCCTCGGCGGCTTCCTGGGCCTTGACCAGGACCCAGTCCTTCTCGCCGGCCAGTCCGGCGGCCAGGGCCTCCTCGGGCGTGCCGTCCTCCACATAGCCGATGGCGTAGAGATTCTTTCCCAGGCCCACATCGGCCCCCCAGGTTTGCAGCCCCTTGCTCCTGGCCACATAGATGGTGCCCACCGTTTCCTCCCGCTCGTGATCGGTCGGGAACAAGGGTACACGGCCGTCCGGGCGGCGCAAGGGGCATGGCGTGATAAGTATTCCCGGTAGAAAACGCATATATTCTTGTGTCATATGAGTCATGTTTTCAGGTATGGACCCGATTGTAGCGAGCGACACAACTTGCTACATGAAGTCGCGATAAAGAACATTATCACCGCCCATTCATTCGTATAGGGGCAAAGCCCCTACATACGATGGTATGCAACTCGCCTCGCACTCTGTCACGGGTGCGGCGCGGCATGCGGCGACTTGCCCGAGACTGTTTCGATAGGGGTGAAGAGATGGCCATTCAATGGCAGGACGCCATGTCCATCGGCGTTCCCGAACTGGATGCCGACCACCGGGCGCTGGTCGAGCTGATCAACGGCTTCGAGGCCAGCGTGACGGCCGGGGACGAAAGTGGCACGGGCGAGGCCATGCGAGAGCTGGTCGGGCTGATCGCCGACCATTTCAGCCGCGAGGAAAACCTGCTGTCGGGTATCGGCTGCCCCAGCTTCTATGCTCACCGCGACGGGCATGACGCCGTGGCCGACCGCATCCACCTGCTGCGGCGGCGCTATCTGGTCGCCTCCGACGCGTCGGTCCGGCGCGACATCGCGTCGACCCTGCTCGCCTTCATCCGGGTGTCGGTGATGGACCATATCCTGACCGAGGACAGCGCCATGGGCCGCCGCTTCGCCGCCGTTCCCGACGCACGGTCCCAACCGGCAGAGCCGGCCAAGCCCGCTTCGCCGGAGTCAGTCAAACCCGCTTCGGCGGCGGGCAAGGCGATGGCCCCGGCTTCGGCCCAGGACGTGGAATACAGCCTGCCGCCCCATCTGGCCCATCTTCTGACCCGCCTGAACTACACCCAGGCCGAGCTGCCCCCGCCGCGCCGGGACTTCGAAACCTTTGATTCCCTGTGCGCCGAGGCGGTGGGCCGGCGCATCGACGAGGTGCTGGTGGTGTTCCACAAGGACAATCCCTCGGTCTGCCGTCCGCTGGCGCCGGTCTTCGTGCTGTCGCCCGACTTCGCGCCCCGCTTCCGCCAGGCGGTGGAGGTCCTGATCCTGCCGGAGATGATGAAGAGCCGTCTGCTGCGCCAGATGGCGGCCAACAATGACTGGCGCGCCATGGACGGGGACAGCTTCTGGGAAAGCGTCGATACCCCCCTGGCCGAGGACATGCTGGAGCGCTGGCGGCTGGCCTGGGATGAACTGAAGCTGGTGGAGCGCGTCAAGGAGGACGGCAGCCGGGTCTTCCAGGTCAAGGAAAGCACCAGGGCGCTGCGCGACATGCTGCAGCCGCCCAGCCCCGAAGCCTACGACCTGCCGCGCATCGGCAATACCGAGATCGATACGCTGACCTCCCTGTTCGATCCCACCCGCGACCTGGCCGGCGCCCTCAATGCCGCCTGGCAGCGCTGCCATGACCTCTACGAGCAGGAGATGGAGCCCCGGGTCTTCCAGCAGGCGGCGCGGGAAGGCGCGCTTCGCGACTATCTGCTGGCCGCCCACCAGCAATACGCCGCCAATTGGGGCGAGTTCCTGACGCTTACCGCCCACCGGGTGTTCGGCCGGGTCACCTCGCACTTCCTCGAGCGCTTCGTCACCAGCCTGGGCCGCACCGAGCAGGAAAGGGCGGCGCACATGCCCTATCTGATGCGCACCGTCCATCAGCTCCGCGATCGCCCCGAAATCCGCCGCCGGGAACGGGACGAGGAAGCCGAGTGGCAGGCCCAGCGCCGCGAACTGCAGAACGTTCTCAAGGGAATTACCGCCGCCGCCTGACCGGTGTGAGCCAGTTCACAGAAGAATGCGCGGCGCAAAGGTATAAGGCGGTGAAATTGCGCTCGTTTAGGGTGTGAACCTGATTGAGCCGGGCCAACGGTTCGGGTAAATCATCGGGCGTCACTGGGGGAACTACGTAGATGCTTGCCACCACGGCCCTTCCGGATCGGCCCTACATCGCCATCCGCTGCAACGCCTGCCGCTACTTCGCGCTGGATCGTTGCTGCAACACGTCCGCTCGGCTGGACGGACACGAGGATCGCGACGGCGAGTGCCCCCATTTCCGCTTCGGGCTGTCCAGCGGCCCGGCGCCCGAGTGGCAGCTGCGCTAGGGCGCAGACGGACTTGCGGCCGGGACGGCCGCGCTCCAGGAAAATCTGCGGATCACGGAGCGCGGGCATCTTGCCCGCTCTCCTTGGATGGCTTCAGCGTCCGGCCATCACGTAGTCGCGTAAGGATTCCGCTTCCATCTTGGTTTCGTCCAGGCGGGACTTAACCACGTCGCCGATGGTGACCATGCCGGCCACGTCGCCGTTGGCGTCGACCACCGGCAGGTGGCGGATGCGCTTGGCGGTCATGATCTCCATCAGGCGTTCGACGGTGTCGTCCTCGTGGCAGACGAAGACCTCGGCGGTCATCAGGTCACGCACCTTGGCGGTGATGCAGACGTCCACCGCGTCGGCCAGCCCGCGCACGATGTCGCGCTCGGACAGGATGCCGGCCACCCGGTCGCCGTTCATGACCAGCACCGCGCCGATCTTGTGCTGGGCCAGCAGGCGGGCGGCGTCGCCCACGCTGGCGTCGGGAGTGACCGAAATGATGCCCGCGCCGCGGGCCTTGGTCTTCAGGATGGTCTTGACGATCATGGGCACCCTCCCTCGATGTCCGGGTCTCAGGTCTCTTCCTTCAAGACTTTGGGGCGAGACCGGACCGCTTCAAGGGTGAAGGACCGTCAGTATAGGAGTTTCACCGCCTGGGTCCGGTCGGCGGGCGACAGGGTCTGGTTGCCCAGCAGGTAGTGCAGCGCGGTGCGGCCGCGGGCGTCGGCCCGGTGGGGGTCGGCGCCGGCTTCCATGGCCTTGGCGATGTCGGCCAGGCTGCCCTTGGCGGCGGCGGTCATCAGCGGGGTCTTGAGATCGCGGGGCAGCGGACCGTGGCCGTTGGCGGCCGAGGTGAGCGCGGCGGCCGGGTCGCGGGCGATGCGCTCCAGGTGGTTGAAGTCGGCTTCGCGGCCCTTGGCCGTCGGGCAATCGGTCAGCGGGCCGCCCACCAGCGGTCCCAGGCGCCGGGCGGCCTCTTCCAGCAAGGGGCGGTGGCTGGCGACGATGCGGCAGGGAAAGCGCAGGTTCATGCCGTCGAACACCGAAGGCTCGGGCTCGGTCTTGCGCGCCACCAGATCGTAGCCCTTGGTGGACGGCATGGTCTCGGCCAGCAGCACCGCCTCGACCTTGCGCAAGCTGAGCGCGTAGCGGACGAAGACGTAGGTGTCGGCCTTGACGCCCTTGCCCTGGGGGGCGTCGGGCAGCAATTCGAAATAGCTGATCAGCCATTCCTCCTTGTCGGCCAGCAGGGGGTCGGCCTCCACCTGCTCGTCGGTGGGCACCCGCAGATCGATTTCGGCATCGATGTCGTCGAGCATGTTGGACGCCTTGACCGTGTTGCCGGCCAGGAACTCGCGAAGCGCGCCGCCGATGGCTTCCAGCTTGTCGGCGTTGGGGTCGGCCGGCAGGGCCGGCTTGCCCGCGCCGGCGCGGTTCATCTCGGTCTGGATGCGGGCGAAGGTGACAAGGCCGTCGCCCGGCACCGCCGCCAGTTCGTCGCTTCCGCCGGCCGGCGCGCGGCCCGCCAGGAACCAGGCGCCGGTCCCCGCCGCCAGCAGCAGGGCGCAGGCGGCGGCGACGACGGTGTGCTTCGACATGCCGGGCAGCCCCTTAGCGCTTCAGGGGCTTGTACTTGATGCGATGCGGCTGGTCGGCATCGGTGCCGAGGCGGCGGTGACGGTCGGCCTCGTAATCCTGGTAGTTGCCCTCGAACCACACCACCTGGGAATCGCCCTCGAAGGCCAGGATGTGGGTGGCGATGCGGTCCAGGAAGAAGCGATCGTGGCTGATGACCACGGCGCAGCCCGGGAACTCGGCCAGGGCGTCTTCCAGCGCCGACAGGGTCTCCACGTCCAGGTCGTTGGTGGGTTCGTCCAGCAGGATGACGTTGGCGGGACGGGACAGCATCTTGGCCAGATGGACGCGGTTGCGCTCGCCGCCCGACAGCACGCCCACCTTCTTCTGCTGGTCGGCGCCCTTGAAGTTGAACAGGCCGGCATAGGCGCGGGCGTTGATCTTGCGCTTGCCCAGGTCGATCTCCTCCTGGCCGTCGGAGATTTCCTCGAAGGCGGTCTTTTCCGGGTCCAGCGAATCGCGGCTCTGGTCCACATAGCCCAGCACCACGGTCTCGCCCACGGTGAACGAGCCCGAGGTCGGCTGCTCCTGGCCGGTGATCATGCGGAACAGAGTGGTCTTGCCGGCGCCGTTGGGGCCGATGATGCCGACGATGCCGCCCGGCGGCAGGCGGAAGTTCAGGTTTTCATAGAGCAGGTTGTCGCCGAACGCCTTGGAGACGTTCTCGGCCTCGATCACCTTGCCGCCCAGGCGCGGGCCCGGCGGAATGGAGATGACGGCGGGGCCGGTGGCCTTTTCCTGGGACTTGGCGACCAGATCCTCGAAGGCGCTGATACGGGCCTTGGACTTGGTCTGGCGGGCCTTCGGGCTGGAGCGCACCCATTCCAGCTCGTCCCTGATGGCGCGCATGCGGGCGGTCTCTTCCCGCTCTTCCTGCTCCAGGCGCTTGCCCTTCTGCTCCAGCCACGAGGTGTAGTTGCCCTCGTAGGGGATGCCGTGGCCGCGCTCCAGTTCCAGAATCCAGCCGGTGACGTTGTCCAGGAAGTAACGGTCGTGGGTGATCATCACCACCGTGCCGGAATAATCCTCGAGGAAGCGCTCGAGCCAGGCCACCGATTCGGCGTCCAGGTGGTTGGTGGGCTCGTCCAGTAGCAGCATGTCGGGATGCGACAGCAGCAGGCGGCACAGCGCCACGCGGCGGCGCTCGCCGCCCGACAGCAAGGTGACGTCGGCGTCGCCGGGCGGGCAGCGCAGCGCGTCCATGGCGATCTCGATGGTCCGGGTCAGGTCCCAGGCGTTGAGATGGTCGATCTTTTCCTGCAGTTCGCCCTGCTCGGCGATCAGGGCGTTCATCTCGTCGTCGGACAGCTCCTCGGCGAACTTGGCCGAGACCTCCTCGAAGCGGTCCAGCAGGGCCTTGGTCTCGGCCACCGCTTCCATGACGTTGCCCATGACGTCCTTGGCCGGGTCCAGATGGGGCTCCTGCGCCAGATAGCCGATCTTGACGCCCTCGGCCGCCCAGGCCTCGCCGCCGTATTCCTTGTCGATGCCCGCCATGATCTTCAGAAGCGTCGACTTGCCCGCGCCGTTGACGCCCAGCACGCCGATCTTGGCGCCGGGCAGGAAGCTGAGCGTAAGCCCCTTCATGATCTCCTTCCCGCCGGGATAGGCCTTGGTCAGGTTCTTCATGACGTAGACGTACTGGTACGAGGCCATAGGGGGCTCTCCGCTTGGGCGTGATCGATTTGGGAGACTGAGTAGACGGGCGGGGCCGCCCCGTCAAGGATTGCGGATCAGCGCGAGACGATCAGGTGCGAGACCCCAGGCAGTTCGGCCAGCAATTCATCGGCCAGCAGGCGCGACCATGACCGGCCTTGGGCATCGGTGAACGAGGATTCCAGCGCCGCGTCGCAGCGCATCTGCCAGTCGTCCATGGGAAACATGGCGACCCATTCGATGCCGTCGTCGAAGGTCAGCACCGGGAACAGCACGTCGCGGGTCATGCGCCACGGCGTTCCGGCATCCAGGCAGCGGCCGCTGTTCTGCAGCAGGCAGCGCGGACCGTCGGCGCCATAGGTCAGCACCGCGTGGCGACCATGGCCGGTCTCGCCGCAGATGGCCTGGGTGAAGCGCCGGAAGGTGGATTCCGCCTCCGGGTCGTTCAGGCTGATGCGGAAGATTTCGGTCTTGGCCATGGGGTGCTCTCCTTGCCCCGCCATCAGAGCATGGCGGGGGGCCAAGCCCCCTTGATGCCCGTCAAGGGGGCTTCCCTTGCCCCCGGACCCGGCGGCCTATAGGCTGGGGGCATGAAAAAGCCGACGCACAAGCCCAAGAAGATCGTCCCCATTCCGTCCAAGCAGGAAATCCTCGATTTCATCCGGGCCCAGCCCGGGCGGGTGGGAAAGCGCGAGCTGGCGCGGGCCTTCAACCTCAAGGGTACCGACAAGATCGACTTGAAGGCCATCTTGAAGGAGTTGGAGCGCGAAGGCGCCGTCGAGCGCGGCCAGAAGCGGCGCTTCGCCCATCCCGGCGCGCTGCCCGACGTGGGCGTGGTCGAGATCATCGGCACCGATTCCGACGGCGAATTGCTGGCGCGGCCCCTGAACTACGAGGGCGACGGCCGGCCGCCGCGCATCTTCATGGCACCTTTCCGTCCCGGCGAGGCGGCGGTGGGCGTGGGCGACCGGGTGCTGGCCAAGCTGAAGCGGGTCAGGGGCGAGGACGTCTACGAGGCGCGGCCGATCCGCGTCATCGGCGAGGCCAGGGCCCGCGTGCTGGGCGTGTTCGAGCCCAACCCCGACGGCTCGGGCCGGCTGCGGCCCACGTCCCGCAAGGAAAAGGCCGAGTACATCGTGCCGAGGGGCGAAACCTCTGACGCCAAGGCCGGCGAGTTGGTGCTGGCCGACATCATGCCCGGCCGGCTCTACGGCGTGCGCACGGCGTCGGTGAAGGAGCGCATGGGCCTGTTGGGCGCGCCGCGCTCGGTCAGCCTGGTGGCCATCCACGCCAACGACATTCCCTTCGAATTCCCCGAGGCCGCGCTTCGCCAAGCGGCGCAGGAAGGCCCGGCGCCTTTGGGGGATCGCACCGATTTGCGTTCCATCCCCCTGGTCACCATTGACGGCGAGGATGCCCGCGACTTCGACGACGCGGTGTTCGCCGAGCCCGATTCCGACCCCAAGAATCCCGGCGGCTGGCACTGCATCGTCGCCATCGCCGACGTGTCGTGGTACGTGCGCCCCGGCGACGCGCTCGACAAGGAAGCCTTCAAGCGCGGCAACTCGGTCTATTTCCCCGACCGGGTGGTGCCCATGCTGCCCGAGGAGCTGTCCAACGGCTGGTGCTCCTTGAAGCCCGACGAGGACCGTCCCTGCATGGCGGTGCATTTCTGGCTGGACGCCCTGGGCAACAAGCTGCGGCATCGTTTTGTCCGCGCAATGATGCGTTCGGTGGCGCGGCTGACCTATACCCAGGTGCAGGCGGCCAAGGACGGGCGGCCCGACGACAAGACCGGGCCGTTGCTCTCTCCCGTGATCGAGCCGCTGTACGGCGCCTGGGCGGCCTTGTTCCGCGAGCGCAAGGAGCGCGGCGTCCTGGAGCTCGACATCCCCGAGCGCAAGGTGACCATCACGCCGGAGGGCAAGGTGGAATCCATCACCGAGCGCGAACGCTTCGACAGCCACCGGCTGATCGAGGACTTCATGATCATGGCCAATGTCTGCGCCGCCGAGACCCTGGAGAAGGTCCACAAACCCTGCATGTACCGCATCCACGACCTGCCCAGCCAGGAGAAGCTGGAGGGGTTGCGGGAGTTCCTGTCGTCGCTGGATTTGAAGCTGGCCAAGGGCCAGGTGCTGCGCCCCGCCCATTTCAACCGCATCCTGGAGGCGGTGGCCGACACCGCCAATTCCCATCTGGTGAGCGAGGTGATCCTGCGCTCCCAGGCCCAGGCCCAGTATTCCCCTGAGAATATCGGCCATTTCGGCCTGGGGCTGGCGCGCTATGCCCACTTCACCTCGCCCATCCGTCGCTATGCCGACCTGCTGGTCCACCGGGCGCTCATCGCCGGCCTGCATCTGGGCGAAGGCGCGCTGGCTGCGGATGCAGTCGCACACTTCGCCGAGTGGGGCGAGCACATTTCGATCACGGAACGGCGCGCCGCGGTGGCCGAGCGCGAGGCCGTGGACCGCTACGTCACCGCCTTCCTGTCGGACCGGGTGGGGGCGAGTTTCGCGGGCAAGGTGTCGGGCGTCACCCGTTTCGGCCTGTTCGTCACCCTGGATCAGACCGGGGCCGACGGGCTGGTGCCCATCTCGACGCTGCCCGAGGATTTCTACGTCCATGACGAGGTCCATCATTGCCTGGTGGGCAAGCGCACCCGCAAGACCTTCCAGCTGGGCCAGAAGCTGGAGGTGGAACTGGCCGAGGCCAACACCCTGACCGGCTCCATGGTGTTCCGCTTAGGGGGAGACGAGCGCCCGGCCCGCTCCCCCCGGCCGCCGCGTCCCGGATCCAAGCCGTTCCGCCCCGGCGGCGGAGGACGCAAAGGACGGCGATGAGCGTCGTCACCGTCGCCGACCCCGCCCTAATCGCCTGCACGGTGTGCGGCGCGCCGTCGCCGCTGATGGGCGTGGTGGACTTCCACAAGAGCTGCCTGGAGCGCGATGGCCAGCGCCTGGGCCTGCGGGGCGTTCCGGTCTATTACCGCCGCTGTTCCCGCTGCGGCCTGGTCTTCGCCGACACCATGCTGCGCTGGAGCGACGAGGACTTCGCCCAGCGCATCTACAACGCCGATTACGCCGTCGTCGATCCCGAATACGCCGAAATCCGCCCGGTAGGCAACGCACGCTGGCTGCGCGAATTGCTGGGGGAGGGGGCGGCCGGACTCTCGGTGATCGATTACGGCGGCGGCAACGGGCGCTTCGCCGCCGAATTGCGGGCGGCGGGCATGCGGGCCGCCACCGTCGATCCCCATACGTCTCATCCCGCCCCCGACTTCGACACCGCCGATCTGGTCACCGCCTTCGAGGTGTTCGAGCACGCCGTGCGGCCCCAGCGGGTGCTGGACGAGGCGCTGGCGCTGATGCGGCCGGACGGCGCGCTGGTCTTTTCCACCCTTCTGCAATCGGCCGGATTCGACGCCCAGGGGCTGGACTGGTGGTACGTGGCGCCGCGCAACGGTCACGTTTCCATCCATTCCCGGACCTCCCTGACCGAGTTGCTGCGCTCGCGCGGGCTGCGCCTCGCCTCCTTCTCCGACGGGCTGCACATGGCGTTCCGCCGCCCTCCCTCCTTTCTCCGCCATCGCCTGAAGGGCGGGTGATGAAACTGCTGTACCGGCGGGCGGGGCCTTGCGCATAATCGCCGCCATGAGCCGTTCCAAGACCATGGGAGCCGGGTTCGCCCTGGCCGCTTCGCTGCTGTCGCCGCCTGCCGCCGCCGGCTGGGTGGCGGGCGAGGCGGAGCGCACCATCGCCTTCGGCTTCGACGCCATCGTCGAGCGCCACCTGCAGCCGGTGACCGCCCAGACCATCGCGCTGGACGGATTGCGCGGCCTGGCCGAGATCGATCCGCAGTTGGCCGTCACCCTGGACCAGGGCCGCCTGCGCCTCGCCACGCCCGAGACCGTGCTTGCCGATTATCCGGCAGCGCCCCCCGACGACGCGGTGGGCTGGGCGCGCATCACCGTCAACGCCGCCCTGGAGGCCAGCCAAGCGTCGGAGCGCCTGCGCGACGCCGATACCGAACGCCTGTACCAGGCGGTGTTCGAGGGCGCGCTGGGCAAGGCCGACCTGTTCTCCCGCTATGCCGGGGCCAGGGAGGCGAAGGAGCACCGCTCCAACCGCTCGGGTTTCGGCGGCATCGGCATCCGCTTCGACATCATCGACGGCGAGGTCCGCATCGTCGAGGTGGTCGAGGACGGCCCCGCCGCCAAGCTGGGCTTAAAATCCGGCGACGTCATCTCCGCCATCGACGGCGAGACGGTCACGGGGCTGGATCGCTCGGACATTTCCGCCAAGCTGCGCGGCGCGGTCGCCACCGAGGTGATGCTGGCGCTGCGCCGGGGCGGCCAGATGCTGCAGTTCAGCCTGCGCCGCTCGCTGATCGTGCCCCAGACGGTGACCAGCTCCGTCAACGGCGGCATCGCCCATTTCAAGATCAGCAGCTTCAACCAGCGCACCGCCTATGGCCTGGAGAACCAGCTGAAGGATATCCGCACCCGGCTGGGCGCCGGCCTGCAGGGCGTGGTGCTGGACCTGCGCGGCAATCCCGGCGGATTGCTGGACAAGGCGGTGGCGGTGGTCGACCTGTTCGTGGCCGAGGGCACCATCATCTCGACCCGCGGCCGCCATCCGGCGGCGGCCAATGCCTTCGAGGCCAAGCCCGGCGACATCGGCGAGGATCTGCCCCTGGTGGTGCTGGTGGACGGGCGCTCGGCCTCGGCCGCCGAGATCGTCGCCTCGGCGCTGCAAGATGCCGGGCGTGCCGTGGTGATCGGCTCCAATTCCTACGGCAAGGGCACCGTCCAGACGGTGGTGCGCCTGCCCAATGACGGGGAGATCACCCTGACCTGGTCGCGTTTCCACGCGCCGTCGGGTTATGCCCTGCACGGGCTGGGCGTGCTGCCCGCTTTGTGTACGGTCGGAGCCACCCAGTCGGCGGCCCAGATGGTCGAGGGAATCGGGCGCGGCATCCTGCCGGGCAAGCCGGCCGAGACCCTGGCGGTGTGGCGCGGTACCGGCATCGGCGACACCGAGTTGCGCCATCGCCTGCGCGACACCTGCGCCCCGGCCAAATTGAGCGACAGCAAGCTGGAGATGGATCTGGCCGACCGATTGCTCGCCAACCGCGCCGCCTATGCCCGCGCCCTGGCCGCCTCGGCCCCCACGCGGGGGCTGGAGGCGCTGCAGACCCGGCCGTCGCCGGAAACCGGATCACACTGATCATGATGCTTTCCGACTGGATCGGGCGGAGCGAGACGGTCGAGGACGTGGCGGCCTTGGCGCCGCTTCTCGGGCTGGCCGCCACCTTGGACCATACCGAGCCGCCGTGGCGGGCGGGCGAGGTGCCGCCCTTGGGCCACTGGCTCTATTTCCTGCCGCGCGCGCTGGAACGCGACATCGCCGCCGACGGCCATCCGCACAAGGGCGGCTTCCTGCCGCCGGTGGAACTGCCCCGGCGCATGTGGGCCGGCGGCGAGTTCTCCTTCGCCGCGCCCATTCCGGTGGGGGTGGCCATCACCCGGCGCTCGACCATCGCCGACGTCACCGAGAAGACCGGGCGCACCGGCCCCATGGTGTTCGTGCGCGTCGAGCACGAGATTTCGACGCCTGCCGGACCGGCGCTCTCGGAGGTCCATCACATCGTCTACCGCGAGCCGCCCCGGCCGGGCGAGGCCCCGCCTGCGGCCGAGCCGGCGCCCGAGGGCGCGGTGTGGCGGCGGCGCGTCCAGCCGGACATCGTGCTGCTGTTCCGTTATTCGGCGCTGACCTTCAACGGCCACCGCATCCATTACGACCGCGAGTATTGCCGCGAGGTGGAGGGTTATCCCGGCCTGATCGTCCACGGGCCGCTGACCGCCACCCTGCTGATGGATCTGTTCCTGCGCCACAATCCGGGCGCCAGGGTGACCGGCTTTAAGTTCCGGGCCAAGCGCCCGCTGTTCGACATCCATCCGCTGGAGGTGTGCGGACGCCCCGTTCCCGGCGGAGCGGAACTGTGGGCGGTGGACCACCAGGGCAACCTGGCCATGAGCGCCGAGTTGGAGGCCGTTTGAGGCCATGCGGGCGGGACGCCCGCGCTCCAAGGGTGCGGAGCGCGGGCGTCCCGCCCGTCGACTTATAGTTTGGAGCGCGGGCGTTCCACCTCAGCCGATGGTGTAGCCGCCGTCGACGACGATTTCCTGGCCCCAGATGTTCTTGGCCTGATCCGAGCAAAGGAAGGCGGCGGTGGCGGCGATGTCGCCGGGCTCGCCGAAGGCGCCGGGCATCAGGCGTGCGGTCACCTGGGTGGCCACCGCCTGCAGCACGTCGGCCGGCAGGCCGATGCTGCCCCAGATGGGGGTGCCGATGGGACCCGGCGCCACCGAGTTCACCCGGATGCCCTTGGGCGCCAGTTCGGCGGCCAGGGTCTGGGAGAACGACTTCAGCGCCGCCTTGCTGGCGCTGTAGATGGCGAGGCCCGGGAAGCCCACCTGGGTCAGGAAGGTGGTGACGAACAGCACCGAGCCGCCCTTGCGGATATGGGGCAGGAAGCCGCGCACCGTCTGCACCGCGCCGGTGAAGTTGACGCCGAACTGATGCTCGATGGCCGCCGCGTCGCTCTGCTCGAAGGGCACCACCTTGGCGATGCCGGCATTGGGCACCACGATGTCGACGCCGCCGAAGCGCTTCACCGTCTCGGCCACCAGACGGTCCAGGTCGGCGGCGCTGGTGACGTCGCCGGTCACCACCAGCACGGATTCCTCGCGGCCCTTGGCGATCTCGGCCAGGGCGGCGGCGTTGCGGGCGAAGACGGCGACCTTGGCGCCATCGGCCAGGAAGCGCTCGGCGATGGAGCGGCCGATGCCGCTGCTGGCGCCGGTGACGACGGCGATCTTGCCGGCAAGGGAACTGGTCATGGGCTTATCCTTTTTGGGAGAAGAGGCATCCAAAAAGTCATAGCCATTCCGCCCCGACCTTGAGGCCGGTCAAGGCGATGCGCCCGGCGGAAAAATAAAGATACATGAAGAATACCTGATTTGCCCCTACTGGGCGGGCTTGGGCTCGCCCTCGGGCGCGGTCTTCTTCGCATAGGGCGAGATGGCCTGGCCCATGTTGCGCATCTGCTTCCTGTCGTCGCCCGACCAGGAATGGAAGCGCAGTTTGCCGTCGGGACCGAACATCAGGCCGGCCTCGCCGCTTTTCACGTCCCAGCCGCCCCAGACATGGGACGCCACCGGCACGAAGTTCACAGCCCGGGTGCCGGAGCGCTGCGCCACGTAGGTCAGCATGCGCGAGCCGTCGGGCAGCGTCTCGTCGCGGTCGGGGGAGCCCAGCAGGGCGATGGCCTCGGCCACCGTGGACTTGCCGCTGTGCAGCTGGGTCAGCTTGTCGGGATCGGCCCCCGAACACGCCGTCAGCACCGCAACCGCCGCCATTGCCCAGAACCGCCGCATTTTCCGTCTCTCCGCCATGAATCCGCCCCCATCATGGCCCAACCCGGCGGATCGGGCAATCGCATGGCCGTGTCCTTATGCCGAAGGTTCTGGATGGCCGGGTCGGGGCGGAATGAGGGTTGCCACGGGCGCGGAGGTCCCATACCCTCCATCCCTACACGGAGTCGCATAATTTTTAGCGGCGTCCGATGAGAGGGGAATGTGATGGCGATGACCGGATTGGGCCGGCGGGCAATGGCGCTCGCGGTGACGGGGATGCTTGCGCCCGGCTTGGGGGCCAGGGCGGCCGAGGAGGTGCTCGATACCGTGATCGTGTCGGACAAGGCCGGGCGTTCGGCCAAGTCGGAGCTGTCGTCGTCGCCGGAATCGCTGCCCGCCTCGGTGACGGTGGTGACCGCCGAGGAGATCGGACGCCGTCCGGCCGGCCATTACACCGACCTGTTCCGTCCGGTGGCGGGCATGACCATCGGGCGGTTCCAGCCCGGCGGGCTGGCGGTGGGCATGGCCATGCGCGGCTATTCCAACGGCAATCACGGCCGCGAGCTGGCCCGGGTGGTGGACGGCATGCCGCTGTCCACGGTGGGCAATATCGGCGCCGCCGACCTCAACTGGATCATGCCCGAGATGATCGGGCGGGTGGAGGTGATCCGCGGCCCCTTCAGCGCCGAATACGGCGAGGACGCCCTGGGCGGCGCGGTCAACATGATCTCCAAGCGGGCCGAGGCCACCCCCATGCTGGCCCTGTCGGGCGGTTCGTTCGCCACCAAGCGCGGTATGGCGTCCTACAGCCGCGAAACGGAAAGCCTGCCCGGCGGTCTGGTTCCCTATGTGGCGGCCGAGGCCTTCCACACCGAGGGCTGGCAGGACAATTCCGCCTATCTGCGCCAGAACGGCTTCGCCAAGCTGTCCAAGGACCTGGAGGGCGGCACCCTGTCCGCCCGGCTGCAGGTGTCGGATGGCGATTGGGGGGCGCCCAACTACTTCCCCATCGCCGCCTACCGCAACGGAACGGTATCGGAGCGCGCCGCCGTCAGCCCCACCGACGGCGGGATCAGCGGCATGCGCATGGCGGTGGTCAACTGGGCGCCTGCCGATGCCGACAACGGTTGGACGGTCAACGCCTACGCCTACAACAACGAGTTCATTCGCTACGCCACCACCTACGCCTCGGGCCAGCAGGTGCGCACCGCCGACCGCCGCAATGTGGGCGGCGGCACGCTAAAGCGCAGTTGGAGCGGCGAGGTGGCCGGCATGCCCGGCCTGCTGCTGGTGGGCGGCGACCTGCGCCATGACGACGCCTCGACCGCCAAGAGCAACACCCAGTCGCGGCAGTTCCGCTCCTGGGTCTACGACGTCGATTACGACCGCACCTTGCTGGCCGGCTTCACCCAGGGTCAGATCCGGCCGCTGAACTGGGTCAAGCTGACGCTGGGCGGGCGCTACGACCAGGCGTGGTTCGACGTTGAGAACCGGCTGTCTCCCACCGCGTCGGGCACCCAGGAGACGGGAGCGTTCAGTCCCAAGGCGGGGATCACCGTCACGCCGCTGCCGGGTCTCGACCTGTTCTTCAACCATGGACGCGGCTTCCGCATGCCCAACGTGCCCGACGAACTGCGCACCAACCTGGCCATGAAGGCCCAGAAGGTGACCAGCCAGGAGGCTGGATTTCAGGTGGAACTGCCCATGGATACCACCCTGCGCGGCACCGTCTGGCACACCACCCAGGATTCGGAAATCCGCTCGGTGGGCGGCATCTACCAGAACCTGGGAGCCTCGCAGCGCGACGGCATCGACCTCGAGGCCCGCACCCATCTGGTCAGGGACAAGCAGGATCTGCTGGCTCTCTACGCCTCCGCCACCCGCGTGGTCGCCAAGCTGGTCAACCGGGCGCCGTCCACCAAGGTCACCGACGTGCCCGACTACATCGTCACTTTCGGCGCCGACGGGCGGCACGCCTTCGATGACGGCGACCACCTGTCCGGCTCGTTCAACGTCCAGATCAACGGCCGCAAATACGGCGCCGACGACGCCTCCATCCGCACCAAGCCCTACGAGGTGGTGCAGTCGCGCCTGGAATACGGCTTCGCCTCGGGGCTTGCCACCTTCGTCAGCGGGGCCTGGGTGCTGGGCGACCGCTACGCCGAACTGGCATCGACCACCATCACCGTCCAGCCGGAATTCACCGGCATGACCGGCATCGTCTACCGCTTCCAGTGAGGAACATCATGAAAAGAGTGCTCGTTACCGCCCTGGTCCTGCTGGCCGCCGGCCCCGCCCTGGCCCACGATCTGTGGCTGGAGCCCGATCCCGCCGGGGTGAAGGCGGTTTATGGCCATGCCGGCGAAGGCGGCGGCGCCGACCGCTACCGCCTGTTCGAGGTCAAGGCCCAGTTGCCGGTGGGCGGCGCGGTGTCGCTGCTCGACGCGGCGAAGCCCGGCACCGATTTCATGCCGCCGCTGGCCCTTCCCGCCGGCGCTCAGGGCGGCCGGGTGGTGGCGGCCCGCTATGACGGCGGCTTCTGGGTCAAGACGGCGCAGGGCAGCCGCAACACCAACCGGCTGAGCGTGCCCGACGCCCTGGAAAGCCGCTGGTCGCTGAAATTCGCCAAACTGGTGCTGCCCGGGACCCAGGCCCTGGGCGGCGCGCTTGGGCACCGCCTCGAGATCGTCCCCCTGGCCGACCCCTACCGTCTCAAGACGGGCGAGCCGCTGAAGGTCCGCGTCGACCTGGACGCCAAGCCGCTTGCGGGTGCCGCCATCACCGTCGGCGCCCCCAACAGCGAGGCGGCGGCCAAGGTGGAGACCGACGGGGCGGGCGTCGCCGAGATTGCCGCCCGGCCGGGGCTGACGCTGCTGTCGGTTTCACGGAAGGTCGCCGGGTCGGCGCCAACCTTGGCGGCCGAGGATGCCCTGGCGGCGACGCTGGTCTACATCCGGTAACCGGCTGCATTGGTGATAGAACATCCTTACCCTTGACTCGCGGGGGGCGGGGACCCGAGCATGGTGTCTCCACCCCTTTTCCGATTCAGGACGCCGATCATGAAGCTGCGTTATTCCACCACCTCGCCCTATGCCCGCAAGTGCTGGGTGGTCGCCGCCGAGACGGGGCTGGAATCCCGGCTGGAATTCGTGGTGACCAACGCCTGGTCGCCCGACACCGACCTTAGCCGGGACAACCCCCTGTGCAAGGTGCCCTGCCTGATCACCGAAGGCGGCGAGACCCTGTTCGATTCCCCCGTCATCTGCGAGTACCTGGATTCGCTTCATGACGGGCAGAAGCTGTTTCCGCCGGTGGGGGGCGCGCGCTGGGAACAGCTGCGCCTGGCCGCCCTGGCCGACGGCATCCTCGACGCCGCCCTGGTCAAGCGCCTGGAAGCCACCATGCGGCCCGAGGACAAGCGCTGGAGCGAGTGGACCGACCGCCAGAGCCGCGCCATCAACCGGGCGCTCGACGTGATGGAGGAGGAATGCGCCGGCTGGGGCCGCGACTTCCTGATCGGCCAGATCGGCGCGGCGGTGGCGCTGGGCTATCTCGACCTGCGTTTCGCGTCCGAGGACTGGCGCGCCCCCCATCCCAATCTCGCCAAGTGGTACGCCGAGGCGGCCAAGCGCCCCTCCATGGTCAAATCCGAACCCCGGGAGTGACGGTGCAGACCGCGGAAGCCATCATCGCCCGGCTGGGCCTTCGGCCCCATCCCGAGGGCGGCCACTACGCCGAGACCTGGCGCCACGCCCCCGAGGGCGGCGGACGGGGCGCAGGCACCGCCATCTATTACCTGCTGAAGGCGGGCGAGCGTTCCCACTGGCATAGGGTCGACGCCACCGAGATCTGGCACTACCATGCCGGCGATCCGCTGCGCCTGCTTTTGTCCGAGGACGGGCGCGGGCAGCGGGGCGTGCTGCTCGGTCCCGACGTGGTCGCCGGGCATTCGCCCCAGGTGATCGTGCCGCCGTTCTGCTGGCAGGCCGCCGAGCCCATGGGGGCCTGGACCCTGGTGGGCTGTACCGTGTCGCCGGCCTTCGAGTTCGCCGGTTTCGAAATGGCCCCCAAGGAATGGAGCCCGGGACAATGAAGCTTCGCCGTCTGGCCGCCATCGTGTCGCTGTCCGTCCTGGCCGCCTGTGCCGGGTCCGATACGGTCAGCAGCCGCCTGCCGCCCGGCTTCGTCGCCGACGCCGCCGAGATCGTGGCGGGCGCCGACTGGTCGGCGCCCGAGGAGGTGCGGGTGACCATCGGGGACCGTGCCTTCAAGCCGTCCGAATGGACCTTCCGCCGCGACCGCGCCACCCGGCTGGTGCTGGTCAACGCCACCGATTCCGACCATGGCCTTGCCGCCCGCCAGTTCTTCGCCGACATCGCGGTGGAAAGCGTGCGCGGCGGCGGACAGGTCCTGAAGGGACCCTGGATCGAAAGCCTGTCCATCCCGGCGGGCCAGACCAAGGAATTGTGGTTCGTGCCGGCCCGCTTCGGCTCTTACGCCTTCGAATGCTCGGCGGTGGGCCATCCCACCCTGGGCGAGCGCGGCGTCATCGACGTGGTGCGCTGAAAATGATGACCCGGGTCGCCGCGCTGATCTTCGACGTGGATGGCACCCTGGCCGAGACCGAGGAGGCGCACCGCTACGCCTTCAACCGCGCCTTTTCCGAATCCGGCCTGAACTGGACCTGGAACCAGGCCATCTACCGCCAGCTGCTGAAGGTGTCGGGCGGCAAGGAACGCATCCTGGCCTTCGCGCCCGACGCCTCGCCCGAACTGGTGGCCGGGCTGCACAGCCGCAAGAACCAGATCTACTCCAAGATGGTGGCCAGCGGGCAGGTGTCGTTCCGCCCCGGAATCGAATCGCTGATCTCGTCGGCGCGGGCCCAGGGGCTGAAGCTGGCCATCGCCACCACCGCGACGCGGGCCAACGTGGAGGCGCTGCTGGGCGCGCGCAAGGCCTTCTTCCACACCATCGCCTGCGCCGAGGACGTGAGGAAGAAGAAGCCCGACCCCGAGGTCTACGCCCTGGTTCTGAAGCGCCTGGACCTGACCGCCGACAAGTGCCTGGTGCTGGAGGATTCCCCCAACGGCCTGACCGCCGCCACCGCCCTTGGCCTAAAGGTGATCGTGACCCCCAGCCTTTATACCAGGGGGCAGGATTTCTCCGCCGCCGCCGCCGTGCTGCCCGATCTGGGCGGCGTGACGCTGGCCCAGCTCATCGACCTCAAGGGATGAGCGAAAGCCTGGCCGACCTTGCGGCCCGCATGCGGGACTGCCGGGTGTGCGAGGCTCATCTGCCCCTGGGACCCAGGCCGGTGTTCCGCCTGTCGGCGACCGCCCGGCTGCTGATCATCGGCCAGGCGCCGGGCACCAAGGTGCATGAGACGGGCGTTCCCTGGAACGACCGCTCCGGCGACCGGCTGCGCCTGTGGCTCGATCTCGACCGCGACACCTTCTACGACGCGTCGCGCATCGCCATCCTGCCCACCGGCCTGTGCTATCCCGGCCGCCTGCCGCGGGGCGGCGATTGTCCGCCCCGGCCGGAATGCGCGCCCCTGTGGCACGGGCTGGTGCTCGACCATCTGCCCGACGTGGCCCTGGTCCTGCTGGTGGGCTCCTACGCCCAGGCGTTCCATCTGGGGGAGCGGCGCAAGGCCACGCTGACCGAGACGGTGGCGGCGTGGCGCGACTATCTGCCGCGCTTCCTGGTGCTGCCCCATCCGTCGTGGCGGACCACCGCCTGGGAGGCGAAGACCCCTTGGTTCGGGGCCGAGCTGCTGCCCGAGGCGCGGCGGCGGGTCAAGGACGCCCTGGGCTGAAAGGTTTGTTAACGCGGGCCGGCTACCATCGCTCACCGGCTTTTTTAAGGAGACGATGCGGCATGCAGGTCGATAAAACCCCCCTCGACGGCGTTCTGTTGATCACGCCGCCGACCATCTTCGAGGACTTTCGCGGCCAGTACGTGGAGACCTACAACCGCGAGCTCTACAACGAAGCCGGCATCACCGTCGATTTCATCCAGGACGACATCTCCAACTCGTCGCGCCACGTGCTGCGCGGCGTCCACGGCGACGCCGCCACCTGGAAGCTGGTGTCGTGCCTGCACGGCAGCCTGTACCTGATGGTGGTGAACAACGATCCCGCTTCCGCGCAATACCGCCAGTGGACCTCGTTCACCCTGTCGGAGAAGAACCGCCAGCAGGTGCTGGTGCCGCCCAAATTCGGCAACGGCCATCTGGTGCTGAGCGAGCAGGCCATCTTCCATTACAAGCAGACCACCACCTATTGCCGCGACGGCCAGTTCACCATCATGTGGAACGACCCGGCCTATGGCATGTGGTGGCCCGTCAGCAACCCGATCCTGTCCCGGCGCGACCTGGGGCTGGGCTGAGCGTGGCGGGCGCCGATCTTTTGGGCGTGACGGCGGTGATCCTTGCCGGCGGCAAGGGCACCCGCATCGCCGGGCTGTTTCCCGGCATCCCCAAGCCGATGATTCCGGTGGCCGGCCAGCCCTTCCTGCATTGGGTGGTGCGCTGGCTGGACCAGCGCGGCATCGGCGACATCATGGTCAGCATCGGCCATCTGGCCGGGGCCATCGAGCAATGGGCCGCCGGCAAACCCCACGGCATCAATCTGCGCACCGTGGCCGAGACCCAGCCGCTGGGCACCGGCGGCGCCGTGGTGTCGTGTCTTGACGCCTGCCGCGACTGGGTTCTGGTGCTGAACGGCGATTCCCTGGTCGAGGTCGATCTGGCGGCCATGGCCGGCCGGGTGATGCGCGACGGCCTGGACGGCGGCGTGGTGGGGGTGAGGGTCGACGATTCCAGCCGCTACGGCTCGCTGGCTGTGGGACCAAACTCCCTGCTGACCGGTTTCGCAGAGAAGCGGGCGGGGGCGGGACTGATCAATGCCGGTGTCTATCTGTTCCGCGCCGACCTTCTGCGGCGCTTTACGCCGGGGCAATCGCTCAGCATGGAAACCGACATCATGCCGGCTTTGCTGGCCGGCGGCGCCAGGCTGGCGGTGGCGGAAAGCCATGGCCCCTTCCTCGACATCGGCACCCCGGAATCGGTGGTTCTGGCTGAGGATTTCGTCACCCGGCTGTTCGGCCAGATCTAAGTAATTTCTTAAGCGAGTCGGGCGTCTGATGGTCGTTGGCGCACCGTGCCTCCGACTGTCCAGAATGGGCTTTGACCGATGTCGTTCGTGGTTTCGAGAACACCGTTTCGCGTATCCTTTTTCGGGGGCGGAACCGATTATCCCGCGTGGTACCTGAATCACGGCGGCGTCGTGCTGTCGGCGGCCATCCGCCAGTACTGCTACATCACCTGCCGCTACCTGCCGCCCTATTTCGAGACCATCCATCGGATTGTCTGGTCCCATATCGAGGTGGTGTCGTCGTCCCGCGAGATTCTGCACCCGGCGGTGCGGGTGGCGCTGCCGGCGCTGGGCTTTCGCGACGACCAGGGCCTGGAAATCCATCACCAGGGCGATCTTCCGGCACGCACCGGCATCGGCTCCAGCTCGTCCTTCGCCGTCGGGCTGATCAATGCTCTGAAGGCCCTTAAGGGCGAGAAGATCAGCCGTCACGAACTGGCGCTGGCCGCCATCGACCTGGAACAGAACCTGCTGGGCGACACGGTGGGCTCTCAGGACCAGGTGGCGGCGGCCTATGGCGGGCTGAACCTGATCCGCTTCAGCACCGACGGTTCCATCACGGTCGAGCCGCTGGGCCTGTCTCGGGAAGCCCTGGCGGCGTTCGAAAGCCGCCTGCTGCTGGTCTATACCGGCAGCAAGCGTTTCGCCTCCGACATGGCGAAGAAGCTGGTCGAGAACATCGAGGACAAGAACGACCGCCTGCGCCGCATGCACGCCCTGACCTTCGAGGCGGCCAACACCCTGCGCGAAGGCCGGTTCGACGATTTCGGCCGCATGCTGGACGAGACCTGGCAGCTCAAGCGCAGTCTCGACCCCTCGATCAGCACGTCTGCCATCGACCAGATCTACCAGTCGGCCCGGGCGGCCGGCGCGCTGGGCGGCAAGCTGATGGGGGCCGGCGGCGCCGGCTTCATGGCCTTCTATATCCCTGAAGGCGCCGAGCAATCGGTGCGAAAGGCGCTGGACGGCCTGATCCAGGTGCCGTTCCAGATCGACCACGACGGCGCCGCCCTGCTTGAGGTCTACGCCAACCTGCCGCAGCTGCGCTAGAGTCCTAGCGCAGCATCCCCAGCACCTCGCGCAGGATGGCCGAGGCGAAGCTCTGGTCGGTGAAGTAGCGGCTTTGGTCGCTCACCAGATAGTCGGAGATGGCGTCCAGATAGCCCTGCAACTCGTCGTCGCCCATGCCCTTGAGGTAGGCGTACAGCTCCTCGTTGGTGGCGAAGTCGCGGCGGTCGATGAAGCAGGTCTTGGGCACGTATTGGGTGATGTTGGGGACGCCCCAATAGATGGGGACGCAGCCGCCCATCATGCAGTCGAAGATCTTTTCGGTGATGCAGCCGGGCGTGTCGGAATTGTTTTCGTAGCAGATGGCGAACCGGTAGGGGTGCTGGATGGAGATCTTGTCCCGGTTGCTGATGGCGCCCCGGTAGGACGGGTAGTCCTCGGCCTTCCAGCCCGCGCCGTAGAACTCGAAATCCTCGGGATGGTGTTCCTCGAACCAGCGGATGATCGCCATGCGCTGGCTGTACAGCTCGTTGAAATAGGGCCAGTACTTGGCGCTGTTGACCATGGTGCACAGCTTGGTCTTGGCGCCGGCGTCGAATTGCGGCCGCTCGGAGGGCAGCTCGCAATAGGCCACCGGCATCTTGAAGAACTTGGCCCCGTCCACCAGCGTGTCGTCGGGAAGGAAGACCTTGGCGAAGTGCTCGTGCACCGCCGAATCGCGGTTGCGGGCGATGACCACCGCCGGTTCGTAGGCCAGCAGCACCGACCGGCCGATCTCGTCGCCTTCGGGCAGGGCGCGCATGGAATTGACGTTGAGGTAAAGGATCAGGTCCGAGGTCTCGGGCGGATTGACGTCGTGGGTGGCCAGATCGATGCCGCAGGCGGCCATGGCCTTGCGCAACGCCACCCAGTTGGAGATCGGCCAGTGGCTGAGATAGGTGTCGGGCATCGGCGTGAAGATGCGGTTTTCCAGGAAGGGCCGGTCGGTGACCAGCGAGACCTTCCAGGGCGGCGAGGGGAACGGATGGCGGACCGCCTCCGGCTCTTGCCGGCGTTCCTCCAGCAGGGCGTCCAGGTCCGGCGCGGTGGCGCGGATGCCGGGATTGGCCACCAGCGCCTTCAGGTACTGGTCGACGGCCTCGCCCTTGCGGTCCACCGCCACCAGGGCCCGGGCGAACAGCACGTATTGCCAGTCGTTGAGGAGCTGGATCGACCCGGCGCGGGTCAGCAGGTGGATGGCCGCGTCGGAATTACCCGCCTGATGGTGCAGCATGGCCATGATCACCAGGCTGCCGAAATGGCGGGGGTCCTGGTCCAGAATCTCGAAGCAGAGCTTCTGGGTGTCGAGGAAGCGCCCCTCGTGAAGGGCGGTTACGGCCTCGCCGAAGACTTGGGCGGCATCCATGCAGAGATACTCCAGTTCACCGCGCCGTCATTTGGGCGCAAGAGGCTTGGCGGGGACTCCGACGGCGACGCATCCGTCGGGAATGTCACGGTTGACCACGGCGCCGGCGCCGATCTTGGCATGGGCTCCGATGCGGACGTTGGGCAGCACCACCGCGCCCGAGCCGACATAGGCGTAGTCGCCCACCGTGACCGAGCCCAGCAGCCGGGACCCGGGAGCCAGCGAGACGAAATCGCCCAGGCGGCATTCGTGATGGATGGTGGCGCCCAGGTTGATGGTGCAGCCGGTGCCCATGTGGACCTGGGGCATGATCACCGCGCCGCGCTGCACCACCAGGCCGGGGCCGTGGGTGATGCGCGGCGAGACGTGGGCGTGGGGCGACAGCACGGTCAGGATGTTGTCGATGCCGTAATTGTCGAACAGCCGGGCGCGCAGCTGGGGCGGGTCCAGCATGATCAGGATCTTCATGCCGGGATGGCGCTTTCGCACCTCGGGCCAGTCCTCGTCGGCGCCCAGGCGCAGGAACTCGGCGGTATGGCAGGCGGGGTCGGGGTCGAAAAAGCCGACCAATCGCAGTTCGGGGACGGATTCAACCAGATCGGCCACGTCCCATTCGGCGGGCACCACCGCCACATCGGTTCGCCTGATCTGCCCGTTCATTCCCTCTTCCCCCGCCCCGATCACCCCTATGCGTCCCCGTCGTCGTGACAGACCACCACTTCTTCGGCCTGATGCAGGCTGGCGTGCAGGGTTTCGATGCAATCCAGCAGCCCCTGGCCGAAATCGATGCTGGGGTTGCGCACCAGCTTCTTTCCCAGGGTGGGATGGAAGTGGTAGGGCGTCATGGTGTAGTGGCCCTTGTACTCGCCGCCGTCCAGCCGCACGTCGATCTCACCGTCCAGGATCTCGGCGATCATGAAGAGCAGCTTGCGGTAGCTGAAGCGCTCAAGCCCGGTCAGGATGAAGGTCTCGTTGCGGCCCCAATCGGCCAGCACGTCCACCGAAAGCCCGGCGGCGTCGGCGGCGTGGATGTATTCCCGCTCTTCCGTGCCGTCGCCGGGGAAGACCAGCTTGCCCTCGGTCAGCGCCTGATGCAGCAGGCGGTAGATGCGGTTGGAGGTGTCGGCGCGCGCCCCGTAGACCGAGCCGTAGCGCAAGATGGTGTAGTCCAGGCCGTAATGCTGCTGGTAGAGCTCGATCACCTTTTCCGAGGCCCGCTTGGACGTGCCGTAGAAGGCTCCCCGGTTGGACAGGGCATAAGCCGAGCTGGCGTAGACGAAGCGCTCGACCTTGGACTGGCGGGCGGCCTCCAGCACGTTGGCGTTGCCGATGATGTTCACTTCGAGGAATTCGGTGGGGTGGCTGACCGACAGCTCCACATTGGCGGCGCCGGCCAGGTTGTAGACCACCTGGCAGCCGTCCACCGCCTTGGCGACCTCGGCGCGGTCCAGGATGTCGCCGCGGACGAAGGGCAGGTCCGGGCGATAGGGCGAGGGGGTGCGGTCGAAGATCACCACGTCGTGCCCGCGGTCGACCAGCGCGTCCACCACGTAGCTGCCGAGGAAGCCGGAGCCGCCGAAGACGATGGTCCGCATGGCTATTCTCCGTGGAAGGCGCGAAGGTGGGCGATGGCCGAACGTCCCATGGCCAGCACCGCCTCGGCGGCGTTGCCGCCGATATGGGCGGTGGCCACCAGATTGGGCAGCGCCAGGAAGTCCAGGTCGGCGGGCGGCTCGCTCTCGAAGACGTCGAGCGCCGCCGCGCCGATGGTCCCGTTGATCAGGGCCGCCTTGAGGGCCGCCTGATCCACCACCTCGCCACGGCAGGCGTTGATCAGGATGGCGTCGTTCTTCATCCGGGCCAGCCGCGCCGCGTCCACCATCTGGTTGGTCTGGTCGGTGAGGGGGACGTGCAGGGTCACCACATCGGCCTCGGCGAACAGGGTGTCCTTGTCCACCATGACGATGCCGTTCTCGCGGGCGTAGTCGTCCATGGGCAGGATGTCGTTGGCCAGCACCCGGCAATGCAGCGGCTCCAGCAGCCGGGCGACCTCGCGGCCGGTATAGCCCAGGCCGACGATGCCCACCGTGCGGCCCGACAGCTGCACGCCGCCGTTCTTCTCCCACGCCCCGCCGCGCAGCAGGGTCGAGGTGCGGAAGACGTTGCGGCACAGGCCAAGCATGAAGCACAGCACCAGCTCGGCCACCGAGCGGCGGTTGACGCCGCCGGTCCAGCCGATGGCGATGCCGCGTTCCTTGCAGGCGGCGACGTCGATGTTGTCGAGCCCGACCCCGTACTTGGCGACCATCCGCAGTTGGGGGCAGGAATCGAGCAGGGCGGAATCCACCTTTTCCAGCCCCACCACCAGGGCGTCGGCCCCCCTGGCGTAATCGGCCAGGGCGGCCCCGTCCAGCCGGCGGCCGTCAAGGTTGAGCACCGCCCCCGGAAACAGGCCCAGCAGCTCGGCCCGTAGGACCGGATGCTGGGAGAAGGAGGGCGAGGTCACCTTGACGACGGGCCGGGTCATCCGGTCCTCACACGCTCTTGGCGGCCAGGGCCTTGGCGGCCGCGATGATGTCGGGCGTGTCGAAGCCGTACTTGGCGTGCAGCTGGTCGCGGTTGCCGTTGGACACCTCGAAGCCGTTCTTGATGCCCAGACGCTTGAAGGGGCGCAACTGCCCGGCCTCGGCCATGGCTTCCAGCACGCCGCTGCCGATGCCGCCTTCCAGCATCTGCTCCTCGACGCTGAGGACGGAGCGGTAGCCGGCCAGCACGTCCACCAGCCCGGCGGGCAGCGGCTTGATGGCGTAGAGGTCGACGACGCCGGCCGAGATGCCCTCGGCGGCCAGCATCTCCTGGACCTTCAGCGCCTTATGGGTGAGGTAGCCGCAGGTCAGCAGGCAGACGTCCTTGCCCTGGCGCAGATGGCCGAAGCCCTTCAGCAGGTCCTGGCGCGACATGGTCTCGCCGTAAAGGGCCGGCATGGGCAGGCGTTCCAGGCGGATGTAGCGCAGCTCGGGCTTTTCCACCACCAGCTCGGCCAGCGCGGTGGCGACGGTGGCGTCGGCGGGCGACCACACTTCCATGTGGTTCAGCGCCTTGGTGCAGGCCACGTCCTCGGGCGTGAAGTGGGTCAGCGTGGCGTGGTCGTAGCCCAGGCCGACACCGACGCCGACGAAGGCGATCTTCAGGTGCATGGTGGTCACCACCGCCTTGATCTGCTCGTAGCAGCGCGACGTCAGGAACGGCGCCATGGCGTAGAGGATGACCTGCTTGCCTTCGATGGCCAGGCCGGAGCCGATGGCCACCATGTTCTGCTCGGCAATGCCGGTATGGACGAATTGCTGCGGCAGATCCTCGCGGAAACGGTCGAGGGCCTGGGCGCCGAAATCGGCCGACAGGAACATCAGGTCAGGAGTCTTCTTGGCCGCGTCATAGATGTAATCGATGAACGCGTCGCGCATCAGTTGGGGCTTGGCCATGACCTGGGATCCTCAGTCGACGATGCAATTGACGGCCAGCTCGCGGCGGGCCAGTTCGGTCTGTTCGGGGCTGGGCATGCGGTTGTGCCAGACGGCTTCGCCTTCCATGAAGGAGACGCCCTTGCCCTTGGTGGTGTTGGAGATGATCACCAGCGGCTTGCCGCCGGTCTGGCCGATGCGGGCGAAGGCGCCGAGCAGGCTGGTGTAGGAGTGGCCGTTGGCCGAGGCCACCTCCCAGCCGAAGCTGCGCCACTTGGCCTCCAAATCACCGAGACGCAGCAGGTCCTCGGTGCGTCCCAGCATGCACAGCTGGTTGCGGTCGACGATGGCCACCAGCCGGTCGAGCTGGTGATGGGCGGCGAACATGGCGCTTTCCCAGATGGAGCCCTCGTAGTTCTCGCCGTCGCCCAGGATGACGAACACCTTGTTGTCGCGGCCGTCCTGGCGGGCGGCCAGGGCCATGCCGCAGCCCATGCCCAGGCCGTGGCCCAGCGAGCCCGAGATGCCCTCGATGCCGGGGATGCGGTAATCGGCGTAGATGCCCAGGATTCCGCCCAGCTGGGTGTAGCGCTCCAGCTCCTCCTTGGGGAAGAAGTCGAGATCGGCCAGGATCGGATACTGGGACATGGCCGCATGCCCCTTGCTGATCAGGATGCGGTCGCGATCGGGCGCCTTGGGGTTGCCGCGGGTGACGCGGGCCACGCCGGCGTAGTACAGGCAGACCAGGACCTCGGCGATGGAGAAGCTGGACGGCAGATGGCCCGCCTGCTGCTTGACGACCATTTCAAACATGGTCTGGCGCAGCCACTGCGACTTCGCGATGAGGTCGGCCACGTCAACTTTCCTGGGATCGAAAGCCATTTGCTGTTTCCCTGCAAGGGGTGGGAATGGTGGGGAGAGCGCTATTCGGCGGCTTGAGGTTCGAGTAGCTGGCGGCGCAGCGGGATCGAGCACATCCGCTTGATGTGATCGACCTCCGCCTGGCCGAACTTCTCGGCGATCATGTCGAGATAGGGCTGGTGGGTGTAATAGGTCATGAACGCCTTGTCCCGGAACTCCAGGATCTGGGCGGCGGTGAGATGGCGGTTGCGCAGCGGCCGGCACTTGTAGCCGTGCTGCGAGAAGTCGTCCCAGGTCTCGGGCAGCTCGATGCCGCCGGCGATGGCGTCGCGATAGAGCTGCGAGCCGGGATAGGCCATGGCCGAGTAGAAGTTGATGAACTCGCAGTTCAGCTCCAGCGCCAGGTCCAAGGTGGCCTGCATGCGCTCGATGGTGTCGTCGGGCAGGCCGAAGATGTAGTTGCCGATGATGTGGATGCCGGCCGCCTGGATGCGCCGCACCACGTCGATGATGTCCTGGTTGGTGTACTTCTTGGCGGCGCCGTCGCGGACCTCGCCGCTGGCGCTTTCGATGCCCAGGCACAGCCAGTTGACGCCGCCCGCCTTCAGGATGGGCAGGATCTCGTCGTCCACCGTGTCGACGCGGGCATAGGCCCAGATGTTCACCTTGTAGGGCTTTTCCGCCAGCATCTGGCAGATGCCAATCACGTGGGCACGGTTCAGCACGAACATCTCGTCGCTGATCTTGATGTTGTAGACCCCGTAGGTCTTCACCAGATGGTCGATTTCCTCGACCACCTTGGCGGGGCTCCACATGCGGTAGGACGACTTGCCGAAGGGCGCGTTGATGCAGCAGAAATTGCACTTGTAGGGGCAGCCCAGCGACGTGTGGATCGAGGCGTAGGGCGCCCGGCGCTCGATATGGCCGAAGCTGTGCCAGTTGTGCGCCCGGTAGCGGTCCATGGGCAAAAGGTCCCAGGCCACGCCCGGCAGTTCGGTGTCCAGGTCGCGGATCAGCGGCTCGGCCGAGGTCGGCGCCACGATGCGCTCGCCGTCACGCCACCACAGGCTGGGAATGGCGGCAAACGCGTTGGAACCGCCGTCCTTCAGCGCCTGGGCGGTCTTGAAGATGGTAATGGGGCCTTCCAGGTCGCAGACGAAGTCCACGGCCTCTTCGCGCATGGTCATTTCCGGCAGGGCCGCCGGGTGGGTGCCCACCATCATGATCGGCAGGTCGGGCTTTAAGGCCTTGATCTGGCGCGCGATGCGTCCGGCGGCGCCCATGTTCTGGGTCGAGGCCGAGGGCTGCTGGCCATAGACCACCACCACCACCAGCCGGGCGTCGTACTCGTTGACCGCCGTCCGGGCGGTCTCCTCGGCGCTGGCCCGCATGGCCGGGGCGTCGAAGATGGCGGGGACCATCCCCTTGTTGCGCACATAGGTGGCGTAGAGGCCGGCGAACAGCGGGGGCTCGAGGGCGGCGAATTCGTCGGCCAGACCCTGGTAGATCTTCTTCGCATCACCGGGATGGACGAAGAGAATGTCGACTGTCTTTGCCTGCGCCATGTTCGTTTCTCTTTCCACAATGGCGTGTCGGCGGCCGACGCGCGGGTCCGGCGTAGCACGCGGAAAACCGCCACATTATGGGACTTTATTGGTAAAGGAAGTTTTATCCCGGCGGCGGTGTCCTCCCACCGCCGGGCCTTGGTCCTCAGACGTTGCCGTAGACCGCGTTGCGGATCATCCGGAAGCCCTTGACCAGTTCCTTGATGCCGTCGTCCAGGGAATGGGCCGGATGCCAGCCGGTGCCCTCGATCTTGGCGTTGGAGACGATGTAGTCGCGCTTGTCCATGTCCTCGCCGATGGGCGCCTCGACGGCGACGAATTCCGGCACGTGGCGGCGGATGCGCTCGGCCAGCTGGATCTTGGACAGGTTGGCGTCGGACAGGCCGACGTTATAGGCCTGGTTGCGCATGGTCTCGAAATTGTCGAGCCCGTGCATGAAGGCCCGCGTCACGTCGCGGATGTGGATGTAATTGCGGATGAAGTGCCCCTCGAACAGCACCACCGCCCGGTCGTTGACCGCCCGGTGGACGAAGTCGTTGACCAGGAGGTCGATGCGCATGCGCGGCGCCATGCCGAACACGGTGGCCAGCCGGAAGCTGATGGCGTTGCCGCGGTCGAGCAGCGCCTTCTCCACCTCGACCTTGTGGACGCCGTAGAGGGAAATGGGGCGTAGCGGCGTTTCCTCGGTGCATTCCTTGCCCGCCTCGCCGATGCCGTAGCCGGAATTGGTGATGGGCATCAGGACGCGCTGCTCCTTGGACAGCAGCTTGAACAGATTGATCTGGCCGTCCAGGTTGAGCGAGGTGGCGCCGATGGGGTCCTGGTTGCACAGCGGCGCGCCCACCAGCGCGGCCAGCGGAATCACCACGTCCGTGCCGGCCAGCAGCTTCTTCAAGAGCGCCTGGTCGCGGGCGTCGCCCTTGACGACGTCGAAATTGGGGTTGGCGCAGCAATGGGCCAGCGAGTTCTGCTTGAACATGAAATTGTCGAGCACGGTCACCTTGTGGCCGGCGGCAAGCAGTTCGGGGACCATGATCGAGCCGAGATAGCCGGCTCCGCCGGTCACCAGGATGTTGTGGGTCATTTCGTCGAATTCTCCGTGTATCTCGGTTCAGACGGTCTGCTTGCGCGCCAGGGCCCATACCATGAGCGGCACGTCGGGCTCGTTCTGCAGGGAATGGGAATAGGGGTCGTAGATGGCTGCCTGGTCGAAATTGGCGATGACGCACCAGCGGTTGCCCCACGACCCGGTCTTGATGTCGTCGGACTGGAACCCGGCCGCTTCCAAGAGGTTGCGCAGGCCCATCTCGGTCCAGCGGGAATAGTCGCTGGGATCGGCGTGGACCCGGAACATGAAGGGCGTGGTGACCAGCAGATAGCCGCCCGGGTTCAGGCTGGCGTACAGGCACTGGATGGCGATCCACGGCGTGGGCACGTGTTCGAGCACCTGCTCGGCGATGACCATGTCGAAGCCGGTGCCGTCGCCCTTGCGCAGCACGTGCTTGGTGATGTCCACCTGGGGGTAGACGGCGATGGAATAGTCGCGGAAGCCGAAATTCTGCCAGCCGTTGCCCGACACCTCGACCGCCGACATGCAGGCGTAGTCCAGCTGCGACACCAGCTTCTTGGTTTCCTGGTTCATGACGATGCGGCACCAGTGGACGTCGGCCGGCGACATGATCTGGTTGCGCCGCAGCCAGTGATCCTTGAGGCGCACGATGTCGCGCTCGAGGCCGACCATCTGGGTCAGTTTGGCGTTGTAGAGGTCGGGATGGATGCGGTCGAAGGACGAAGGCGTCCGGTCGGTGGCGAACCCCTTGCGGAAGACCAGCAGGTTCTGGCGGCACCACAGGTCGATGCGGCCATCGTTCCAGATGGCCTCGCGGATTCCGTCGTCGGCGCCGAAACCCTGGGCGGCGAAGGCCTCGACCCAGAAGGAATGCCAGCGGGGATTGGTGATGCCGGTGTCAACCTGACCGGGGATGGTGGCGGCCAGCACCACGGTGTCGGCCAGCGCCGCCAGTTCGGCCACCAGGGACTCGGTGCGTTCGGGGGCGATGCGGTCGGCGACGGCCAGGCACAGCGCTAGGTCGAAGCGCCGGTCGGCGGTGACCGGCCGGGCGAGGTCTTCCGGGCTGGCGGCCAGCACCTTCTGCTCCTTGACCTTGCGCTTGGGCAGCTTGGCCAGCAGCGCTTGCCCGCCGCCGCCCACGTCGCAGACCGAGGTGACGGGCGACAGCCTCTCCAGCAGCAGGGGAACCAGCGCCCCGGCGGCATCGGCCTCCAGAAGCGGCCCGGTGAGCGGGTTCGTCACGCTGGCGTTGTCATCCATGGAACTCTCCGTCGCTGGGACTACCGCAGCTGTCGGTTGGGCCGGGGGTGCGGAAATCAGGACAGGACGAAGAAGGCGTTGCCCTCGGGCCACGCGCCGGTCCAGTTCTCCTTGACGCCCTTGAAGGTGTGGCTGAAGCGGTCGACGTTCCATCCGGTCTCGGCGAACAGCTTGCTCCACCAGGCGGCGGTGCGCGCCGTGATGTGGGTGATGTCCTTGTCGTAGTCGGGCACCACGAAATTGGGGCTGTCGTCGCTGATGCCCAACGGGATCACCGCGAACATGCGCTTGACCCGGGGGCGGGCGCGGGCCAGCAGCTTGCGCAGATCGGGCTCGGCGATGTGCTCGAACACGTCCTTGGACAGCATCCAGTCGTATTCGCGCTCGAAGGCGGCCGGATCGTCGCAGCCTTCCACCACGCGGCAGAAATGGCGGACCTCGGACGGGGCCTGATCGATGGCGTAGGCCGACAGGTCGACGCCGTAGGTGTCCACGTCCAGGATGCGCATGGCCTTGACCAGAAAGCCCTTGGCGCAGCCGTAATCCAGCACCAGTTGGCCGGGGTCGATGGGCAGCTGGTTGATGATGAAATGCGCCATGCGCAGCGTCGCCTCGGGCATCCATGAATAGTTCATGTAGCCGGAGATGCCGATCACCGCGCCGCGTTCGAAATAGGCCTCGCCATAGACCGAAGCTTCGATGGCCTTCTGGCCGTCAGGCTGTTGCATGGAAGACATTCCCCTCTCCCCCGTCATTCTGTCATGGGAAGTTGATGTGTTCGAGATCCGGGTTGGGCCGGATGGACTGGTAGTCGGCGCGGGACGCCAGCTCCTTGACGAAGCGGTTGTTGCGCATGAACAGGCACGAGGTGCAGTTCTTCCTGGGATCGAAGAACGGGTGCACCTTCTCGGTGAACAGGCGGCTCACCTCGGTGTTGGGCACGGTGCCCCACTTGGAGGGATTGAACTTGCGCTCGGAGATGTTGACGTTGCCGTCGGTCTCCTCCTCGGCCAGCACGGTCACCGAATCGCACGGGTAGCAGAACGAGCGGCCGCTCTCCTCGTGCCCGGTGGTGTCCCAGAAGACGTTGTAGGATTGCAGGAAGCACTGGCCCTTGTCCCACAGCTCCTCGGCCTCTTGGGGGGTGCCGTGGTACTTGAACTGCTGGAACAGCCCGCCGGTGGGCACGCCCTTGTCGTCGATGTGGCCGCCCTTGAACAGCATCTCGGCCAGGTCGCGGTGGGCCAGAAGCTGGGAGTCGCGGGTCAGGTTGCAATCGGTCAGCAGCCGGACGTAGTCGAAGCCGTTGGCCTTCAGCATGCCCGACAGCCGCTCTAAGATGCCGTCCTTGGCCCAGGGGCCGAACACGAAGGACATGCCCACCGTGACGTCCGGGTTGTTGCGCACCGTGGCGGGGATGTACTGGTCCTCGAAGCGGCCCTCGGGATAGAAGGGCGAGGCGTCCTCCGGCGTGATGGACAGCCGGATCCACTTGAAATGGCGGTAGACCTCTTCCGGCACCTTCTGGGGAAAGCCGTTGGTGATCAGGCCGAGATCGATGTCCAGCGTCGCCAGCCATTCCACGAATTCGGCGAAATGGGGCCACAGATTGGGCTGGCCGCCGCCCGACAGGATCAGGCCGCGCAGGCGGATGTCGGACCCGGTCAGCGCCTTGTAGCGCTCGTTGTATTCGGGGAAGCGCTGGCGGTTGAACTCGGCCTGCTCGAAATACAGGGCTTCGACAAAGGCCTTGGCCTCCTCCAGGCTGACGGAATCGCGCTTGTTGCGGGCGATGGTCGAACAGAACTGGCAGCGCGACGAACAGACCTGATGGTTGGTCATGGTGGCGCGGATCAGGCTGCCATAGCCGGTGTCGCGCAGCTTCTCGAAGATGGGCCAGTGGGCTTCCAGCTTGGCGCCGGTGGCGGTGAAGCTCTTCTCGGTGTTGGTCAGGGTGTGGCGCACGCCCTCGGGCGTGATGCGCTGGCCGCTGCGCGCCCCCAGCTTTCCCGCCGCCAGGTCGGCGGCGTGGATGTTGAGCGACTCGGTGTCGCCGCGCCGCTCGAAGTGATCCATGATGAAGGCGGCCACTTCGGCGGTGATGGGGCGCTTCTCGATCAGCTTGCCGTCGTCGTCCAGCAGGTTGAAGCTGGTATGCACCGCCTTGTGCTTGCCTTCGGCCTTGGCGAACAGGGTGAGCTCCATGCGGCCGGTCTTGGCATTGGCGTCGTAGACCAGCCGATAGCGGTCTGTTTCTCGCTCGAGTTGTGGCGCGGCCTGGGTCACGGAAGGCTCTCCTTACTAACCGCCGAGGATGGCGGCAAATGCGTTAACAACGGATGAAGCGGCGGTTTGACGCCGGTCCGGAGTTTAGATGTGGCCCCGCCAATGGCCGCCTGCTACCCTCTCGTGCCATCAGAACGGGGGAAGGCGCATGCTCGACAACACGGCCGTGTACCAGGTCAATCTCGACCACCGGACCGACCGCTGGCAGCAATGCCAGGAGAACCACGCGGCCATGGGCTTCGAGTCCATGGGCATCCAGCGTGTTTCCGCCGCCTACGAGCAGGGTTACGCCCATCTGGGCTGCACCAAGTCGCACCTGAAGGCCTATACCCGCTTCCTCACCGAGGATTCGCGGGACTACGTCATGGTGCTGGAGGACGATTTCGACTTCCGCATCAGCCGCGACGAGCTGGCCCAGCGCATGGCGTTCCTCGAATCCACCGGCAAGGACTGGGACGCGGTGCTGCTGACCGCGTCGCAGATCAACGGCTTCGCCACCGAGCATCCCGGCCTGGGCCGCGTGTTCGAATCGCTGACCACCGCCGGCTACATCACCCGGCGGACCTATGTGCCCAAGCTGATCGAGATTTTCGTCGAGTCCCTGGCCAACCTGGAAAAGTTCCGCCGGTTCGAGCCGCGCGACCTGATCACGTCGCGCTTTGCCAGCGACGTGTTGTGGCAGCGGCTGCAGCGGGCCGACAACTGGTTCGTCTTCGTGCCGGCGGTGGGCGAGCAGCGCCCGTCCTATTCCGACGCCATGGGCGGCTACGTGGACTACCGCTCCATTTCCATCTGAGGACGCCGGCTCAATCGGCCGGGCGCGCCATTCCGAAGCTTTGCTGGATCTCGGCGAAGATCATGATCAGCTGGCGCTGCACCCAGTCGAGGAATTCGTGCAGGCCGTGGGCGATCACGTCGTCGATGGTCTTTTCTGTCAGCACGGCGCGCAGTTCGTCCATCAGCTCCAGCGCCTTGACCCCGCCGCGTAGGCTATAGCGGGTGCGCAGCTGGCTCAGCAGCCATTCCATCTGGCGCACGCACAAGATCACCGAGCGCGGGAAGGAATCCGAGAACAGCAGGAAGGCCGCCACCGATTCGGGCGTGATCTTGCCCGCCATCACCCGGCGCGACGCCTGATAGCCGGCCACCGCCTTCAACAGGGCGTTCCAGTGGCTGGTGTCGAGCGCCGAGCCTACGTCCTCGGGCCGGGGCAGCAGGGTGTGGTACTTGATGTCCAGCAGGCGGGTGGTCTGGTCGGCGCGCTCGATGGACTTGCCCAGGTGATAGAAGTAGTGGGCCTGGTCGCGATAGAAGGTGCCCTCGGTGATGCCCATGTGCAGCTGGCAGGCCTCCTTGATCTCCTCGCACAGGGCGGCCAGGTTGGCGGGCGCCACGGCGTTGGCCGACAATCCCGTCATCCAGCTGTTCATGCGGTTGATCTGGCGCCACATCTCGATGGAGATCAGCGGGCGCAGCGTCCGGGCGTTTTCCCTCGCCGCCTTGACCGAGGACAGGATGGAATTGGGGTTGTCGGGGTCCAGGATGTAGAAGTGCGGCACCGTCTTGGCGTCGGCCACCCGGTGGCGGGCGAAGAAGCGCTCCTCGTCGGCGTTGATCTGCACCACCGCCAGCCAGTTGCGCCCCGCCCGGTCACGGGCGAAGGTCTCGGCCACGCCCAGGATGCGGGCCAGGTTCTCGGCCCGCTCCATGTAGCGGGCCAGCCAGAAGATGCAGTCGGCGTTGCGGGCGAGTAACTCGGTCATTGGCCTTCTCCCGCCAGAACCCAGGTATCCTTCGACCCGCCCCCCTGGGACGAGTTGACCACCAGCGATCCCTCCTTCATGGCCACCCTTGTCAGGCCGCCGGCCAGCACCTTCGTCGATGCGCCGGTCACCGCGAAGGGGCGGAAATCCACGTGGCGGGGCTGGGTGCCCTTGTCCGTCAGTGTCGGGCTGACCGACAGGCCGATCATGGGCTGGCTGATGTAATTGGCCGGGTCGGCCTTGAGTTTGGCGCGGAACTCGTCGATCTCGGATTTGCTGGCCTTGGGGCCCAGGATCATGCCGTAGCCGCCCGATTCGCCCACCGGCTTGACCACCAGATGCTCCAGGTTGTCCAGCGTGTACTGCAATCCCTCTGCCTCGCGGCAGATGAAGGTCTCGACGTTGGGAAGGATGGCGTCCTCGCCCAGGTAGTACTTGATGATGCGCGGCATGTAGGCGTAGACCGCCTTGTCGTCGGCCACCCCGGTGCCCGGCGCGTTGGCCAGCGACACGTTGCCCTTGCGGTAGGCCTCCATCAGCCCCGGCACGCCCAGCATGGAATCGGGGCGGAACACCTTGGGGTCGAGGAAGGCATCGTCGATGCGGCGATAGATGCTGTGGACCGGGGCCCGTCCGGCGGTGGTCCGCATGTAGACCCGGTCCTTCTCCACCACCAGATCGCGGCCCTCCACCAGGGGCACGCCCATCTCGCGGGCCAGGAAGACGTGCTCGAAGAAGGCCGAGTTGTAGATGCCGGGCGACAGCAGCACCACGCAAGGGTCCTCGACCCCCGCAGGCGCGATCTCTTCCAGGGCCCGGCGCAGCATCAGGCCGTAATCGTCCACGGCCCGCACCCGGGTGCCTTCCATCAGATCGGGAAAGCATTGCAGCATCAGGTTGCGGTTCTCGACCACGTAGGAGACGCCGGACGGCGTGCGGGCATTGTCTTCGAGCACCCGGAACAGGCCTTCCTGGTCGCGGATCAAATCGATGCCGCACACATGGGAATAGGTGCCGCAGGGCACTTTCATGCCGCGCATGAAGTCGTGGAAATTGGCGTTGCCCAGTACCAGATCGGCGGGCACCACCTTGTCGGCCAGGATCTTCTGGCCGCCGTAAAGGTCGGCCAGGAACAGGTTGATGGCGGCGACCCGCTGGATGATCCCGGCCTCGAGCCGCGACCACTCGGCGGCCGTGATGACGCGGGGCAGGACGTCGAAGGGCAGGATGCGGTCGATGGCGTCCTTGTCGGAATAGACGGTGAAGGTGATGCCCAGATCGAACAGCTCCTTCTCCGCCCGGGCGGCGCGGCGGCGCAGGTCGTCGGGGTCCAGCGCGTTGAGGCGCTGGGCGATGGCCGCCAGCTCGGCCGCGCCGTCATCGCGGGCCGACAGCGCCTCGCAGAAGAATTCGGCGGGGTCGTAGCCCGAAAGCAGGCCGGGGCCGGGCAGGGCGAGTCTTGATCGGGTCATTGCTTCAGCTCCCCCCTTCGAAAATGCGGCGCGAAGTGCAGTCTATCGCGGCAATTCGAATTGATCAAATTTAAGGCATGCATGGCAGCATGCTGAAAAATGAAGCTTTTGCTGCAGCCCGATGCCGCTTGCTGTGCTAGGCTGACCATCGCTTTCCGCCACCCTCTTCGGATGATCATGGGCATTCACGTCAAGCTTCGCCATACCACCCGCTACACGTATGACCGACCGGTCGTTCTGTCGCCGCAGGTGGTGCGGTTGCGCCCCGCGCCCCACAGCCGGACCCCGGTTCTGTCCTATTCCCTGGACATCGAGCCCAAGACCCATTTCATCAACTGGCAGCAGGACCCCCAGGGCAACTGGCTGGCCCGGCTGGTGTTTCCCGACACGGTGGAGTCCTTCACCGTCGACGTGGACCTGGTGGCCGACCTGTCGGTGGTGAACCCCTTCGACTTCTTCCTGGAGCCCGAGGCGGAGCACTTCCCCTTCACTTACGACCACGTGCTGGATCACGAACTGAAGCCCTTCCTTCTGTGCGAGGAGGCGGGGCCGCTGCTCGACGCCTACGTGGCGGCCATCGACACGTCGCGGCCGGTGCAGACCACCAATTTCCTGGTGGCCCTGAACCAGCGGCTGCAAGCCGACATCAGCTACACCATCCGCATGGAGCCGGGGGTGCAGACCCCGGAGCAGACCCTGGCGCTGAAGACGGGATCGTGCCGCGATTCCGCCTGGCTGCTGGTGCAGATCCTGCGGCGCTTAGGGCTGGCGGCCCGTTTCGTCTCGGGCTACCTGATCCAGCTGGTTCCCGACGTCAAGCCGCTGGACGGCCCGGTGGGCGCGGCCGCAGACTTCACCGACCTGCACGCCTGGACCGAGGTCTACCTGCCCGGCGCCGGCTGGATCGGTCTGGACCCCACCTCGGGCCTGCTGGCGGGCGAGGGGCACATTCCGCTGGCCGCCTCGCCCGATCCCACCAGCGCGGCGCCCATCACCGGCGCGGTGGAAATGTGCAAGGTGGAGTTCGAGCACCACATGGGCGTCACCCGTGTCCTCGAGACTCCGCGCGTCACCAAGCCCTATACCGAGGAGCAGTGGCAGGCGGTGCTGGCGCTGGGCGACGCGGTGGACGAGAGGCTGAGGCAGGGCGACGTGCGCCTGACCCAGGGCGGCGAGCCCACCTTCGTCGCCACCACCGACCCGGACGGCGAGGAGTGGAACACCGGCGCCGTCGGCCCCACCAAGCGGGCCTTCGCCGACACCCTGATCCGCCGGCTGCGCGACCGCTTCGCGCCCGGCGCGCTGATCGCCTATGGCCAGGGCAAGTGGTATCCGGGCGAAAGCCTGCCGCGCTGGGCCTTCTCGCTGATCTGGCGCGACGACGGCGAGGCGGTGTGGCGGAATCCTAAGCTGATCGCCCTGGAGACCGAGGACAACGCCCCCACCGTCGATCAGGCCCGCGACTTCGCCCAGGCGCTGTGCCGCCACCTGAACGTCGATTCCGATTACGCCCAGCCCGCCTGGGAGGACCCGGCCTATTACCTGCTGCGGGAAAACGCCCTGCCCATCAACGTCGATCCTATCGATTCCAAGCTGGAAAACCCCGAGGAGCGCGCCCGGCTGGCCGGGGTGTTCAAGCGGGGGCTGGGCACCCCCACCGGCTACGTCCTGCCGCTGCAGCCCTGGCAGGCCAGGGACGCCTTCCGCTGGATCACCGGCCCGTGGCCGACGCGCGACGGCAAGCTCTTGACCATTCCCGGCGATTCGCCCCTGGGCCTGCGCCTGCCGCTGGAATCCCTGCCGTGGATCGCCGCCGATTCCTATCCCTATCACCACGAGCGCGACCCCTTCGAGCCGCGCGGCCCCTTGCCCCCCGCCCGGCGCCAGCCCGCCCGGACCGAGCGGGTCCCCGGTTCGGGGGCGGCCAAGGCCACGGTGCTGCAACAGGTGCCGGTGGATTTGCGGCCCGTGGAGACCGCCAAGGGGCTGGTGTCCGAGAACGTGCGCACCGCTTTGTGCGTCCAGCCCCGCGACGGCCGTCTCAACGTCTTCCTGCCGCCGGTGGAAACCGCCGAGCAGTATCTGGACCTGATCGAGGCGGTGGAACTGGCCGCCGCCGAGTTCGGCACGCCGGTGCATGTGGAAGGCTATCCGCCGCCCAACGATCCGCGCCTTAAAGTTATCAAGGTCACCCCCGATCCCGGCGTCATCGAGGTCAACGTCCAGCCGGTGGAGCACTGGCGCGATCTGGTGGCCGGCACCGAGATCCTCTACGAGGAAGCCCATCAGGCCCGCCTGGGCACCGAGAAGTTCATGATCGACGGCCGCCACGTGGGGACGGGGGGCGGCAACCACATGGTGCTGGGCGGCTGGACCCCCGCCGACAGCCCGTTCCTGCGCCGCCCCGATTTGCTGGGCAGCCTGATCCGCTTCTGGCAGAACCATCCCAGCCTGTCGTACCTGTTCTCCGGCCTGTTCATCGGCCCCACCAGCCAGCATCCCCGCGTCGACGAGGCCCGTGACGACACGCTTTACGAGCTGGAGATCGCGCTGGGGCAATTGCCGCACCGGGGCACCAGCGTGGCGCCCTGGGTGGTGGACCGGGTGCTGAGAAACGTGCTGATCGATGCCAGCGGCAACACCCATCGCACCGAGATCTGCATCGACAAGCTTTATTCCCCAGACGGTCCCACCGGGCGGCTGGGGCTCGTCGAATTCCGCGCCTTCGAGATGCCGCCCCATGCCCGCATGAGCCTGGTGAGCCAATTGCTGCTGCGCGCCCTGGTCGCCCGCTTCTGGGAGGAGCCCTACACCGAGAAGCTGGTGCGCTTCGGTTCGGCGCTTCGCGACCGCTACATGCTGCCTCACTGGATCGAGCAGGACCTGGACGAGGTGCTGGAATGGCTGGCGGCGGGCGGCATCGCCTTCGACAAGGCGTGGTTCGCCCCCCATCTGGAATTCCGCTTCCCCATGGTGGGGGCCGTCGCCCATCGCGGCATCCGCATCGAGTTGCGCACCGCGCTGGAGCCCTGGCACGTCATGGGCGAGGAGCCCGGCGCGGGCGGCACCGTGCGCTACGTGGATTCGTCGGTGGAGCGCCTGCAGGTCAAGGTCAGCGGACTGGTGGGCGATCGCTACGTGGTGGCCTGCCAGGGCCGCCGCGTGCCGCTCAACCCCGTCGGCGCCTCGGGGGAATGGGTGGCGGGCGTGCGCTATCGCGCATGGTGGCCCACCTCCTGTCTGCATCCCACCATCGGGGTGCATTCGCCGCTGATCTTCGATCTGGTGGACAGCTGGACGGGCGAGGCGGTGGCGGGCTGCACCTACCACGTCGCCCATCCGGGCGGGCGCAATTACGACAGCTTCCCGGTCAATTCCTACGAGGCCGAGGCGCGGCGCCGCGCCCGCTTTCTCGCCTTCGGCCATTCCCACGGGCCGTTGCGGGTGGAAGCTGGCGCGGTGCATCCCGACTACCCAAATACACTGGACCTTAGGCTACAATAGACGTTACCAACGTCGGGATTTTGGGGGAGGGGAAAATTCCGCGTCGTCTGCGTTCCCGCGTCGAGGGTCCGGCCTGGGCCTTCAACACCGCCTACCATCCGCTGCCGGGTGCCTTCGACGAGGTGATGGCGCCGGGCGGCGCGGTCCGTCCCCATTGGAAGGGCTTCATCGACGGCATCGACCGCCTGGGGCCGGAAGAACTGGCGCGGCGCTGGGACATGGGGCAGCGCCTGATCCGCGACAACGGCGTCACCTACAACGTCTATGGCGACCCGGCGGGGCTGGATAGGCCCTGGCGTCTCGACCCCCTGCCGCTGATCCTGTCGGCCGAGGAATGGGCGGGTCTGGCCAAGGGCATCGAGCAGCGGGCCGATCTGCTGGATTCTGTGCTGGCCGATCTTTACGGCGAGCGGTCGCTGGTGGGGCGCGGCGTCATCCCGCCCTCGGCACTGCACGCCAATCCCGCCTTCCTGCGGCCCTGCCACGGCTGGCTTCCGGCCGGCGGCCACTGGCTGCACCATTACGCCGCCGATCTGGTGCGCGGCCCCGACGGCGAGTGGCGGGTGCTGTCCGACCGCACCGAAAGCCCGTCGGGCGCCGGCTACGCCCTGGAGAACCGCACCATCGTCAGCCGCGTCCTGTCGGAATTCCACCGCTCGCTGCAGGTGGAAAGGCTGTGGCCGTTCTTCGAAGGCC
Organism: Magnetospirillum sp. XM-1; assembly: GCF_001511835.1. Lineage (NCBI taxonomy): Bacteria > Pseudomonadati > Pseudomonadota > Alphaproteobacteria > Rhodospirillales > Rhodospirillaceae > Magnetospirillum > Magnetospirillum sp. XM-1. Next base: position 1,808,010 of record NZ_LN997848.1, read on the forward strand.
TGCGCCGCTCGCTGCAGAACCTGTCGGTGCGCCACCGCGACGATCCGCGCATGGTGCTGCTGACGCCGGGCCCCTACAACGCCACCTATTTCGAGCACGCCTTCCTGGCCCGCCAGCTGGGCGTCACCCTGGTCCAGGGCGAGGATCTGACGGTGCGCGACAACACCGTCTACCTGAAGGCGCTGACCGGGTTGCAGCAGGTGGACGTCATCTTCCGCCGCACCGGCGGCACGTGGTGCGATCCCCTGGAGCTCAGGGGCGATTCCCAGCTGGGCGTCGCCGGGCTGCTGCAATCGGCCCGGCGCGGCAACGTGGCGCTGTTGAACGCCATCGGCACCGGCCTGCTGGACGGGGCCTCGCTGCTGGGCTTCATGCCGGCCCTGGCCCGCTCCTTGCGGGACGAGCATCTGATCCTGCCCTCGGTGCCCAGCTGGTGGTGCGGCGAGCCCGCCGCCCTGGATTACGTCTTGAAGAACCTGGAGCGTCTGGTGATCCGCCCGGCCTTCGGACGGCGCGACCAGCCGGTGATCGGCGCCGCCCTGTCGGGCGCCCAGGCCGCCCAGATGCGCGCCGCCATCGCCGCCCGGCCCTGGGATTGGGTGGGCCAGGAGGTGCGGACCACCTCGACCCTGCCGGTATGGTCCGCCGAAGGGATCGAGCCCCGCCATTGCGTGCTGCGCGTCTTCGCCGTGCGCACCGAGAAGGGCTGGCAGGCCATGCCGGGCGGGCTGGCCCGGCTGTCGTCGGAACGCGACCTGCTGGCGTCGCGTTTGCAGACCGGCGGCGGCGGCAGCAAGGACGTGTGGATCGCCGCACCGCCCCAGCGCCTTACGGTGTCCGCCGTCCGCCCGCAGGCCCCGGCGGTGCGCCTGACCCGCGAGAACCGCGACCTGCCGTCGCGCGTCGCCGACAACATGTTCTGGCTGGGCCGCTATCTCGAGCGCTGCGAGGCCACCACCCGGCTGCTGCGCGCCGCCCTTGTGCGCATCGAGGACAGCCTGGCCGAGGGCGATTCCGCCCAGGCGCTGGCCATGATCCGCACCATGGCCGCCCTGGGGCTGTCGGTGCCGGAAGAGGACGGGACCGAGCCGGTGGAGGCGCTGGCCGACCGGCTGGTCGCCCACCATCTGGCCAGCGATGGATTGGGGCTGGCCGGCTGCGTCGAGCGCCTGCTGCGCATCGTCGTCCATCTGCGCGACCGCCTGTCCAACGACACTTGGCGGGCGCTGCACCTGCTCAAGGACGAGATCGGCCTCTTGGCCGCCGAGGCCGGCGGCGGCGACGTGCTGGGCCGGCTCAACGCCATGGTGCTGACCATGCAGGCGGTGAGCGGCCTGGCCATGGAGAGCATGACCCGCGGGCCGCAATGGCTGTTCCTGGATTCGGGCCGCCGCGTCGAGCGCGCCATCGCCATGGTCGAGATGGTCAGCGGTGCGCTGGCCGACGTGGAGGGCGAGGCAATGGTGCCGCTGGACCTGCTGCTCGAGACCTGGGACAGCGTGATGACCTATCGCTCGCGCTATCTGTCCACGCCCCGTCTGGCCGGGGTTCTCGACCTGCTGCTGTGCGACGAGGCCAATCCGCGCTCGCTGGGCTTCCAGCTCGCCACCCTGGAAGGCCACATGAACCGGCTGGCCGCCATGGGCGAGCATTCCGGCTTCTACAAGCCCGAGCAGAAGCTGATGACCGTGCTGTGCGGCACCATCCGCACCACCGACGTCATGGTGGTGTCGCGCTTCGACCGCGACGGCGGCTATCACGACGCGCTGCGGCTTTTGGACATGCTGCGCTCGCGGCTGTGGGAGCTGTCCGAGCAGGTGTCGCGCACCTATTTCATCCATGCCCAGTGGCGGCTGCCCACCGCGCCCATGGAGGAACTGGCGTGAAGTTCAGGGTCCGCCACACCACTACCTACAAGTACACCGAGCCGGTGCAGCTGTCCCACCACGCCGCCCATCTGCGGCCGCGCGCCGTGGACGGCCAGAGCGTCGATCAGGTCAAGATCGCCATCCGCCCGACGCCGGAAGTGCTGCACGAAGGCGGCCGGGACTATTTCGGCAATCCCATCACCTTCTTCACCATCCAGAGCCCCCATTCCACCCTGGTGATCGACGCCTCGTTCGTGGTGGAGACCGCCGGCCAGCCGCTTCTGCCCCAGATCGCCGTTCCCGCCTGGGATTCGGTGCGGCTCAACACCTGGTCGGGGGCGCGCGGCATCGACGAGGGGGTGATGGATTTCGTCTTCGCCTCGCCCCAGGTGCCGCCCCTGGCCGAGGCCGAGCGTTATGCCCAGCCCAGCTTCGCCCCCGGCCGGCCGCTGACCGAGGCGGTGATGGATTTGAACCGGCGCATCCACGCGGATTTCACCTTCGACCCCGAGGCCACCAGCGTGGGCACGCCGCTGGCCCAGGTCTTCCAGCAGCGGCGCGGCGTCTGCCAGGACTTCGCCCATGTGGGCATCGCCTGCCTTCGCGCCATGGGGTTGGCGGCGCGCTACGTCAGCGGCTACATCCGCACCAAGCCGCCGCCGGGCAAGGAAAAGCTGGTGGGCGCCGACGCCTCGCACGCCTGGCTGTCGGTCTACCAGCCCGGCTGGGGCTGGCTGGACCTCGATCCTACCAACGACATGGCGGCCGGACAGGACCATATCGTGGTAGCCTGGGGGCGCGATTACGACGACGTCACCCCGGTGCGCGGCGTGGTGCTGGGCGGCGGCGAGCATCAGGTGCTGGTGGCCGTGGATGTGCTGGAGTTCTGATCGTCCCGCGGACAGGGGAGTTTCCATGATCGCCAGGGTTCTCATGGCCGCTTTGCTGCTGCTCGCCACCCTTCCGGCGCGGGCCGAGGATCTGGCCGGGACCCTGAAGAAGGTCGGGGAGACCGGAACCCTGACGCTGGGCATCCGCGAATCCTCCTATCCGCTGTCCTATCTGGACGACGCCCAGAAGCCGGTCGGCTATCACATCGACATCTGCCTCCGGCTGGCCGAGGCGGTGAAGGCTAGGCTGGCCCTGCCTGCCCTCAAGGTCGAAACCCTGCCGGTGACCTCGCAGAATCGCATCCCCCTGGTGCAGAACGGCACGGTGGACCTGGAATGCGGCTCGACCACCAACAACGAGGCGCGCTCGCGTCAGGTGGCCTTCGCGCCGACCACCTTCGTCACCAAGGTGCGCATGGCGGTGAAGAAGTCCTCGGGCATCACCAGTATCGCGCAGCTGGCCGGCAAGCCGGTGGCCATCACCACCGGCACCACCAGCGTTCAGCTGGTCCGCGCCCACAAGAAGGGCCAGGGCGTGGTGTTCAAGGAGGTCTACGGCAAGGACCACGCCGATTCCTTCCTGCTGCTGGAAAGCGATCGCGCCGTGGCCTTCATCATGGACGACAACCTGCTGGCCGGGCTGATCGCCACCTCGAAATCTCCCGACAGCTACGCCATCGTCGGCGAGGTGCTGAACGTCGAGCCCATCGCCATCATGCTGCGGCGCGACGACCCCCAGTTCAAGGCGCTGGTGGACGACACGGTCAAGGCCATGATGGCCTCGGGCGAGGTGGACCGGCTTTACGCCAAGTGGTTCATGTCGCCCATTCCGCCGCGCGGCATCAACATGCACTTCCCCATGAGCGGGCAGCTGAAATCCCTGATCAAGGCGCCCGCCGACGCGCCCGCCGAGGCCTTCGCCCGCAAGACCGCCGCCCAGGGCGGCTATCGCTGGAACTGGGGCATCTATTTCGAGCCGGTGCCGTCGGGGGACGAGACGTACCTCTCCTGGCTGGCCGTCGCTTTGGTCTGGACGCTGGCCATCTCGCTGGCCTCCTGGGCTTTGGCCCTGGTGCTGGGGGTGGTGGCGGGGGCGGCGCGCACATTGCCCGACCGCCGCGTCGCAGGCGCCGCCACCGCCTATGTGGAGCTGTTCCGCAACATCCCCCTGCTGGTGCAGATGTTCCTGTGGTTCTTCGTCATCCCGGAATTGCTGCCCGCCTCCTGGGCGCTGTGGGTCAAGCAGGAGATGCCCGCCAAGGAATTCTTCATCGCCGTCATTTGCCTGGGCCTCTTCACCTCGTCCCGGGTGGCCGAGCAGGTGCGCGCCGGCATCGAAAGCCGCCCCAAGGGCCAGCGGCAGGCCGCCCTGGCCTTGGGCATGACCGAGGCCCAGGTGTTCCGGCACGTGACGTTGCCGGTGGCGCTGCGGGTGGTCATTCCGCCGCTGACCTCGGAATTCATGAACGTGTTCAAGAACTCCTCGGTGGCCTTCGCCATCGGCATGGCGGAGCTGACCTTCGTGGCGCGCCAGATGCAGGAGGAATCCGAGCAGGGCATCGAGACCCTGGCGGCGGTGACGCTGCTGTATTTCCTCTGCGCCTTCCTGGCCAACCGGGCCATGGCCCTGGTGGAGCGGCGCACCCGCGTGCCGGGTCTGTTGGGAGTGGGGCGCTGATGTTCGCCGAGCTCGACTTTTCCGTCATCGCCGCCAGCCTGCCCTTCATCTGGTCGGGGCTGCTGTTCTCGCTCAAGCTCACTTTTGTGGCCATGAGCGGCGGCATCGTGCTGGGCACCCTGCTGGCCCTGGCCCGCCTGTCCGGGCCGGCGTGGCTGGCCGGGGCGGCGGCGGCCTATGTCAACGTCATGCGCTCCATTCCGCTGGTCCTGGTGATTCTGTGGTTCTTCCTGGCCATTCCGCTGCTGACCGGCGCGCCCATGGGGGCCGAGACCTCGGCGCTGATCACCTTCACGGTGTTCGAGGCGGCCTTCTATGCCGAGATCATGCGGGCCGGCATCAACAGCGTGCCCAAGGGCCAGACCTGGGCGGCCCAGGCGCTGGGCCTGAGCCGGGTGCAGATCATGGCCTTCGTGGTGCTGCCCCAGGCTTTCCGGGCCATGATCCCGCTGCTGCTGACCCAGACCATCGTCTTGTTCCAGGATTCGTCCCTGGTCTACGCCATCGGCGCCAAGGACCTGCTGAAGGCCGCCGAGGTGGCGGGCAAGAACTACAACCGGCCGGTGGAGATGTACCTCTTCGCCGCCGGCCTCTATTTCGTCCTCTGCTTCTGCCTGTCCCAGGTGGTGAAGCGTCTTGCCGGAGCGCGGAGATGATCGAGATCAAGGGCGTTTCCAAATGGTACGGCAGCGTCCAGGTGCTGGACGATTGCACGACCAGGGTCGCCAAGGGCGAGGTGGTGGTGGTGTGCGGCCCGTCGGGGTCGGGCAAGTCGACGCTGATCAAATGCGTCAACGGCCTGGAGCCCTTCGACGGTGGCTCGATCACCGTCAGCGGCGTGGCGGTCGAGGCGCCGGACACCGACCTCACCCGCCTGCGCGCCCGCGTCGGCATGGTGTTCCAGCATTTCGAGCTGTTTCCCCACATGAGTGTGATGGAAAATCTGTGCCTGGCGCCGGTCAAGGTGTTGGGGCGCCCGGCCGACGAGGCCCGCGCCAAGGCGCAAGGCTTGCTCGAACGGGTCGGGCTGGCCGCCCACGCCGCCAAGCACCCGGCCCAGCTGTCCGGCGGCCAGCAGCAGCGCGTCGCCATCGCCCGCGCCCTGGCCATGGACCCCGATTGCATGCTGTTCGACGAGCCCACCTCGGCGCTCGACCCCGAGATGATCGGCGAGGTGCTGGACGTCATGGTGGAACTGGCGCGTGACGGCATGACCATGATGGTGGTCACCCACGAAATGGGCTTCGCCCGCACCGTCGCCGACCGGGTGGTGTTCATGGATCACGGCCGCATCGTCGAGGACGCCCCCAAGGAGGCATTCTTCGCCGCGCCCTCCAGCGAGCGCGCCACCCAGTTCCTGGCGCGCATCCTGCGGCATTGAGGCCGTCCCTGGCATCGCAATGAGAAATTGCCCGTCAATTTCCCGGTGATATAAGGAACGCCGCTGGATATTCGCGGGAAGATTTCGTCATGTTGTCGGTTCTGATGTTGCCCCTTTGGGCTCAGGCTCTGATCTTTGTCGGCGGCGCCGTGACTGTGGCGATGCTGGCGCGCTGGGTCGTCAACGCGGCTCACGGCGGCCAGACGTTCGGACGCGCCCGCGAGGCGGCGAACATCCTGCGCCAGCCGACGACGACCCTGGTCGCCATGACCCTGGCCTTGAGCGGCATTCAGGTCATCGGAGAGTTTCACCGCACCGAGGCCGACACCGCCAGGGAGGCCAGCGTTCTCGAACGTCTCTACCGGGATGCGCAAGCCTATGGCGACGTCCAGACGGCCGAGTTCCGTGAAACCCTCGTCGCCTATGTCGAATCCGTGGTCGACAAGGAATGGTACGCCATGCGGCGGATGGAGGAAGACCCCGCCACCAAGCAGATCTTCGGCCGCATGCTCACCCTGTCCCACCAGATGTCAGCCTCCACCCAACGGGAGCAGATGTGGCTGAATGACATGATGACGCAGGTGAACCTGTCGGCGGACCTGCGCCGGGCGCGCATTTCCAGCGCGCAAGCCAGCATGCCTTGGATCTTCTATCTGGTCGTCATCTCCGGGACCACTGTGATTCTGTGTTTCTCGGCGCTGCTGTCCACGGGGCCGGGCAGCGAGGCGGTGATCGTGAGCCATGCCGTCGTCATCGGCCTGACCCTGTTGCTCGTCGTGTCGCTGGATCTTCCCTTTAGCGGCTCTCTCGGGGTCAGGCCTGATCCCTTCCTGGCCGCGCTGGACAACATCCGCCTGCTCGCCGAGCCCTGACGAAAAGGAAAAGGCCAGTCGGTCCATTGGACTGACTGGCCTTTATTGGTCGGAGTGAGAGGATTCGAACCTCCGGCCCCTGCCTCCCGAAGACAGTGCTCTACCAGGCTGAGCTACACTCCGGTCGCCTGCGAGGCGCTTCTTATAGCGCCAAGATTGCGGCGGCGCAAAGGGATTTTGCGCCGCCGCGAAGAGCCGGAAAACGATCAGATTTCGCGGCCGATCAGGGAGTCGACGGAGAAGCGGCCGCCGCCCCGGATGGCGAAGGCCAGCGTGACCACGCCCCACAGCAGGGGGTATTCGAAGCCGCCGGCGGTCCAGAAGAAGCCATTGCCCAGGTGGACGCCGAACGCCGCCACCAGCAACAGGCCGGTGGCCAGGGCGGCGACGGCGCGGGTGGCCAGGCCGGCCGCCAGCATCAGGCCGCCCGCGAATTCGATCAGCCCGGCCACCAGCGCCATGCCGGCCGGCAGGCCCAGCTTGGTGGCGAAGAACTGGCCGGTGGCTTCCAGGCCATAGCCGCCGAACCAGCCGAACAGCTTCTGGGCGCCATGGGGAACCAGCAGCAGGCCGGCGGCGACGCGCACCATGGGCTCGGCCAGGGGCGACAGCGCCTGGGTGAGGGGGGCGATGGCGGGGATCACGGGCTGGGTGGAAGCGTGGGAGAAGGTGGACATCGGAGACCTCGTGGGTGATGGGCTTTGCTGGAGGCGACTCTAGTCCCGAGGGTGCTAAATCAACAATTGCCGCATTTGTCACAGAACTGTTTCGCATGATGAAACGTAGGGCCGGGAGGCCGGTTCCGGCTGGAAAAAGCCGTCCGGATGGGCTATCGGGAAGCGTGCTCACAGTTCCGGTGGATTGAACCCATGTCCAAGGCCAAGAAGACCGCTGTCACTCCGACCCGCGAGGAGAACTTCCCCGAATGGTACCAGCAGGTGATCAAGGCCTCCGACATGGCGGAGAATTCGCCCGTGCGCGGCTGCATGGTGATCAAGCCCTGGGGCTATGGCTTGTGGGAATCCATCCAGCGCGACCTTGATCGCCGCATCAAGGAAACCGGGCACGAGAACTGCTATTTCCCGCTGTTCATCCCGCTGTCGTTCCTGGAAAAGGAAGCCGCCCACGTGGAGGGCTTCGCCAAGGAGATGGCGGTGGTCACCCACCACCGCCTGGTGGCCGAGGACGGCAAGCTGGTGCCGTCGGGCAAGCTGGAAGAGCCGCTGGTGGTACGCCCCACCTCCGAGACCATCATCGGCGACGCCTTTTCCCGCTGGATCCAGTCCTACCGCGACCTTCCCGTGCTGGTGAACCAGTGGGCCAACGTGGTCCGCTGGGAGATGCGGCCGCGCATCTTCCTGCGCACCGCCGAATTCCTCTGGCAGGAGGGCCACACTGCCCACGCCACGGCCCAAGAGGCCATGGACGAAACCTTGAAGATGCTGGAAGTCTACCGCGCCATGTCGGAAGACGTGCTGGCCATGCCGGTGATCGTCGGCGAGAAGCCGGCGCACGAGCGCTTCCCCGGCGCCGACCGCACCTATTCCATCGAGGCCATGATGCAGGACGGCAAGGCGCTGCAGGCCGGCACCTCGCATTTCCTCGGCCAGCATTTCGCCAAGGCCCAGAACATCCGCTACCAGACCGCCCAGGGCGGCGAGGAGTTCTGCTACACCACCTCGTGGGGCGTCTCCACCCGCCTGATCGGCGGCGTGATCATGAGCCACGCCGACGACAACGGCCTGCGCATTCCGCCGCGCATCGCGCCCAAGCAGATCGTCTTCGTCCCCATCACCCGGGCCGACGGCGACGAGGCGCTGATAGAGGAGTTCCTGGCCCCCATCGTCAAGGAACTGTCGGCCCAGACCTATGCCGGCGAGCGCCTCAAGGTGCATGTGGACCGCCGCCCCCTGGCTCCGCCGGAAAAGCGCTGGGAATGGGTGAAGAAGGGCGCCCCCATCATCTGCGAGGTGGGGCCGCGCGACGTGGCCGGCGGCACCATCGCCATGATCCGCCGTGACGGCGAGCTGAAGGGCCAGATCACGCCCAAGGACGAACTGGTGGGTCGTGCCGTCTCCATCCTGGAGGACATTCAGAACACCCTGTTCACCCAGGCGGCCAATGCGCTCAAAGACCGCACGGTGACGGTGAAGACCCTGGACGAGTTCCTCTCGGTGTTCGCCGACGACACCACCTTCGGCCGCAAGTTCGTGCGCGCCAAGTGGTGCGGCGACGCCGACACCCTGCCCAAGCTGGACGAGTACAGCGTCACCGTGCGCAACGTGCCGTTCGACCAGGACGGCGCCCCCGGCACCTGCGTGCTGAGCGGCCGTCCGGCGACGCAGGACGTGATCTTCGCCAAGTCCTACTGAGAAAAAGCCCGGTCGGCAGGCCGGGCTTTTTCTCTGCATAAAAATACATCTATAAAGTGTTGCTACCGCATTCGTGAGCAGCATATTGCATGTATGCAACTTTCATCTGCGTCGTATAAGATGATCTGACGAAACAAGGCGCAATTCCGCCCGCTTTTCCGGGTGGGCCAAAGTGTGGGGGGTGTCGCACATGCATGTGCGCTCGTCCGATTCCCGGTCAGATCTGCCGCCGCCGCTGCGGCCCGAGCTGGGATTGGCCTTGCAGGGCGGCGGGGCCTATGGCGCCTTCACCTGGGGGGTGCTTGACCGCCTGCTGGAGGAAAGGGCCTTCCGGCCGGCGGCCATCAGCGGGGCCAGCGCCGGCGCCATCAACGCCGCGGTGATGGTTTCCGGCCTGATCACCGGTGGCCGCGCCAAGGCCAAGGCGGGGCTGGAGGCGCTGTGGCGCGGCGTGGGCGGCATGGCGCTGTTCCGCATGCTGGGCACGCCGGGGGTGAGCCTGCAGTTGGACCTGATGACCCGCCTGCTGTCGCCCTACCAGTTCAATCCGCTCAACATCAATCCGCTCAGGGAGCTGCTCGGCCGCCTGATCGACTTCGACGCCCTGGCCTGCAAGGGGCGGCGCGTCGCCCTGTTCTTCTCGGCCACCAACGTGCGGACGGGAGCGCCGCGCATCTTCCGCGAGACCGAATTGTCGGTGGACGTGCTGATGGCCTCGTCCTGCCTGCCTTATCTTCATCATGCGGTGGAGATCGACGGCGAGAGCTATTGGGATGGCGGCTTTTCCGCCAATCCGCCGGTTCTGCCCATGGTTCTCGACGGCCGGTGCAGCACACTGCTGCTGGTCAAGCTGATGCCGGCGGCCGAGGAGGCGGTGCCGACCCAGGCCCAGCCCATCTTCGCCCGCATGCGGCGCCTGATGTTCGACGCGCCGTTGAAGCGCGACCTGGAATCCCTGGAGCTCATCCAGACCCGTCTGCGCCGCACCAACATGCGGCTGCCGAGGGATCTGGTGCGGCTGCAGGCGCTGGACATCCGCAGCATCGCCATGCCGGCCGACCTGCTCGGCCAGGAGGGGGGCAAGGGCGGGGCCGCCATGATCGAACAGATGCGCGCGGCCGGGCGAAACGCGGCCGAGGCCATGCTGGCGCGGGAGACTCAGGTTCCGGGGTGAAGCCCCAGGCCGCCGTAGTAATCCGCCAGGGCCTTGCGGGTCGCGGGCAGATTGTAGCGGTCGGCCACCTTCTGTCCCTCGGCCCGCATGGAATCGATCCAGGCGTCGCCGTTCTGGATGCCGGTGACCAGCTTGTGCAGCGCGTCGGCTACGGCTTCGTGCTCGTCCGAACCGAACCAGAAGCCGTTTTCGGGCCGGGCGTATTCCAGCCCGCCATAGCCGTGATAGCCGGCAACCAGGCATCCCGACGCCATGGCCTCGATGGGGATCAGGCCCAAACCCTCGAAGTGGCTCAGCGCCAGCAGGATGTCGGAGGCGCCCAGGGTCTCGGCCAGCTGGTCCTCGGTGAAATTCTCGATCACCACGAACGGCACATGGCGGGTGTCGGGGTACTTGGCCTTGAACATGAAGCCGATCATCGAGGCGTGACGCGGCATCTTGCGTGGAATGGCGGCAATCTGCAGCGTCTTGGCGCGGGGGCGGAACTTGTTGCGGTCGATGTCGTAAGGGATCAGCGCCACATCCCGTAGCCCCAGCACGCTTTCCAGCATCCGCCTGATGGGCTCGCACGAGCAGAACACGTCCTTAAAGCCCAATTGGGCGTAGGTGTTCTTGGGAATCAGGTCGTTGAACACATAGTACTGATTTTGGCAGAACAGAAGCTTGGTGCAGGGGCGGCTGGTATGAAGCAGGGGCGCGAATTCGGGAAACTGGATGACCTCGGGAAAGACCAGCACGTCGTCGGGCCGCACCGTCTCGGGGGAAAAGCCCTCCAGCCGCCGCGCGGTCGAGGCGAACCAGAACGGCTTGCCGTCGGGCTGCCAGACCCAGGCGTCAAAGCCCATCTCGCTCAGCAATTCCACATGCCGGTAGGCGGTCTTCACTCCTCCGGTGATGACGCTTCCCGGAAACGGGCACAGATAGATGATGCGGCCCATGCGCCTATTCGACCGTGAAGTACTTGTGCAGCTTGGCCACCTTCATCAGGGTCTCCACCTGTCCGGTGGCGCCTTTCAGCACCACGTCGCGGTGTTGCTGGGCGGCGGCGTCGCGCACGATCAGCAGCATGCCCAGCGCCGATGAATCCATGAACTCCACCCGCGACAGGTCGAACCGCACCTTGGACGATCCCGCGCTGTTGATATGGCCCAGGATGTCGCGAAACGCCTTGTGATCCTTGTGGGTCATCCGGCCGCTGACCTTGATGGTCAGACCACCATCGCGGGAATCGAAATCATGCTCCATAATGCCCCCGTCACGTCAAAGCCCATACGGGCGTTCCCATACCTAAGATTTGCCTTAAATTGGCGCCGGAGCAAGGAACAATGACCATCGTTGCTGTCATGGAGGGCATCTCCTCGCGAATCGAGAAGCAGATCCGGCTGCTGGGCTGGCCGCTGGTCGATGCGCCGGGCGAAGGTGGGGCTCCGGGCGAGGGGGGGCGGGGCGGCCACCGGGCGGTGATGGTGCGCGAGACCTTCACCCCCGAAGCGCTGGTCGAGTGCCTTGCCGCGCCGTGGATCGGGGGAATCGAGGCCTCGGCCAACGGCGAGCATCCGGCGGGGCCGTGTTTTCGCCGCCATCTGGCCGAGGGCGGGCTGGGCCTGTCGCTGCGCAGCGACACCGCCTATGGCGCCGACGTCGCCATTCCGTTCGCCGACGCCCTGGCGGAACGGCTGCTGGCCCAGGGAACCGACAGCTTCGACCTGGGCTTCATCGTCCAGGAGATGGTGTCCAACGCGCTTTTGCACGGCAACCTGATGGTGGGCGGCATCGATTCCGAGGGGGGCGGGGGGCTGGACGGTTTCGGCGAGCGCATCGAGGCCGCCCTGGCCGACCCTCAGCGGGCGGGGCGCCGCGTGCAGATTTCCGCCTCCCTGGTCGGCGACCGCCTGGAGCTGGCGGTGGAGGATGACGGACCGGGCTTCGACCATCCGGACCATCACGCCAATCCCCGGCGGCCCCACGGGCTGCTCCTGCTGGAAAGCATGGTCTCGGACCTGCGCACCGAGGAGGGCGGGCGGCGGACCATCGCCACCCTGATCATTCCCACCCGCCAGCTGCGGCCCGGGCCGCTGGGGCTGGAAAGCGTGCGTGTTCTGGTGGTGGACGACAACCAGATGAACCGGGTGCTGATGGAAACCCTGCTGCTGCGCATGGGCGTCGGGCGGGTGGAATCCGCGGAATCCGGGGAAAAGGGGCTGGCCGCCATCGAGCGCGAGAAGCCCGACCTCGTCCTGCTCGACGTCATGATGCCGGGCATGGACGGCTTCGAGATGTGCCGCCGCCTGCGCCGCCTGTATCCCCTGACCGAGCTGCCGGTGATCTTCGTCACCGCGCTCGACGGCCCCGCCGACCGCAACACCTGTTTCGCGGTGGGCGGCAGCGACATGGTGGCCAAGCCCATCGACGCCAACGAGGTCGCCGCCCGGGTGGGCGTGCATCTGCGCCTCGGCCAGGCCATGGATCGCCTGACCGCGTATCAGGAACGGGTCCACGAGGAATTGCGCGCCGCGCGCGGCGCCCAGGCCGCCCTGATGCCGACCTCGGCGGAATTGTCCGCCATCCGCATCCGCCACGGCCTGGTGGTGGACGGGCGCATCGAAAGCTCGTCCGAACTGGGGGGCGATTTCTGGACGGTGCTGCCCGCCGGCCCCAACCAGCTGTTCCTGCTGGTGGCGGATTTCACCGGCCATGGTCCGGTGGCGGCCTTCAACGTCTTTCGCCTGCATCTCCTGCTGTCGCGTCTGCCGCGCCGCATGCCGTCGCCTTCGGCCCTGCTGGAATACCTCAACCTGGAACTGAAGGCGGTGCTGCGCTCGGGCCAGTTCGCCGCCGCCTTCGCCGCCCTGATCGACACGGAGACGGGGTCCATGACCTATGCCGGCGCGGCTTCGCCGCCGCCGGTCCTGGTGGTGGATGGCGAGGTCCGCTTCCTCGATTCCGACGGACCGCCGCTCGGTGCCTTCGCCGACGCCGAATACGAGGAAAGCCACGTCGACCTGCCGCATGGCGCGGCGCTGCTGGCCTATTCCGACGCGCTGGTGGAAAGTCTGGGAAGCGACGGCGCGCTGGCCTGCGACCAGGATGCCTTGCGTGCCTGGGTTCTCGGCGCCCAGGCCGGCCATTCCCTGGCCGACGAGGTGCTGACCCGTTTCCGGGACAAGGTGCCGGGCGAACCGCCGGACGACCTGACCCTGGTCAGCATCCGGCGGCCGTGACGGGAGCGGGCGGGACGCCCGCGCTCCAAGGGAATGTCGCCCTTCTGTCGGAGCGCGGGCGTCCCGCCCGCATCCTCAGCTGAAGGCGGTGGCCAGTTCGTCCAGCAGGTTCTGGACTTCCTGCGACGGCCCTTCGATGGCCGACACGGAATCGACGGCGCCGTCGAAATCGTTGTCGCGGAACCGGCGCGCCGCCTCGATGCCCAACTGGTGGACCCGCTCGTGCGGGGCTTCCAGGGCGCGGAAGGCGGGATGGTTCCTGATCTTCTCGTCGGTGACCGAGTAGTACCACTTGCCCAGGCGGCAGCTCTTGTGGCTGGCCAGCTCGTCGGGGTTGATGGTGGTCTTTTCGGCCAGCATCTCGGCCAGGCGGCGGCGCCAGATCATGTGGTCCGACTTGGCCAGGTGGATCACCGCGTTGCGCATTTCCACCAGGTTCATCTCGTTCAGCATCTCGGCCAGGTTGCCGCTGGCCTTGGACGAGATGTCGATCACCGTGTTGATGGCCTTGGTGTCGTCCACCGAGCGGGCGGCGGCGGCCTCCAGGTTGTCGGCGATTTCCTGGGCGGCCTCGCGCTGCTGCGCCAGATGCTGGGAGATTTCCTGCATCAAGGTGGTGACGTCGCGGATTTCGTGGCTGACGGTGCGCATCTTGTCCACCGAGCCCAGCACCACCTGCTCGCCTTCGCGCACCGTCTCGGCGCCCTTGCCCATGCCGGTCAGGATGGCGGCGGTTTCCTCGGTCAGCATGTTGATGCGGGCGCGGATCTCCTGGGTGGCCTGTCCCACCTGATTGGCCAGGTTCTTCACTTCGGTGGCCACCACGGCGAAGCCCTTGCCGAACTCGCCGGCACGCGCCGCCTCGATGGTGGCGTTCAGCGCCAGGATGTTGGTCTGGCGCGCGATCTGCTCGATCTGCTTGACGCTGGCGCCGATGGAGGACGACGCCTCGGTCAGGCGCGACACGCGCGACGCGGCGTCGTTCACCGTGGTGACGATGCTCTGCATGGTGCTGACCACCGCCTCGGTGCTGCGCGCACCCTCGTCCGAGACGTCCTGGACCGAACGGGCGTTGGCGGCCGCCAGTTCCGAGGTGCGGGCGATGGCCTGCACGGTGGACACCAGTTCCTCGGTCGAGGCGGAGATGGTGGCCATGCGCCGGCTCATCTCGCGGATGGAGCGCAGCGTGTGCACCGCCTGGGTCACGGTGCCGTTGAGGTGGATGGACATGCCCACCGACTGGACCAGCAGCGACCGCGAGCGGTCCTCCAGCTTGCCCGCCAGGGTCCGGAGCTTGTCGGCCAGCGGGCCGCTGACGTCCGGCAGCGAGCGGTAGCCGCCCTCGATCAGGCGATCGACCATGGCCTCGAAATCGGCCGGGGAAATATCCTGCGAATCCGCCACGTTGCACCCCCTTGGAAATTCTGGCCAAGAGTATAGGGGTTTGTACCGCACCGCAAGATGATGGGGTGGTGTCGGGGTTGAAACCCCGCCCCCTGTTCCGTATCCTCGCGCCAACCCAGAAAAGCCGAGGTTTCGCCATGCCCTCCTTCGACGTCGTTTCCAAGACCGACCTTGCCGAGGTCGATAACGCCCTGGCGGGCATCACCCGCGAAGTGGCCCAGCGCTTCGATTTCAAGGGTTCCAAATGCTCGGTGGAGCGCAAGGACCAGATGATTACCGTCCTGGCCGATGACGATTCCAAGCTCAAGACCATGCACGAGCTGCTCAGCGTCCACTTCACCCGGCGCAAGGTCGATCCCAAGGCGCTGGACTACAAGAACGTGGAAAAGGCCTCGGGCAATACCGTCCGCCAGGAGGTCCGCATCAAGGACGGCATCGAGGCGGTGCTGGCCAAGCGCCTGGTCAAGGAGATCAAGGACGCCAAGCTGAAGGTGCAGGTCGCCATCCAGGGCGACGAATTGCGCGTCAGCGGCAAGAAGCGTGACGACCTGCAGGAGGCCATCGCCCTGCTGCGCAAGCTGGAGGTGGACCAGCCCCTCCAGTACATCAACTTCCGGGACTGAGCCTCCCAGCCATGCGCTGGGAGCGGGTCGCCATGTCGGCGATGTCACGGTGGCGTAAATGACTCCGTAAGGAAAATCGGGCTATGCTGCACTGCGTCATCAAGGAATGACCCAGTGTCGCGATCCCCGATGACCAGTGCATGGAGCATATTATGAAACCGTCATTCGGCCTGCGCTTCGTTCATTCCAGCCTGATCTGCGAGGATGCACTCGCGGTGGGCGAAAAGAAGCAGGCTCTGTGCGAGATCATTCGCGTGGCCGACGATATCGTCTGGTACGCGGTGCTGGGCCGCAACGGCGGCACCGTCAGCCGCGAATGGATCGAAGCCGCCCGCTTCCCCGACATCTGCGCCCAGGCGGCGTAGGGCGTTTGCGTTCACCCGGCCGTGAACATCTTTTTCCTCGACCGTGACCCCGTGGCGGCGGCCCGTCTGCATTCCGACCAGCATGTGGTCAAGATGGTCCTGGAGACGGCCCAGATCCTTTGCGCCGTGCTGCACCGCCACGGCGTCGAGGCCCCCTACCGTCCCACCCATGCCCGCCATCCTTCGGTGCTGTGGACCGGCGACAGCCTCAGCCATTGGGCCTGGGTGCGGGAACTGGGGCTGGCGCTGGGCGCGGAATACACCCATCGCCGTGGCCGGGTCCACGCGTCCGCCGAAATCATCGCCGCCTTGCCGCCCGTGCCGCCGATCCCCGACCACGGCTGGGTCGACCCGCCCCAGGCCATGCCCGAACCCTATCGCGGTCCCGACCCGGTGGCGGCCTATCGGGCTTATTACCGGGGCGAGAAGTCGGTGTTTCCCGGCAAGGGGCCGGCCACCTGGACCAACCGGGAGCGGCCGGGCTTCATGAGCTAGGCTCGGCCAGCGCTTTGTCGATGGCGGCGCGCAGCCGGGCGGCGTCGGGCGCGGTGGTGCTGGCGAACCAGTCTACCAGCCGTCCGTCGCGGCCCACCAGGATCTTGTGGAAGTTCCAGCGCGGCACGCCCAGCGGTCCCGTGCGCTCCGCCGCCCAGCGGTAGAACGGATGCGCGGCTGGGCCGGTCACCACCTGCTTTTCCAGCAGGGGAAAGTCGACGCCGAAATTGATCTCGCAGAAGCTGGCCACCTCGGCGTTGGAGCCGGGTTCCTGCGCGCCGAAATCGTTGGACGGCACCCCCAGGACCACCAGGCCCCGGCCGCGATAGTCCCGCCACAGCGCCTCCAGCCCCTGGTATTGGGGCGTGAAGCCGCATCGGGACGCGGTGTTGACCACCAGCACCACCTTGCCCTTCAGGGAATTGGCCTCCACCTGCCCGCCGGAGATGGCCGGCAGGGAAAGGGACGTCCAGTCGAGACGGTCTTGCGCCGCCCCGGCCATGGCGGCACCGGCCAGGCCGAGGGCCGCGATCATGGAAGCCATGACGGAACCGAGCGGGTTGGCGGGAATGAAGCGATGCATACTGGTCTCCGTGTCCTTCCATGAAGGTGGGGAGGACGCGCCATGGGTCAAGGACCCCATGGGAATTGCCACTATGGACGGAACTGGTCGGACCACGTAATCTTGAGATAACCCAGCCGAAAGGCATAGGGGGGGAGTTCAGCTCGATGCTTCGACTGGATGTCGGCACATTAGGGTTCACGGCTGCCATGACATCCATGGCGGCAGGCCTTGTGTTCGCCGGCTACGGACTGGCCCGCTACCGTGACCGCCGCTGGGGTGCGTTCAGCGCATCGGCGTTCTGCTATGGGATCGGCCTGCTGCTGCTCATTCATATGGGAGCCCTGTCCCCCGCCGTTTCGGTCCTGGGCGGCAACCTGCTGCTGTCCGTGGCTGCGGTGGCGCTCCATGCCTGCTGCCTCCAACTGGCGGAGCGGCCGGTCCGCCCCGTGGCCTATCTGGCCTTCGTTCTGCTCTACATGGCGGGAGAGACCTACTTCCTGTTCGGCGAGGACAGCATCGGCGGGCGCATCGTCCTGGCGTCGCTGATGCGGGTGCCGTTGTTCCTGCACGCTGCCTTGACGGTTCATCGCCGCCGCTGGGCGGAGCCGGGTCGGCTGGGCCTCACCCTGCTTCAGGCGGTGCTGGGCGGCTGGGCCGTCATTCTGCTGGTGCGCGGCCTGGCCGTGGCGGGTGGCGACCCGATCCATGAATTCGTCGCGATCAAGGGATTCCTCGCCTTCTACTACATCCTGGCGGGGCTGGCCTATGTGGTGATCCTGATCGCGCTGATGCTGGTCGACAGCGAGCGGCTGACCGGCCTGCTGGGCCAGGAGGTTTCGCGGCAGGCCGAGGCGCTGGAAACCCAGATCGCCCGCCAGCTGGAGGCCCAGGCCGAGCTGCGCCGCTCCGAGGCCGATCTGCGGGCCATCCTCGACAACATGCCCGACATCTTCTACCGCACCGACAACGAGGGGCGGCTGCTGATGATCTCGCGCTCGGTGGAAACCCTGCTGGGCTACCCGGTGGACGAGGTGCTGGGCCACGACGCCGCCTTCTACCACGGCGCTCCCGACAGCCGGACCAATCTGATCGCGGCGCTGGAAGCCGGCGGCGGCTCGGTCCTCGATTACGAACTGCGCATGCGTCACAAGGACGGAAGGGTGGTCTGGGCCTCGACCTCGTCGCGCTTCTACTATGATGCCGACGGCCGCCGGGCGGGAACCGAAGGCGTCGTCCGCCTGATCGAGGAACGCAAGCGGATCGAGATCTATATCCGCGAGAACCAGGCGCTGATCCAGGCCATGCTGGACGCCTCGTCCGACGCCATCATGCTGTTTCGGCCCGACGGCACCCTGCTGGCGGTCAACGAGGTGATGGCCGAGAGATTTGGCCACCGGTCCGCGGCCGAGCTGACCGGTTCGTGCCTGTGGGACATGTTCCCGCCCGAGGTGGCCAAGGCCCGCGAGATCACCGTCGGCCGGGTGGTGGAAACCGGCGAGGCCATCCATTACCTGGACCGGCGCGGCGAGCTCTACCTGGACAATTCCATCTACCCGGTGCCCGGCCCCGACGGCGTCCCCGACAAGGTGGCCGTCTATTCCCGCGACATCACCGCCCAGACCCTGGCCGAGGCCAAGGTGAAGACCTATCTGGCGGAACTGGAGCGCTCCAACGCCGAGCTGGAGCAGTTCGCCTATGTGGCCAGCCATGACCTGCGCGAACCGTTGCGGATGATCTCAAGCTATCTCTCCTTGCTGGAGCGCCGGTTCGGCTCGCGGCTGGAGGGCGACGGGCTGGAATTCCTGGCCTTCGCCCGCGACGGCGCCAAGCGCATGGACAAGCTGGTGCTCGACCTGCTGGAGTTCTCGCGCATCGAGCGCAAGGGCGCGCCCATCGTCGCCATGGAGATCGACCCGGCCCTTCGGCAGGCGCTCCGCCATCTGGAGCTTACCATCGCCGAAAGCGGAACCGAGGTGACGATCCCCCACGATGGCGACGCCCCCTGGGTGATGGGCGACCCCGACCAGATCATCCGCCTGTTCCAGAATCTGGTCGGCAACGCCGTCAAGTACCGCGCCCTCGACCGGGCGCCGCGCATTTCAGTGACGTGGCGGCGCGAGGGGGCCGAGTGGGAATTCACCGTGGCCGACAACGGCATCGGCATCGAATCCCAGTACTTCGAGCGCATCTTCCGCATCTTCCAGCGGCTGCACACCGCCGAGCGCTACGAAGGCACCGGCATCGGCCTGGCCATCTGCAAGAAGATCGTCGAGCGCCATGGGGGGCGCATTTGGGTGGATTCGGTTCCGGGCGAGGGAACCTCCTTCCGCTTCACCCTGCCGGCGGCGGGCTGAGGCCTCACCCCAGGACATGCACCTATCCCCTCTCCCGCAAGCGGGAGAGGGGGAGGATGCGCCCTCACCCCAGATAGAGGGAGATGTCCACCTCGTCGATCTGTTCCGGCTTCAGGTAGCGTTCGGCATAGCGCCGATAGACGCCCGAGGTCAGGAACAGGTCGAACAGGTCGGGATCGATGTGCTTGTCCTTTTTGAAGAAGCTCAGGATCTTCACGCATTCCGACAGGGTCTTGGCCTTCTTGTAGGGGCGGTCCGAGGCGGTCAGCGCCTCGAAGATGTCGGCGATGGCGGTGATGCGGGCGGGAACGGACAGGTCCTCGGCCGCCAGCTTCTTCGGGTATCCGGTGCCGATCAGCGTCTCGTGATGGGCGCCGGCATATTCCACCACCCGCGACAGGTGCTTGGGGAAGGGCAGGCGCTTCAACATGATGATGGTCTGGATGATGTGCTCGTTGATCTTGAAGCGCTCTTCCTCGGACAGCGTTCCGCGTCCCACCGACAGATTGTAGACCTCGCCGAAATTGTAGAGGTTCTCGGGGATCTTGGTCTTGAAGCCGTAGGCGGGGTCGAACAGTTCCGTATTGGTCGGCCGCGGGATGACGTGCTGCGGCTTGTCGGCCAGCAATCGTTCGGTGGCGGGCAGCGGCTCGGGCTCGCCCTCGTAGCGACGCAGTTCCTCGTGCGCCAGGCCCAGGCGGTCGTCGAAATGGCGCAGCCAGGTCTTGGTGGCGATGGATTTCAGCCGGTCGACCTTTTCCGGCGCCATGAATTCGCCGCCCAGATTGCACTCGGCGATGAAGGCGAAATCGTCGATCAGCGCCGCCTCGGCTGTCCTGAAGGCGGCCTCCGCCTCGTCCGCCGGGGTACCGGCGACGATGGCCTCCAGCATGCGGATGCGCTCGTCCCTCAGCAGCACCTCGAAGCGGGTGCGCACCTCGTGGATGCGGTTGTGGATGGTCTCCAGCTTGGTGGCCTTGTCCACCACGTATTCCGGGGTGGTGACCTTGCCGCAATCATGCAGCCAGGCGCCGATCTTGAACTCGCGCCACTCGTCGGGCGTGGTGAAGGCGAAGTCGGCCAGCGAGCCTTCGGTCACCTGGCAGGCTTCCTCCGCCAGCATCAGCGACAGTTCGGGCACGCGCTCGCAATGGCCGCCGGTATAGGGGCTCTTGGCGTCGATGGCGCCGGCGATGATCTGGATCATGGCGTCCATCAGCCGTTCCTGCTGGTCCAGCAGGTCGCGGTTATAGAGCGCGGTGGCGGCCTGGGCAGCCAGGGCCTCGACGAAGCGCTGGATCTCGGGCGAGAACGGCACGATCTCGTCTTGGCCGTGGGGGCGCGAGTTGATCAGCTGCACCGCGCCGATGATGTCGCCGCCCCTAGGCTTCAACGGCACGGTCATGAACGAGACCGACTTGTAATTGGTGCGCGCGTCGAAGGCCTTGGTGCCGGAGAAATCGAACTCGGTGTCGTCGTAGGCGTCGGGGATGTTGACCGTGGTCTGGGCATGCACCGCATGGCTGACCACGTTGTTGTGGTTCTCCTTGCCGTCCTTGAACATGGGGACGGGGGGCAGCGAGGGCGGCTCCTCGTGGGCGCCGCCCATGCGGATGTTCAAGGTGTCGTTGCGGATGATCTGGAAACGCAGGTTGTTGTCGGTGTCGCGGATGTAGAGCGTGCCGCCGTCGGCGTTGGTCAGCTCCTTGGCGCCCATCAGGATCATTTCCATCAAGACGCCGTGGTCGCGCTCCGCCGACATGGCGATGCCTAGGTCCACCACCCGCTCCAGCCGCTTCTGGGCGGCGGCCAGGTCGGTGGTGCGGCCCTGGATGGTCTCCTTCATCAGTCCGAACGCCTCGGACAGGTCGTGGAACTCGGTGATCAGCGAGGCGTGGGGGGCGGCGCCCGAGAAGTCGAACTCGCGCACCCGGGACGCCTCGGCCACCAGATGGCGGACCGAGCGGGCGATGCGCCGGGCGAACAGCATGGCCAGCGGCACCACCACCAGCAGCACCAGCCCGGCGGCGTTGAGGATGCGCACCTGCATGTCGCGGATGGGGCCGGTGAAGTCGTCGAAGGGCGCGGCGACGCCGATGCCGATGGCCTGGCCGCTGGCATGGCGCCATTCGGTCATCTGGGCCAGAACCTCGCCCCGGATGGCGGGGCGCAGTTGGGCCTCGCCCGGCGGGACCTCGCCCAGGACGCGGAGCAGGGGGGCCGGCACCGAGGCGAGGTCGGCCAGGGCGGCGGGCTCCTTGTCGGCTCCGGCCAGCAATTGCGGCGCGGCGGCCAGGATGCGGCGGTTCAGGTCGAGCAGCACCACGCCGCCATGGGGCGAGACGTTCTGCTGGGCGGCGAAATCCGACAGGCCCTTCAGCGCGATGTCGACGCCGAACACCGTTCCCTCGGTGGCGGCCATGCGCGACGCGGTCAGTCCCGGCGCCTGCAGCGAATTGAAGATGTAGGGCTCGGACAGCACGCTGCCATTACCGGTCAGCGCCGCCTTGTACCAGGGGCGCAGGCGGGGGTCATAGGTGGGGTCGTCCTTGGACGCCGAGCCCAGCGGCCGGGAGGCGGCGTCGAGGAATGTCCACGTTTCGCGGCGCTTGCCGTCGGGGCCGGCGGCGATGGTGCGGATGACGAAATGGGTGCCGGCCGGCGCTTGGCCCGCGGCGGCGCGGATGCGCGCGTCGTCGCGCGCCGCGATCACCTGCAGGAAGGCGCCGTCGATCTGCGCCACATAGGCGGCATAGAGGCTGGCGTTCTGCTCCAACAGGCGCAGCATGAAGGGGATCGACGGGTGGTCGTTGCCGATGGGCTGGCCAAAGGCCGGCAGCGCGGCGCCCAGGCCCGCCAGGTCCAGCAGGTCGCCGATCTGGCCCTCCACCCGGTCGGCGACCTTGGCGGTGATCTCGCCGAACAGGCGCCGGGCGCCCTCGCGGGCGGCGTTGGTGCTGGAAAAATAGATGCTGCCCGCCGTGGTCACCGTCAGGCAGACCACGACGAAGGCGATGATCAACACGATGCTGAATTGCAGCCCCAGGCGCACCCGGCCAGCCATGACGCTCCCCCTTATCGACCGAGCCCCCTCGTCGTGGCGCAGTCTGCACTGAATCCGAAATAAGAAAAGAGGGTAATCACCCTATCACCTTGCGCTTTCCGCGACGCAGGAACGACAAGATATATCGGGTGGGGGAGGCGTAAGAAAAGGGGCTACGACACTCCGCGCTCGCGCTTGTTGACGCGGGCCATGGACAGGCCCAGGCACAGCCCGGCCCAGGCCAGGGTCACCGCCAGGGACGCCAGGTAGGAGGTGTCGGTGAACAACCGTTCCGGCCCGCCGTAGAAGGGGGCGCGGATGATCACCAAGGCGTGGCTGACCGGATTGGCCAGCATCACCGCCTTCATCCAGCCCGGCACGTTGCCGATGGGAAACAGCGCGCCCGACAGCATCCACAGGGGCATCAGGAACACCATCATCACCGCGTGGAAGGCCGAGGTGGACTTCATCCCCCAGGCCAGCAGGAAGCCCAGCGCGGAAAAGCCGATGCCGGTGAGCAGGAAGCCCATCAGCAGCAGGACCAGCGCGCCCGCTCCCAGATGCAGGCCCAGGAAGGGTGCGGCAATGGTGAAGATCAGGGTCTGGATCATGGCGATGGAGGTGGCGCCCAGCACCTTGCCCAGGACGATGGCCAGGCGAGACACGGGCGCCACCAGCACGCCCTGCAGGAAGCCGGCGTCGCGGTCCTCGATGATGGTGATGGACGAGAAGATGGATGCGAACAGCATCATCATCAGCATCACGCCGGGATAGAAGTATTCGAGATAGGTGACGTTCTCCATGCCCGCCGGGCGGAACGAGCCGCCGAAGCCGGCGCCCAGGAACAGCCAGAACAGCAGCGGCTGCGCCACGGTGCCGACCACGCGCTGGGGCTGGCGGATGAAGCGGGTGAACTCGCGCTTGGCCAGCGAGAAGGCGACGGGGGCCATGCCGGTCATGATGCCGCCTTCCTGAGTTCGAGCGCCAAGGCGTGGTCGGGAACCGCCTTGCTGGTGACGTGGACGAAGACGTCGTCCAGGCCCGGCTGCTTGATGGCGATGGAGGCGATGTCGGCGCGGTACTTGTCCAGGATGCGTTCGAGCAGCGGCAGGCTTTCGCCGTTCTCGGTCTCCTCCAGGCGGACCTCGTCGCCGATGCAGCGCACGGCGAGGCCCATCTCGGCACGCAGGCGGGCGGCCAGGGCCTCGGCGTCACGCGCCTGGACCACCACCATCTCGGTGCCGATCATGGCCTTCAGGGCGGCAGGCGTGTCGTGGGCCAGCAGCTTGCCCTCGCGCATGATGGCGACGCGGTCCACGTCGTCGGCCTCGGAGAACACGTGGCTGGTCATCAGCACGGTCATGCCGCGCTCCTTTTGCAGGCGGTGCAGCGCGCCTAGGAAGTTGCGCCGGCTCATGGGGTCCAGACCGGTGGTGGGCTCGTCGAGCAGCAGCACCTTGGGGTCGGTCATCAGCACCTTGGCCAGCTCCACCTGCCGCGCCAGTCCGCCCGACAGGGTGTCCACCTTCTGGTCCAGGCGGCCGTCGAGATCGGTCCAGGACAGCGCCTCGTCGCGGCGGCGGGCGAAGTTCGCGCCGGTCAGGCCATAGAGGTCGGCATGGATCTTCAGGTTCTCGCCCACCGACAGGTGCTTGTCCACCGCCGGGCTTTGAAACACCACGCCCATGATCTCGCGCACCCGGGCGGGCTGGGCGAACAGGTCGAAGCCGCCCACCGTGACCTTGCCCTGGCCGGGCAGGGTCATGCCGCACAGGATGCGGAACAGGGTGGACTTGCCGCTGCCGTTGGGGCCGGACAGGATGGCGAACTCGCCGTCCCGAACATCCAGGGTCAGGTCCGCGATGGCCTTCCGGGGCGGCATCTTGCGCGTGCCCGGATAGGTGTGGCTGAGATTGTCGATGGTAATCATGGCCGGGCACTGTTCCATAGCCCGGCGGGTGGGTAAAGGCCCGCCTTATTAAAAAACATCAATGCTGCCCCGCCTTCACCGCACGCACGAACGCCACGAACCGCGGAGCCCAGGGATTGGCGCCGACGGATCGCATGTGGGCATAGGTGGCGAGCGTGTTGGCGATTATCAAGCCGTCCTGCTTTTCGGCGATGCCGGTGCCGCGGATGACCTGATAGGCGAAGCGGGGATTGCCGTCCATGTTCTCCAGGCGGGAATGGTGGAATTCATGGGCGGGCAGCACGCCGGGACCGTCCTCCAGCCGGGGCCAGGGGAAGGCTTCCGTCTCGCGCAGGCGGACGTATCCCCTTCCCTGGGGGGCCTTGTGCATCACCGCGTCGGCGGGGATCAGCCCGACCATCTCGCGCTTTTCACCCTTCCAGACGATGGCGCGCGACAGATACATCAGCCCGCCGCATTCGGCGTAGATGGGCAGCCCGGCCAGACCCTTCTCCCTGATCTCGGCCCGGAGCGAGGCGTTGGCCTCCAGCGCCGCGCCTTGCGTCTCGGGAAAGCCGCCGCCGATGAACAGCCCGTCCAGGCCGGGGGGCAGGTGCGGGTCGCGCGTGGCGTCGAAGGGCACCAACTCGGCGCCGGCGGCCTCCAGCGCCTCCATGTCGTCGCGGTAATAGAAGCCGAAGGCGGCATCCCTGGCGACGCCGATGCGCAACGAGGGCGCGGGCCGGGCGGGAACGGCGTGCCCGGCCACCTCCACCGGCGGGGCGGCCCGGGCCAGGGCGATCAGGGCGTCCAGATCCACCTGGGACGACACCGCATGGGCGAGGCGGTCGATGGCAGCGGTGGCCGCTTGCGCCTCGTTGGCGGGGACCAGGCCCAGATGCCGCTCCATGATCTCCATGTCGGGACCGCGATGGACGGCGCCCAGGACGGGAATGCGGGTGTAGTGGGCCACCACCTCGCGCAGCTTTTTCTCGTGGCGGGGGCCGCTGACCTTGTTGAGGATGACGCCGGCGATCTTCAGCGTGGGGTCGAAGGCCTGGTAGCCGATCAGGAGCGGCGCCACGCCCCGCGTCATGCCCTGGCAATCCACCACCAGCACCACGGGCGCGTCCAGCCACTGGGCCAGCATGGCCGAGGAATTGGACCCTTCCAGGTCGACGCCGTCGTAAAGGCCCTTGTTGCCTTCGATCAGGCTGATGTCGGCGCCGGCGGAATCCCGCTCGAAGGTCTGGCGGATGAGCGCCGGCGGCTGGGTGTGGAAGTCCAGGTTGCGGCAGGCCCGCCCGGTGGCGGCGCCCAGCCACAGGGGATCGATGTAGTCGGGGCCCTTCTTGAACGGCTGGACGGCCAGTCCGCGCGCCCGCAGAGCGGCGGCGAGGCCCACCGTCACCGTGGTCTTGCCCGAGGATTTGTGGGCCGCCGAAATCAGCAGCCGGGGGGCGGGACGCGTGTTCAAGCCGCCCCCGGCACCTTGGCCCTGGTCCGTTCGCGCCACATCACCTGGGCCATGCCCTCGGCCTCGTCCACGGAAGACGCGCGGCCCATGGCGCGCAACGCGATGGCCATGGTGCCGGCGATGGCGGCGCTGGCCGTCTCGTTGGATTCGGCGCCGCTCCACAGCGCCTTGAGGCGGTCGAGGTCCAGATGCTCCTCGTGGGGCCGCGCGCCGTCGACCAAAGCGGGCCAGTCCTCGGTCAGCGGCTGGCCGTCCACCAGGGAGAGCACCTCGCAGGCCTTTTCCGGGCGGCGCTCCACCTCGCCGCCTTCGCCCTTGAACACCGCCATGCGGGCCTCGCCCAACAGGCGCGAGGCCTCCTGATGCACCGGGGCGTAGGCGGGGTGCGAGACGGAAGACAGCGCGCAGGACGCGCCAAAGGGATTGGCGAGGCGCGCCACGGTGTGGACCGGCGAGCGCAGGCCCAGCTTGTGGCGGAGCTCCATGATGGCGTGCAGCGGCGGCGACAGGTGTTCCAGCGTCATATAGGCGAAGTTGCCGCGCTCCAGCCGCGCCACCGCGTCGGCCATGGAGGTGCTTTGCGTCAGCCCCAGGGCGGAAAGGGCCTCGGACGTCCAGACCCGCCCGGCGGTGTGGCCTTCCGAGCCGTGCATGAACACCCGGATGCCGTGACCGGCCAGGGCCAGTGCGGCCAGCAGGTAATAGGGCAACTGGCGGGTCTTGCCGGCATAGCTGGACCAGTCCAGGTCCACCTTGGGCGCGCCCCGGGGTGGGGTGATGCTGGTGCGGATGGCGGCGGCCAGCCCGGCGGCCTCTTCCGGCGTCTCGGTCTTGACCCGAAGCAGGCAGAGGAAGGCCCCCAATTGCACCGGCTCCACGCCGCCCTTCAGCACCATGGCGAAGGCGTCGCGGGCCTCCTCGAAGGTCAGCGGGCGCGACAGGCGCGGCCCCTTGCCGAGAATGCGGACATATTGGGCAAAGGGATGTTCCTGGCTCACCGGTGATCCTTTCTCGGCTGACATCGAGGGGCAATGATAGTCCAATATCCCCGGGTGTTGGAAAGCTCCTTATTTGAGGGAAGTGTAATATGCCTTTAACAGTCGAGGCCGCCTTCAACCGTGCCGCCCGCTCCTATGACGGCCTGCGCCGCCAGTTGATTCCGTGCTTCGACGATTTCTACGGTGCCGCCCTGGATCTGGTGGCGGAATACGCGCCGCCGGCTGCGCACATTCTCGACCTGGGGGCGGGGACCGGATTGCTCTCCGCCCTGGTGGCCGAACGCCTGCCCGACGCCCGACTGGTGCTGACCGATCTGGCCGAGGGCATGCTGGCCCAGGCCCGTGAGCGCTTCGCCGGGCGCTCGGTTCCGGTGGAGCTTCGGGTGATGAACCACCTCGATCTGGCGGAAGAGGGCGCCTACGACGTGGTGATGTCGGCGCTGTCCATCCACCATCTGGAGGATGAGGGCAAGCGGGCGGTCTACGCCGCCATGGCCCGCGCCGTGCGTCCCGGCGGGCTGGTGCTCAACGCCGATCAGGTGGCGGGCGACACTCCGGAGATGGAGGCGCGCTATTGGACCCACTGGCACGAGTCCATCCGCCGCGCCGGCGTGTCGGACGACGATGTCGCGGCCGCCATCGAGCGCCAGACCCTGGATCGCCGCGCGCCGTTGGCGCCGCAGCTGGGATGGCTGCGCCAGGCCGGTCTGGCCGAGGTGGAGTGCCGCTACAAGAACGTCAGCTTCGCGGTGATGGCGGGGATCAGGTGATAGAGGCGATGGCCCGGCGGATGTTGCCGATGCAGGCCTGAATCCGGGTGACCCCGCCCGAGGTGGACAGGCGGTCGGCGGTCTTCATGCCCCGCCATGCCCGGGTGGTGTCGGCAAGGATCTGACGGATGTCGTTATCGACGCCTGCCGCATGGCGCAGCAGGCTTTGGCAGTCGGAAACGCAGATGATCAGGTCGGGCCGGATATGGAATTCGGCGGGGGCGATGGGGAAAATCTTCAGGTACTCGGCGACCGCCAGATCGATCCTGCGGCCGGTTTCGAGGATTTGGTCCATAAGGGCAAGGACGGCGCCTTCGAACAGAATCTGCCGGTCGGCTCCCTCGGCCATGCCGTCGTGTTCAGCCCCCAAAAAGTCCGGCACCGTTCCGATCCCCAATCTCGCACAACCTGCGCCTGTTTATACTGGGCTAGTTCCGCCCGATTTCCGGTAGAAGAAGGCCGAGGAAAATAGCGCGTGCGACGGCATGCGCCCGCGTCGCGGCACCAAGCTTCTTCATGGCGTTCAATATATGGAAGTTAACACCACCTATGGATATTCCAAGATGGCGCGCAATCTCCTTACTGCTCTTTCCAGACGCAATGAGCTGTAAGACGTCACGTTCCCGCTCTGTCAGATTACTTTCAACGCTGGAACCGTCCACTTCCGCACCATATAGTGTCAAAACTTCCAAGGGTGCAGAATACTTGTGCCTTAATGGGGCGATCAAGCCAGATATCAAGACCTAGCAATTCAACTAGGGCTAAACCGGGAGGATGATGGGACGTTTTTTGTATGGCCACATTCCAGCATATGACGAACGTCAAGGTTATCGTAAGTAATCACTCAGCATTGCTATGCCGGTTGAGTCCGGGCGTCGGGGGATTTTCAGGCTTTCATTTTTTGGCCCCGGGCAGGCCTGCCCTTAGTTCTAAATCTCGCGGAATCGTAATTGTATTTTATCGACAAGCAGCGAATAGATGTGGCTGTGCCGGGGTCGCCGCGCCGGGTTTGGCGGCTATTTCGTCTTCATCTCGTAGACCCCGGTCCAGTCGGCCGGCGGCGGGTCGGCGAGATAGTGGCGGCAGCGCTCGATGAAGATGGCGGGCACTTTGTCGGCGGGGGCGGCTTCGGCCAATTTCTCGTAGGCGGCGATGGCATCTGACCAGCGGCGTTCCTGATAGGCGGCGAAGGCTTCCTCCGTCAGGCGGCAGATCTCCAGGTCCTGCGGCGTGGGGGCCAGTTCGGGATATCCTTCGCGCATGGCCATCAGTTCATAGACCATGGCGCCGGCCTTGCGCCCCTTGACCGCCACCAGGTCGAGCGGGCGGGCCAGGACCGTTTCTCCCGCGTCGGCGATCACCGCCTGGCTGACGCAGATCTGGGTGCCGTAGACCTTGTTGACCCCTTCCAGGCGCGACGCGACGTTGACGCCGTCGCCCATGGCCGTGTAGCTCATGCGCCACGGCGAGCCGATATTGCCGACGATCACCGGGGCGGTATGCAGGCCGATGCGCACGAACATGGTGGGCAGGCCCTGGGCGGCCCATTCGGCGTTCATCAGGGCCTGGACCCGGCGCGACTTCAGTGCCGCGACGCAGCCGCGCAGCGCGTGGTCGTCGCGCCAGGTGGGCGCCCCCCAGAAGGCCATCACCGCGTCGCCCACGTATTTGTCGACGGTTCCGTCCTCCTCGGCCACGCATTCGGAAATGGCCGCCAGATGGCGCGAGACGTGGACCAGCAGGTCGCCGGCCGCCATGCGCTCCGAAAGGCCGGTGAAGTCGGCCACGTCGGTGAACATCACGGTCAGCGTGCGGTTCTGGCCGCCCAGCTCGATGGGGCGTCCGCTGGCCACCAGTTCGCGCACCAGATCGCGGGGCACGAACATGCCGAAGGTCCGAAGCGCGCGCTTCATCATGTTCATCGAGTGGATGAGCTCGTTGACCTCGGCGACGATGGCGTGCAGCGCGATGGGGCCGACCAGGTCGAATTTCTGGATCTTCTGGATCTCGTGGGTCAGCAAGGTGAGCGGCCGGGTGATCCAGCTGGCCAGCAGGGCGACCAGCAGCAATCCGATGACCATGGCGGCAAAGCCGGCGACCACCAGATCGCGGCTGTTCTCCTTCAGCGTGCCGACGAAATCGTCCTCCAGCACGATGATCACCATCAGCCAGTTCTTGCCCAGGTCGGCGGGGAACGGGTTGAACGAACCCAGGTGGCGCTGGCCGCCGGAATCGAAGCTGACGTTGTGGGACTTGTGCTTGCGGTAGGCGGCGAAGGCGTCGGTGATGACCTTCTCGCCCAGCTGGTCGGCCTTGACCAGCGAGTATTTCAGCCCGTCCTGGCTCACCGTGCGGGTGGCGTCGGGATGGGCGATCAGCTGTTCCTTCTCGTCGACGATGAAGGCTATGCCGGACCGCCCCAGGTCCAGGCTGGCCAGGAAATCGGACATCTGGTTGGTGGAGACGTTGGCGGCCGCCGCGCCGATCACCCTGCCGTCGGCGGCGAAGATGGGATAGGCGGCGGTGATGCCGGGCTGGCGGTTGCTGGTATAGACCAGCAGGTCGCTCCAGATCAGGCCCTTGGTGGCGATGGCGTCCTTGTACCAGGGACGCGGGCGGGGGTCGTAGTTCAGCTCGTTGGAGGTCTCCGTCCCCACGACCTCTCCCGTCGGCGTCACATAGGTCCAGACGTCGGAATACGTGCCCCCCTTGCGGTCGACGACGCGCAGCGCGAAACGGGCCTTTTCCGGCGGCTTGGCGTCGTGGGCGCCGAACTTGGCCGAGCCCGGCGGAATGGGAAAGGCCTGGAGGAACCGCCCGTCCGCGTCGAAGGCGAGGTAGATGCTCTGCAATTGCGGCTGGGTGGCCAGGATGCTGGTCATATAGGGGAACAGGCTGCCGTCGCGGGCCTTGGCCTCGTCGATGGCGGCCAGCCGTGCCGTGGCCTGGACGCTGGTCTCGACAGGATCGAGCAGGGCCATGGAACTGGAGATGCCCGAAGCCGACACCCGTTCCACGAAGCGTCCCATCAGCTCCAGCACGGATGTGGAGTTCTTGTGGTAGGCGAAGGTCACCAGGGTGACCACCGTGATGCTCAACAGCGTGGCGAACGCCGTCAGGATGTTGACCCTGAGCGTCAGTCCCTTGCCCCGCTTCTTGCGGCGCCGTTCCGCAGCGGCAGCCGCAGCGGCCGCGGCACCGTTCTCGGCGGCGCCGGAGGGCGCGCCGGATGGAGCGTCAGGCACGGGGGGCATGGTGTTCATCTGTGCTGGATCACCGGCAAACTTAAACAAGTTGTGACAATGCTACCTCACTAGGTGGGGCGCGTCATCCGGTTAGACCATAGCAGGAGATCAGAATCAGCCCTGGAATTGCTGGAGCCAGCCGGCCAACTGGTTGGCGGGCATGGGCTTGGCGTAGCGGAATCCCTGGACCTTGATGCAGCCGGCGTCCCTGAGGTGCCGTTCCTCGCCCTCGGTTTCGACGCCCTCGGCGACGATGGACATGTCCAGCGCGTCGGCCAAACCCAGGATTGCCGAGACGATCGCGGCGTTTTCGCTCTGGTTATTGACGTCGCGCACGAAGGAGCGGTCGACCTTGATGGTCGAAAGCGGCAGCCGCTTCAGGTAGGACAGGCTGGAATAGCCGGTGCCGAAATCGTCCACCGAGACCTGGATGCCGATCTCGCGCAGGCGGTTCAACTGCTCGATGGCGCGTTCGGGCTCGGCCATCACCGTGCTCTCGGTCAGCTCGATCTCAAGCTGGGCGGGCTGGACGCCGTACTGGGCCATCAGGTCGGAGATGCATTCCACCAGGGCGTGGTTGAGGAATTGCCGCCCCGAGACGTTGACCGCCACCTTGATGCCGCTCAACCCCTCCTCGCGCCAGGCGGCGATCTGGCGGCACGATTCCTCCAGCACCCACCAGCCGATCATGGAGATCAGGTTGCTTTCCTCGGCCACCGGAATGAACAGGGCCGGCGAGACCTGGCCGCGATCGGGGCTGTTCCAGCGGATCAGCGCTTCCACGCCGCTGGTCTGGCCGGTCTGCAAGTCCACCTGCGGCTGGTAGAACAGCTGGAACTCGCCCCGGACCAGGGCGCGGCGCAGCGCCTCCTCCAGCTTCAGGCGGTCCAGCGCCTCGTCGTTCATGTTGGAATCGTAGAAGCAGAAGGTGTTGCGGCCCTTCTGCTTGGCCCGGTACATGGCGGTGTCGGCGTCCTTCATCAGGGCGTTGAAGTTGTCGCCGTCCTCGGGGTAGAGCGCGATGCCGATGCTGGCGCCCACGTGAACCTTGTGTCCGGCCAGTTCCACCGGCTCGTCCAGGGCGGCGGAGATCTTTTCCGCCACCTCGGCCAGTTCGCTGCTGCTCTGGAAGTGGGTCAGCACCACCACGAATTCGTCGCCGCCCAGGCGCGCCACCGTGTCCGAACGCCTCAGCGTATGGCGCAGACGGTCGGCCACCACCTTCAGCAACTGGTCGCCGGCCACGTGGCCGAGCGAGTCGTTGACGATCTTGAAGCGGTCGAGGTCGAGGAACATCAGCCCGATGCGGCGGCCCTCGCGCTTGGCCACCTCGATGGCGTGGTGGACGCGGTCCTCCAGCAGCAGGCGGTTGGGCAGGCCGGTCAGGGTGTCGTGGGTGGCCTGGTGGACCAGCAGCTGTTCGGCCTGCTTGCGCTGGGTGATGTTCTCCTTGACCGCCATGAAATGGGTCACGGCGCCGTTATCGTCGCGGATGGGCGAGATGGTGGCGTATTCCCAGAACAGGCTGCCGTCCTTGGCGCGGTTGCACAGCTCGCCCTGCCAGGTGGTGCCGTTGGACAGGCAGTACCACATGTCGCGGTAGAGCGAGGCCACCGTCTCGCCCGATTTCAGCAGGCGGGGATTGCGGCCCAGCACCTCGTCCTCGGAATAGCCGGACACCAGCACGAAGGCGCGGTTGACGTATTCGATGGCGCCATGGGAATCGGTGATCATCACCGAGACCGGCGCCTGTTCCAGGGCGGTTTCCAGCTTGCGCAGCTGAAGCCGGCGCTGGTGGATCTGCGTCACGTCGCGCGAGAACATCGCCACCCGGTCGTGGTGGCCGGCGGCGTTGGCGACCGGATGCATGTGGATGTCGAACAGCCGGGCGCCGATGGCGTGGTGGCTCTCGACGCTGTCGCCCCGGGCCAGGACGCCTTCGATGCCGCGGCGGATGGGGGTGGCGACGGAATCCGGCAGGTGGTCCCACGCCGGCTGGCCCGGCAGGTCCTCGCCGCTTTTCTCGAAGATGGCGGCGGCGGCGGCGTTGAGCGCCAGGATGGTGCCCTGGGCGTTCAGCAGCACGATGCCGTCGGTGGACGAATCCAGCATGGCGCGGATCAGCGCCCTTCCGTCCAGGATGGCCTGTTCCGCCAGCTTGCGCTTGCTGACGTCGTAGATCCAGGCCAGGTTCACCGCCTCGCCGTTCAAGGTGGCGGGGCGGATGGTCAGCACCGACCAGAAGGACGAGCCATCGACGCGGAAGAACTTCACGTCGGCGTCGACGATTTCGCCCGCTTCCTTCAGCTGGCGCACCACCTCGTGGCGCTGGGCGTCGTCGGCGAACAGGCGCCGCGCCGGATGGCCGATGCACTGTTCGCGTGCCATTCCGGTGATCTCGCAAAAGCGACGGTTGGCGAACACCACCTTGCCGTCCCTGCGCCGGGACACGGAAACACCAACCGGGCTCTCGTCGAGAATGCCCAGGAAATCAGTGATTTCGGTCGGAAGGGACATGGGAGGCGAGGTCTCAGGGAAGGGGCGGTTGAGTCAAATCTAACCGCAAAATGACGAAGTGTCACGACGGGGATCGGGTGTTCGCCCCACATGGCTTGAATCCCTCCGCCGTGTCCGCCACCTTCAGGTTTTGGCGTTCGCGCAAGGGAGGCGGGCATGCGGCGGATCATCCTGGCCCTGATCGTGGTCTTGCTGGCGGATGGTCCTGGGCGGGCGGCGGATTTGCCGCTGTTCGACGCCCACATCCATTTCAGCCACGACGCCCGCGCCACCCTTTCCGCCGAGGAGGCGGCGGCCCGGCTGCGCCGCGCCGGAGTGACCCGGGCGCTGGTCTCCAGTTCCGACGATGCCGGCACCCAGGCCTTGGCAACGGCGGCGCCCGATCTGGTGGTGCCGGCGCTCAGGCCCTACCGCAAGCGGGGCGAGCTGACCTCGTGGCTGCGCGATCCCGGCAACATCGCCTATGTGGAGGGCCTGCTGGCCCGCAACCGCTATGTGGCCATCGGCGAGTTCCATGTGGACGGGGCCGATGCCGACCTGCCCAACGTGCGCCGCCTGGTGGACCTGGCGCGGAGCCACGATCTGTTCCTGATCGCCCATTCCGACGCCAACGCGGTCGAGCGGCTGTTCCGCCACGATCCCCGGGCCCGGGTGCTGTGGGCCCATGCCGGCTTCGAGCGGCCCGAGACGGTGGCCGACATGATGCGCCGCCACAAGGCCCTGTGGGCCGACCTGTCGTTCCGCTACGAGGTGGCCCGGGACGGCAAGGTGGCGCCCGGCTGGCTGGCGGTGTTCGGCGAATTCCCGGACCGCTTCATGGTCGGCACCGACACCTACACACCCGAGCGCTGGAAGGACGTGGAAAGCCACGCCGCCTGGGCGCGGTCCTGGCTGAGGACCTTGGCGCCCGATCTGGCCGAGGCCATCGCCCACGGCAACGCCGAACGGCTGGTCAGGATGTCTTCGGCAACGTCACGGTGACCGTGGTGCCCTTGCCGGGTTCCGACTGGATGGCGACGGTGCCGCCGAGCAATTCGGCGATGCGCCGGCAGATGGCCAGGCCGAGCCCGACGCCGCGGGCGGGATCGGCGCGCAGCGGGTCGACCCGCTGGAAGGGTTCGAAGATCTGCGACAGCTTGTCGGCGGGAATGCCGCAGCCGGTGTCGGCGACGGTGAGCCGCACGCCCTGGGCGTCGGCCTCGACGCGCAGGCGGATGTGGCCTCCGGCCTCGGTGTATTTGATGGCGTTGCCCAGCAGGTTGATGACGATCTGGCGGACGGCGCGGGAATCGGTGACCAGCGGTACCGATTCCCCCATCTCCATATCGAGGCCGATATCCTTGGCGATGCATTGCGGGCGCAGCATGCCGACGCATTCCCGCGCGATGGCGGCCAGGTCGCAGGACGCGACCGAGATGCGGTAGCTGCCCAGCTCGATGCGGCTGATGTCGAGCACTTCGTCGATGATGGACAGCAGATGGCGGCCGCTGTCGCCGATGGCGGCCACGAAGTCGGCGTGGTAGGGCGGCAAGGGACCGGCCATCTCGCTGGTCATGATCTCGGTGTAGCCCAGCACGGCGGTGAGCGGCGTGCGCAATTCGTGGCTCATATGCGACAGGAAGACGGTCTTGGCGCGGTTGGCGTCCTCGGCGGCCTGCAAGGCGGCGACCAGGGCGTCCTCGGCGGATTTGCGCGCCGTGATGTCCTCCTTGATCGCCAGGAAGTGCAATATGGCGCCATCGGGCGAGCGGATGGGCGAGATCGAGGCCCGCTCCCAGAACAGCTCGCCGCTTTTCTTGCGGTTCTGCATCTCGCCTTCCCAGGTCCCGCCGGCGGCGATGGTCTGCCACAGCTCGGCATAGACGGAATCGGGAGTGAGGCCCGATTTGAGGATGCGGGGGTTGAGGCCGCGCACCTCGTCCAGGGTGTAGCCGCAGACCTGGACGAATTTCGGGTTCACGTAATCGATGTTGCCGCGCGGATCGGTGATCACCACCGAGACCGGGCTCTGCTCCACGGCGCGCGACAGGGTGCGCAGCGCCTCCTCGGCCCGCCGGGCCTCGGTGACGTCGGTGTGGGTGGTGACAAAGCCTCCGCTGGGCAGGGGGTTGCCGATGACCTCCAGCGCCGTGCCGTCGCTCCGCTGGCGCTGGAACCGGTGCGGCTGGAAGCTGCGGGCCAGGGCCACGCGCTCGGCCACCTGGACCTCGGGATCGCCGGGGCCGTATTCGCCCCGCCTGGCGTTGAAGCGGAGGTAGTCCTCCAAGGTGGTGCCGGGACGGGTCATCTCGGGCGGCAGGCGCAGCAGTTCGGCGAAACGTCGGTTGCTGGCCACCAGGCGCAGGTCGTCGTCATAGACGCTGACGCCCTGGCTGATGTTGTCCAGGATGGTTTCCAGGGTGCGCGACTTGGCGGAAAGCTCGCGGCGGCTGGCATTCAGGTCGGCGGTGCGTTCCTTGACCCGGGCTTCCAACTCGCCGTGGGCGGCGGCCAGGGCGCGCCGCGCCCCCTCCCAGCGCCCGGCGATGTGGTGGGCGATGGCGAAGCCGATGGACGACACGACAAGCAGCAGGGCGCCGACCATGGTCGAGATGCGCGTCACCTCGGGCGTGATCTCGTCGACGAAGCTGGAGCGGGGCCGCGCCAGCGCCACCGTCCAGCCGGCGTGCAGCCGGACGAAGGAGGCGACCACTTCCTCGTTGCCGGCCTGGGCGAAATAGTTGCGCACCACCGCCCGGCCCGGAGCGGCGGCGCTGTCCTGGAAGGCCTTGGCGGCGGCGGCCAGGGCGGTGTCGGGGGCGTCAGCCGTCTGGCCGTGCCCGGCCGCCGCGATCACCGCGCCCTGGCGGTCCACCAGAATGCCCATGTCGAAGGGCGGCAGGATGGTGGACGCGAAGATCTCGGTCAGCTTGGGCAGGTGGATGACGCCCCCCAGGTGCAGGATCAGGTTGCCCTGCTCGTCCAGGCGGGGCACGTCGATGGCCACCGCCGGAACGCCGTCGGCTCCGATGAAGGCGTCTGAAATCGCCGGCTGGCCCGTGCGGGCCGCGTCCTGGAAGTAGCTGCGGTCGGCGAGGTTGAAGCGCTTGAGCAGCCGCTGCACGGCGAAGGGGTGGCTGAGGTAATGGTCGCCGCTGGGTTGCAGCACGAACAGCACGGAAAAGCGCTGGTCCTCCAGCAGGCCGTCCAGAATGCGGCGCTTGGCGGCGTCCGCGTCGGCGGGAATGCCGTTGAGGCCGCGCTCCACCCGTCCCAGGTCGGGCAGTTCCGCCATGGCGGGCATGCTGGCGACGAAGCGCAGGTCGCCGGTCATCTCCTCGATGGAGCGGTCGAAGCCGGCGGCCAGGGCCGCCGCCACCTGACCCCGCTCGCGGCCCCACTGGGCCACCGCCTGGCGCTCCAGGGCATGGCGGAGGTAGCCCACCACCACGATGATCGAGACGAGACAGGTCGCCGCGATCGCCACCGCGATACGGACCCGCAGTCCCAGACGTCCCTCTCCTGCGCTCATCGCCCCGGTTTCATCCGATTTTGTTGATGTATTGTGGATGCACTTTCAGGTCTGGTGCAAGACACGTAACGCGGGTCGGTCGGTCCAGGCTTCGGGACAGCGGTCGGGCGGCAGGGTCACCGTCACGGTGGTTCCCTTGCCCGGGGTGCTGGCGATGGTCAACGCGCCGCCATGGGCCTCGGCCAGGGCGACGGCCAGGGGCAGGCCCAGGCCGATGCCCTCGGTTCCCCGGGTGAAGGCGGTTTCCACCCGGCAATACTTGGTCAGGGCCCTCTCGATTCCCTGGGCGTCCATGCCGACGCCGCTGTCGGCGACGATGAAGTGCCCGCCGGCCGAATCCCGGCGGGTTCTCAGCTCCACCTGTCCGCCCCGTGGGGTGAACTTGATGGCGTTGACCAGCAGGTTGGCCAGAATCTGGTGCAGCCGCAATTCGTCGCCGACGACCACGGCAAAGGCCGGGTCCAGGGATACCGTCACGGTCACCCCGGTGGCGTCGGCCCGTGCCTGCGCCATGCGTAGGACCGCGCTCACCAGCGGCCGGATGGCCACATGCTCGTCGCGAAGCTCCATCTTGCCGGCCTCGATCTTGGAAATGTCCAAGATGTCGTTGATCAGGGCCAGCAGATGCCGGCCCGAGGACAGGATGTCCTTGACGTAGGAGGCGTACTTGTCCGGCGCGTCGCCCATGGCCCGGCTGTCGATGGCGTCGGCGAAGCCGATGATGGCGTTGAGCGGCGTCCTGAGCTCGTGGCTCATGTTGGCCAGGGTTTCCGACTTCATCTGGTTCCGGCTTTCCGCCTCGGCTTTCTCGTGGCCGAGGCGTTCGCTGATCATCAGGGTGAAGGCCATGGTCCAGCCCACCACGAAGAAGATCTGCTCCATCACCACCAGGGCGTTGATGGCGGTGGGCGACAGGATGTCGCGGGTGGGGCCCTGGGACAGGGACAGCAGCGCGCAGATCAGGAACGAGACGGACAGCATGCCGGCCACGAAAGCGGCCACCAGATGGGAACGGAACCCGGTGCGGCGGAATTCGCCGAAAACCATGAACACGATGACCATGGTCACCAGGGCGTAGAACACCAGATAGCAGAACAGCCGGATCTGATAGGAGGGGGCGACGTAGAAGAAATAGGCGAACTCGGCGCAATAGGCCGCGCCCAGAGCGGCCAGCAGCCAGGGGTGCAGGCGCTTGCCGAAAAACTGCATGATGCCGTGCAGGGTCAGCAGATAGCCGGCGCAGATCAGGGCGTTGGCCAGCGGGAGCGAAATGAGCGGCGGCAGGAGGGGGCGGGCCCAGATGCCCAGATAGCCCAGACCCAGCAGGGAATTGGCCCAGGCGATGGATTTGAGGCCGGCCACCGGGCGGTGGCCGCAGCACAGGAACCAGGCGAAGGCGCCCGCCATGGCCGAGATCAGGACGAGGACGAGGAACAGCGTGCCGATATCCAAACTCACCCGTCCATATCCTTCAGCCATGTTCTGATCATTATGGGAATTGGAAGAGGCGTCGCCAAGCGGCGCGAAGAATATTGCCCGCTCCGCGCCCTGCCGGGGGCGTGGCGACTTGCCCGCCATCGCGGGCGGTTCTATAGTTCGCGGACCATGACAAATGCCGCCTTTCCGCACCGCCATCTCCTCGGCATCCAGGGCCTGGCCCCGAGCGAGATCACCAGCCTGCTCGACCTGGCCGAGGGCTATGTCGAACAGAACCGCTCGGCCGACAAGCGCAAGAACCTGCTGCGCGGCCGCACCGTCATCAACCTGTTCTACGAGAACTCGACCCGCACGCGCACCAGCTTCGAGCTGGCCGGCAAGCGCCTGGGCGCCGACGTCATCAACATGCAGTCGGCGGGCTCCTCGGTGCAGAAGGGCGAGACCCTGATCGACACCGCCATGACGCTCAACGCCATGCACCTGGACGTGTTGGTGGTGCGCCATCCGGATTCGGGCGCGGTCAAGCTGTTGTCGGAGAAGGTCAACTGCGCGGTGATCAACGGCGGCGACGGCAGCCACGAGCACCCCACCCAGGCCCTGCTCGACGCCCTGGCCATCCGGCGCAGGAAGGGCAAGCTGTCGGGGCTGACCGTCGCCATCTGCGGCGACGTGCGCCATTCGCGCGTGGCGCGCTCCAACATCTACCTGCTCAACGCCATGGGCGCCAATGTGCGGCTGATCGGCCCGCGCACCCTGATGCCGACGGCGGCCGACCGCATGGGGGTGGAGGTGTTCCACGACATGCGCAAGGGCCTGGCCGACGTGGACGTCATCATGATGCTGCGCATCCAGAACGAGCGCATGAGCGGCAATTTCATCCCCTCCATCCGCGAGTACTTCCACTTCTTCGGCCTGGACCGCGAAAAGCTGGGCCTGGCCAAGCCCGACGCGGTGATCATGCATCCCGGCCCCATGAACCGCGGCGTCGAGATCGATTCCGACGTGGCCGACGACGTGGAGCGTTCGCTGATCCGTGCCCAGGTGGAGATGGGCGTGGCGGTGCGCATGGCCTGCCTCGACATGCTGACCCGCGACCTGCCCCGCTCTGGAGGAGCCGTCTGATGGCCGCCCGCAATTCCTCGGGCCTGGTGGCCTATGTCAACGCCCGCCTGCTCGATCCCGCCTCCGGCCTGGACACCAGGGGCGCCCTGCTGACCAACGGCGAGACCATCGCCGACGTGGGGCCCGGCCTGTTCCAGGGCGGCGTGCCGTCGGGAATGGAAGTGGTGGATTGCCGGGGCCAGTGTCTGGCCCCCGGCCTGGTGGACATGCGCGTCCAGCTGCGCGAGCCGGGCGAGGAGCACAAGGAGAGCCTCAAATCGGCGGGCGAGGCGGCGGTGGCCGGCGGCGTCACCTCCATGGTCTGCCTGCCCAACACCGATCCGGTGATCGACGACGTGGCCTCGGTGGAGTTCGTGGCGCGCCGCGCCCGCAAGATCGGGCTGGCCAAGGTCTATCCCTATGCCGCCGCCACCAAGAACCTGGAAGGCAAGGAACTGGCCGAGATGGGCATGCTGGCCGAGGCCGGCGCCCTGGCCTTCACCGATGGCGTCCTGGCCGTGCGCGACGCCCAGGTGATGCGCCGGGCGCTGTCCTATGCCGCCACCTTCGGCCTGATGATCGTCCAGCACCCCGAGGAGCCGTCCCTGGCCAAGGGCGGCATGATGAACGACGGCGAACTGGCCACCCGCATGGGCCTGGCCGGCATCTCGCCGGCGGCCGAGATCATCATGCTGGAACGCGACATGCGTCTGGTGGAAATCACCGGCGGCCGCTACCACGCCGCCCATGTCAGCACCGGCGAGGGCGTCGAGATCATCCGCAAGGCCAAGGCCAAGGGATTGGCCGTCACCTGCGACACCGCGCCGCCCTATTTCGCCCTGAACGAACTGGCGGTGAAGGATTACCGCACCTTCGCCAAGCTGTCGCCGCCGCTGCGTTCGGAGGCCGACCGTCTGGCCATCGTCGCCGGGCTGCAGGACGGCACCATCGACGCGGTGGCGTCCGACCATTCGCCCCAGGACCAGGATTCCAAGCGGGTGCCCTTCGCCGTGGCCGAATTCGGCGGCGTGGGCCTGGAAACCCTGCTGCCGGTGACGCTGGACCTCGTCCATAACGGCCATATGAGCCTGATCCAGGCCCTGAAGCTGGTGACCTGCGCGCCGTCCGCCATCCTGGGGCTGGCCGCCGGCCGCCTCAAGGTGGGGGCGGCGGCCGATCTGGTGCTGTTCGATCCCGACCGCGGCTGGAAGGTCAACGCCAAGACCTTCCACTCCAAATCCAAGAACTCCCCCTTCGACGACCGCCCGGTACAGGGCATGGTGATGCGCACCATCGTCGACGGCCGCACGGTGTTCAAGCACGATGCTTGATCTCGGGACAGGCGGGCGGGACGCCCGCGCTCCTACGGTGGGGTACCGTTCCATGGGAGCGCGGGCGTCCCGCCCGCATTTCCGAGCCGAGGGGCCCCGCACATGATCCCCCTCATCCTCGCCGCCCTGGGCGGCTATCTGCTGGGCTCCGTTCCCTTCGGTCTAGTCCTGACCCGTCTGGCGGGCTTGGGCGACATCCGACAGATCGGCTCGGGCAATATCGGCGCCACCAACGTGCTGCGCACCGGCCGCAAGGGCCTGGCGCTCGCCACTCTTCTGCTGGACGGCGGCAAGGGGGCCATCGCCGTCGGGCTGGTCTGGGTCCTGCTGGGCCGGGATCTGGTGCCGGTGGCGGGCTTCGCCGCCGTGCTGGGCCACAATTTTCCCGTCTGGCTGGGCTTCAAGGGCGGCAAGGGCGTCGCCACCACCATCGGCACCATGCTGGCCGCCGCCTGGCCGGTGGGGCTGGCCTGCATCGCCACCTGGCTGGTGAGCGCGGCGCTGTTTCGCATCTCGTCCCTGTCGGCGCTGATCGCCCTGGCGGCCTCGCCCGGCTTCGCCCTCTATCTGGCCGGTCCCGAATATGCCCTGATGGCCGCCGGTCTGGCGGTGATGGGCTTTTACCGCCACAAGGCCAACATCATCCGCCTGATCCGGGGCGAGGAGCCCCGAATCGGGGGCAAGAAGAAGGACGCGGGCGAAGGATGAGCCCGCCGCCCGCCGCCGGAAGCCTGATCCAGCCTTTGCCGGATGCTTTCGACGCCGAGGTGTTCGACGCCCTGCTGGACGGCGGCAAATTCCGTCTGCTGCGCATCGTTTCAAATGGTCAGGCTACGCCCGAGGGCCAGTGGCTGGACCAGGACGACGACGAATGGGTTCTGCTGGTGGCCGGCGCCGCCATGCTCCTCATCGAAGGCGAGGAGACGGGGCGGGGCATGGTTCCCGGCGACTGGCTGCTGCTTCCCGCCCATTGCCGCCACCGGGTGGACTGGACCGACCCGGACCAGCCCACCGTGTGGCTGGCCCTGCACCGGGACGCGGGTTAAGCCCGCCTAGCGCATCGCCGCGTCGAGAAAGCCGAACATGCGGGCCGCCGAATCCTCGGTGGTGCCGTGGTCGTAGCGGTACATGACCTGATTGCCCCGGACATCCGTTTTTGAAAACCCGTTCAACTGGCGGCAGTCCCAGCAATGGGTGGCGTCGGGGTAGAGGTGCCATTCCACCGGCGCGCCGGCGGCCCTGGCGGCGTCGAGCGGCGGCTGGCAGTCCTTGGCCGGGGTCTCGGTGTCGTCGCCGCCCATCAGCACCAGAAGGGGCGTGGCCACGTCCGGTCCGGCGATGTCGAAGGCCGAACCGTTGCGCGGCCGGATGGTGAAGCAGCCGGGATACATGGAGACCACCGCCCGGAAGCTCTCGCCGTCGCCCAGCACCCCGGCCCACGAGGTCCTGGACGCCATCAGCCCGACCATGGCCCCCCACGACCAGCCGGCCAGGCCGACCCGCTTGGAATCCACATAGGGCAAGCTCCGCAGGTGGTGGGCGGCCTGGAAGGCGTCGCGCACGCCGCGGGCGAAGACCACGCCGTTCTTGGGGCCCATGCAGACCGTGTCGACGTTGCGCGGCCCCAGGGCGTCGATCAGCAGCACCACGTAGCCCTTCTCGACCCCGCGCCGCGCCCAGTCCTGCATGGAGGCGTTGGGGCGCTTGCTCTGCTGGCCCAGGCCGCCGCACTGGTGGAACAGCACCAAAGCGGGGAAGGGGCCGGGGCCTTCGGGCTTGAACACCGCCATGCGCGGCGTCGCGTTGGCCTCGAGCGCCGAGGCCTCGGCGGGAAAGGTCAGGTCGGGGGCCTGGGCGGCGGCCCCCCGCAACTCGCCCGGCGCTGGGATTTCCGCCGCCCAGGCGCCGCCGCCCATGGCGAGAAGGGCGCCGACGAGGATGCTTCTGATCATCGCTTACCCTTCGGCCCCGTTGTCCTTGCGCATGGAGGCCATGAACTGGTGCACCTCGCGGTCCAGGGATTGCGCCTCGGTGGTCAGGCGCCGGGCGATGCCCTGGACGGAATCGGCGCTGGTGCCCGCCGAGGCGGTGGCCGAGGCCAGTTGTCCCAGCACGGAGGAGACCTCCTGGGTGCCGGCCGAGG
The DNA here is from genome assembly GCF_001511835.1 of Magnetospirillum sp. XM-1. Lineage (NCBI taxonomy): Bacteria > Pseudomonadati > Pseudomonadota > Alphaproteobacteria > Rhodospirillales > Rhodospirillaceae > Magnetospirillum > Magnetospirillum sp. XM-1. The sequence goes on from NZ_LN997848.1 coordinate 1,850,754, forward strand.
CTTCCTGCACGTTGCGGGCGATCTCGGCGGTGGCGGCGCCCTGTTCCTCGACGGCCGCCGCGATGGCGCCGGCGATCTCGTTGATGCGGCCGATGGTGGCGGCGATGGAGGCGATGGCGTCGACCGCTTCCCTCGTGCGGGTCTGGACCGTCCCCACCTGATTGGAGATTTCCTCGGTGGCCCTGGCGGTCTGGGTGGCCAGATGCTTGACCTCGTTGGCGACCACGGCGAAGCCCTTGCCCGCCTCGCCCGCCCTGGCCGCCTCGATGGTGGCGTTCAAGGCCAGCAGGTTAGTCTGGGCGGCGATGTCGTTGATCAGGGTCACCACCTCGCCGATATGGCCGGCGGCCTCGGCCAGGCCCATGACCAGGGCGTTGGTGCGCTCGGCCTCGGCCACCGCCTTGCCCGAGGTGTCCGAGGATTCGTGGACCTGGCGCGAGATCTCGTGGATGGAGGCGGACAATTGCTCGGCCGCCGCCGCCACGGTGGCGACGTTGCCCGAGGCCTGCTCGGCGGTGGCGGCCGCCGTGTTGGCCCTGTCGCCGGCCTCGTTCACCGCACCCGAGACGATGTTGGCGGCGCTTTCCATCTCGCCCACCGCCTGGACCACCACGTCGGTGACCCGCTTGATGGAGGTTTCGATGTCGTCGGCCAGTTGCAGCCGGGCCTGCCTGCGCTGGGCGCTGGCGGCCTTGTAGCTCTCCTGCTGGGCGGCGCGGGCCTCGGCCGCGCTGGCCGCCTCGTCCCTGAGCACGGCCACGGCGGCCAGCAGGGTGCCGATCTCGTCGGTGCGGCTGGTCTTTTCCACCTGGGCGGAATAGTCCTGGCGGGCCAGGCGCTGGGCCACGTCGGCCAGATGCCGGATCGGGGTGGCGATGTTGCGGGCCAGCAGCCCGACCAGTCCGAGGGCGACCACCACCACGCTCAATGCGATGGCCGAGAACTCGATGGCGGCGGTGCGGAACTCGGCGTCGATGTCGTCGATATAGACGCCGGTGCCCACCACCCAGTTCCAGGGGGCGTGGGCCATGGTCACCGACACCTTGGGAACCGGAGTGTCCGATCCGGGGCGGGGGAACTTGTAGAATTCCACTCCCTTGCCCGACTTGGCCCCGGAGATCAGGCCGCGGATGTAGTTTTTGCCGTCGGAATCCTTGCTGTCGATGAAGTTCTTGCCTTCCCGCTCCGGGCGGGTGGGGTGCAGCACGTTGATGCCGTCGTAATCGTAGATGAAGAAGTATTCGTCGCCCTGATAGCGGAGCGGGCGGAGTGTCTCGAGCGCCTGGGCCTTGGCCGTCGCCTCGTCGAATTCGCCCGCCTTGGCGCGGTCGTGGAAGGATTTGAGGGTGCCCCGCGCCACTTCGGCCAGGGCCGTCACCTTGCCGATGCGGTCGTCGAGCATGGATTGCCGCAACTGGCTGAGCGCCACCGCCGACAAGATCACGAATCCCACCAGCGCCAGGACGGCGGTGGACATCAGTTTTAGTAGAATCCCCGAGCCCTTGGACATGGCCATCTCCTCTCCCCAATCGGCTTATGTCTGCCGTTTAGGAGAGAGTATTCCTCTCGGGGCGTTACTTCCAGTAATGAACCGTTACGTCGTTTAGCCGGGATTGCGCCGGGCGATCATGTTGACCGCCCGCATGCTGAGCACGATTTCGTTCCTCTGGTTCAGGACCTCGATGAACGAGGTCACCACGCCCCGGTCGGGTTTGGACCGCGAGGCGACGGCGTCCTGGATGGTGACCCGCACCGAGAGGATGTCGCCGGGCCGCACCGGGCGCACCCAGCGCAGCTCGTCCACGCCGGGCGAGGCCAGGCTGGCGCATTTGGTCAGGTAATGCTCGGCGTACAGCCGCATCATCAGGCCGCAGGTCTGCCAGCCGCTGGCGATCAGCCCGCCGAAGACGGTGTCTTTGGCCGCCGCCGGGTCGGTGTGGAAGTCCTGGGGGTCGTAGCGCCTGGCGAACGCGATGACCTCGTCCTCCTCCACCGTGATGGAGCCGAATTCATGCACGGCGCCGGGCAGATAATCCTCGAACCAGCGGTCGGTGATGGGGGAGGCGAAGGTCATGGGATCTCCCTTGTACGCTGAGTTGGCCAAAAGGTGCGCAGCGATTACCCTTCTCCGTCATACCCGGCCTTGTGCCGGGTATCCACGCCTGTCCGCCGGTTGCGCTGTTTCATGCGCCGTTCCGGCGGGGCCGCGTGGATGGCCGGGACAAGCCCGGCCATGACGAAAGAGAAGGAGGACGGTCTCAGCTCTTGTGCTTGCCCTGGGCCTTGGCGCGCAGCAGGGCGCGCTCGTCCTTCAGCTGCTCGGCGATCAGGAAGGCCAGCTCCAGCGACTGGGTGGCGTTGAGGCGCGGGTCGCAGGCGGTCTGGTAGCGGTCGCCCAGATCCTCCTCGGCGACGCCGGTCATGCCGCCCAGGCACTCGGTGACGTCCTGGCCGGTCATCTCGAAATGCACGCCGCCGGCATGGCTGCCCTCGGCCTTGTGGACGGCGAAGAAGGCGCGCACCTCGGCCAGGATGGCGTCGAACGGACGGGTCTTGTAGCCGCCCGCCGCCTTGATGGTGTTGGCGTGCATGGGATCGCACGACCACACCACCTTGCGGCCCTCGCGCGCCACGGCGCGGATCAGGCCGGGCAGCACCTGCTCGACCTTCTCGGCGCCCATGCGGGTGATGACGGTGATGCGGCCCGCCTCGTTCTCGGGGTTGAGGCGGTCGATCAGGCGCAGCAGGTCGTCGGCGCTCATGCCGGGGCCGGCCTTGAAGCCCAGCGGGTTGCCGACGCCGCGCAGGAACTCCACGTGGCCGGCGTCCAGCTGGCGGGTGCGCTCGCCGATCCACAGCATGTGGGCCGAACAGTCGTACCAGTCGCCGGTGGTGGAATCGATGCGGGTCAGCGCCTGCTCGTAGGGCATCAGCAGCGCTTCGTGCGAGGTGAAGAAATCGGTCTCGCGCAGCTGGGGCGTGGTGTCGCTGGTCATGCCGCAGGCCTCCATGAAGGCCAGGGTCTCGTCCAGGCGGTCGCACAGGTCCTGATAGCGGGCGGCCTGGAGCGTGCCGGCGACGCAGCCCAGCGTCCACTGGTGCACCTTGTGCAGGTCGGCGTAGCCGCCCTGGGCGAAGGCGCGCAGCAGGTTCAGCGTGGCGGCCGACTGGTTGTAGGCGCGGATCATGCGCTCGGGGTCGGGGATGCGGGCTTCGGCGGTGAACTCGCTGCCGTTGACGTTGTCGCCGCGGTAGCTGGGCAGGGTCACGCCGTCGATGGTCTCGGTGTCGGCCGAGCGCGGCTTGGCGAACTGCCCGGCCATGCGGCCCACCTTGACCACCGGCATGGCGGCGCCGTAGGTCAGCACCACCGCCATCTGCAGCAGCACCCGGAAGGTGTCGCGGATGTTGTTGGCGTGGAACTCGGCGAAGCTTTCGGCGCAATCGCCGCCCTGGAGCAGGAAGGCCTTGCCGTCGGCCACGTCGGCCAGCGACGCCTTCAGGCGACGGGCCTCGCCCGCGAAGACCAGCGGCGGAAAGTTGCGCAAGCTCTCCTCGACCTCGGCCAGCTTGTCGGCGTCGGGATAGGTGGGGACCTGATGGATCGGCTTCGCGCGCCAGCTTTCCGGCGACCAATTCTCGGACATGGGACTTCAATCTCCTGGCGTTCCGCGCCTTGCGAAACGGAAAAAGTCGTTCTCTACCTGACGTTTCGCCATGGCGAAACGGAAAGCCGTTCTCTATACGACGGCCCAGGCTATATTTCCAGCCCGGACGACGGGATACGGCCATGAAAATTCCGAGGATCGAAATGAGCGACGCCGCCACCCACTGGCAGAATGTCTGGACGACCAAGCAGCCGGAAGAGGTCTCCTGGCATCAGGACGATCCCGCTTTGTCCCTGGCCATGATCCGGGCCGCATCCCTGCGCCGGGACGCCGCCATCGTCGACGTGGGAGGCGGCGCCTCGGTTCTGGTCGACCGCCTGCTGGAGCAGGGATTCGTCCATGTGGCGGTGCTCGACATCGCCGGGGCGGCCTTGCAGACCGCCGCCGAGCGCCTCGGGCCCCTGGGCGACGACGTCACCTGGATCGAAACCAGCGTGCTGGACTGGCGGCCGGTGCCCGGCCTGTTCGACCTGTGGCATGACCGCGCCGTGCTGCACTTCCTGACCGATCCGGCGGACCAGGCCCGCTATGTGGAGGTGATGAAGAGGGCGCTGGGTCCCGAGGCCACGGTGATCATCGCCGCTTTCGCCCCCGACGGGCCGGAGAAATGCTCGGGCCTGCCCGTGCGCCGCCACGATTCCGCCAGCCTGTCCGCCTTGCTGGGGGCGGACTTCCGGCTGGTGGAGGAGGCGCGGGCCGAGCACGTGACGCCGGGCGGCGCGTCGCAGAAGTTCCAGTGGTGCCGGTTCGTCAGGGTTTCGTAAGGTCGTCAGCCTTCTCGTCCTGAGTGATATCCCCTATGGTATCCATGGTGGCGGGTGTTTCGGGGGCAGGGCGATGCGAGGGATGGATGGCGGGCAGGGGCTTTCCCGGCGGGTCTGGCAGACCGGTCTGCTGTTCGTCGCCTTCGTGCTGTCCTTCGCCCTTTACGTCTACGGTGAAAAGCAGATCGACCGCGCCAACGAGCGGCGGCAACTGTCGTTCCATCTTGCCGACCAGTTGCGTCAGTCCTCGGACGATCTCACCCGCATGGTGCGGTCCTACGTCGCCACCGGCGACGCCGAATTCAAACGCTCCTACCACGATATCCTGGACATCCGCGAAGGAGCGAAGCCGCGGCCGGACAATTTCGACAATTTCTACTGGTACCTGACGCCGGCCTCGCCCGGCTTTGCCCGCCCCGAGGCGGGGCCCGGCCTTTCCCTGATGGAAATGATGCGCCAGGCCGGATTCTCCAACGAGGAGTTCCAGCGGCTGTCCGAGGCCAAGGCCCGCTCCGACGAACTGACCCTCCGGGAATTGGAGGCCATGCGGCTGGCCGAAGTCGCCGGCCCGGCCGATCCGGACGCCCGGCTGCGGGCGGTCCGCATGGTCCACGACGAGGAATACCACCGGGGTAAGGCGGCGATCATGACTCCCATCCGGGAATTCAATGATCTGGTCGAACAGCGGACTCTGGCCGCCGTCCGCCGCGCCGAGACCGTCGCCTTCGCCCTGCGTCTGGTGTTCATGGCCTTCGCCATCGCGGTGGGCACCCTGCTTTGGCTCACCTACGCCGAGGCCCGCGCCATCCTGGGCGGTTCGGTGCCCGAGGTCCACGAGCGGATCACCCGCATCGGCCAGGGCGACTTCACGATGCCCGAGAACCGCAGGCCCAGGGACGGCGGCAGCGTGCTGGCCGGGCTGGACCGCATGGCCGAGAAGCTTGGCGCCATGGAGGCCGAGCGCGCCCGGACCACGGCGGAACTGGAGGACAAGAACAAGGCGCTGGAGCGGTCGAACGCCGATCTGGAGCAGTTCGCCTATGTGGCGTCCCACGACCTGCAGACGCCTTTGCGCAACATCGTCAGCTATACCCAGCTGATGGAGCGCCGCTACAAGGGCCGGCTGGATGCCGATGCCGACGAGTTCATCGCCTTCATCGTCGCCAACACCAAGCAGATGAACCAGCTGATTCTCGATCTGCTGGAATACTCGCGGGCGTCGCGCCAGACCGTTGTCCTGGAAGCCTGTTCGGCGGGCGAGGCCATGGTCCAGGCGCGGGACAACCTGCGTCAGGACATGGACATGGCCGATGTCGAGGTTCGCGTCGGCCCTCTGCCCGAGGTGATCACGCTGCAATCCCACCTCGTCAGCCTGTTCCAGAACCTGTTGGGCAACAGCATCAAATACCGTTCCGCCGACCGTCCCGCGCTGATTTCGGTCACGGCCGAACCGGCGGCCGACGGCTTCTGGCACTTTGCCGTCGCCGACAACGGCATCGGCATCGATCCCCAGTACCACGACAAGGTGTTCGAGCTGTTCCAGCGGCTCAGCCCCACGGCCCAGGCCGAGGGAACCGGGATCGGGCTGACGCTGTGCCGGCGCATCGTCGAGCGTTCCGGCGGCAAGATCTGGCTGGAATCAGAGCCGGGACGCGGCGCCACCGTCCATTTCACCCTGCGGGGCGCGTGACTACATCGGCTCGCCGTTCTCGGCGCGGGCCTGCGCCTTGGCCAGCGCATCCGCCAGCGTCTCGTCCCTGGGCCCTTCCCAGCGGTCCAGGGTGACCAGATCGGCCAGGGCAAGCCGCTTGCGCCAGCCGGCCGTGGCCAGTTCCGGCTGGGCGAAGAAATGGCTGACTTTGCCCAGGCAGAGATAGGCCACCGGCACCACGCGCTCGGGGAGGCCGAGAATCTCCTTCAGCGCCGGTTCCGAGATGATGGAGACCCAGCCCAGGCCCAGGCCCTCGGCGCGGGCTGCCAGCCAGAGATTCTCCACGGCGCAGACGGTGGAATAGAGGTCCATGGTGGGAATGTGGGTGCGGCCCAGTACCACGGGGCCCACCCGGTCGCGGTCGCAGGTGACGCAGATGTTGACCGGCGATTCCAGGATGCCTTCCAGCTTGAGCGAGCGGTAGGTGGCCCGCGCCTCGCCTTCGAACATGCCGGCCGCTTCGTCGTTGGCCTTGGTGAAAGCTTGCCTGATGCGGCCCCGGATTTCGGGCGAGCGCACCAGGATGAAGCTCCATGGCTGCATGAAGCCCACGGACGGGGCGTAATGGGCGGCGGTCAGCACCCGGGCCAGCACCTCGTCGGGGATGGGATCGGGCAGGAACTGGCCGCGCACGTCGCGCCGGGACAGCAGGACCCGGTAGAGTCCCTGCCGGTCGGCCTCGCTCAAAGTGTCGTCGCCCTGGATGGCGGCGGCCCGATCTGTCATTCTTCGCTCCCTTTCTCGCCCCCGTCGGGGTCACTGTAGCGTTACTGTTCTTCCATGACCAAGAATTGCGATCTCTGGGTATTCGGCTACGGCTCGCTGATGTGGCGGCCGGGCTTCGATGCCGATGAAACCTGCCGGGCCCGCCTCGACGGCTGGCACCGGGATTTCTGCGTCTATTCCCGCCACTGGCGCGGCACGCCCGAACGGCCCGGTCTGGTGCTGGGCCTGGACGAGGGCGGCTCGTGCCGGGGGCTGGCCTTCCGGGTGGGGCGGGCGCGGGCGGCGGACGTGATCGACTACCTCAACGAGCGCGAACTGGTCGGATATGCCTATGTGGCACGCTATCTGCCGGTTCTCTGTGACGATGGTCGCGTGGTCGAGGCCTATACCTTCGTGGCCGACACCGGCCATCACCACTACGCCGGTCAACTGCCGCTGGAGCGGGCGGCGGCCATCATCATGGACGCCGAGGGCCAGGGCGGGCTGAACCGCGACTACCTGATCAACACCATCCGCCAGTTGGAAAGCGACGGCTTCGCCGAGGCCGAGCTGCACGCCTTGCTGGTCGAGGTGGAGCGCCAGACCGGCATCATCGAGGCCGGCGCGGGCATCTGAGGCGCGGTTCCGGGTATGCGGGCGGGACGCCCGCGCTCCACGAGACGCTTCGTTCCGGAGCGCGGGCGTCCCGCCCGCATTCCAAGGAATGCCCCGCCCCGGAGCGCGGGCGTCCCGCCCGCATTCGCCATCCTACCGGCAGTAGCGCCGGTCCTCGGACTGCACCACGTCGCCCAGGTCGAGGTTGATGCGGAAGGCCCGGCAGGGGCGGTCGTCGCGGGGAAGCTGGCGCACCGATCCGGCCAGGTTGCCGTGACGCCATTGCACCGGGCGTTCGGGATTGTCCCAGGCCACCTCGATGGCGCTTCTCACCGCCCATTCGGCCTTGGCCGGGATGAAGTCGGGAAAGGTGAAGACGGCGCGCCCGTCCTGAATGCTTCTTTCCTGCCCCGTGGGCAGGCTGGGGCCCGATCCGACCCGGTCGGAGATCAGGGCGAGGACCACGGTGGCGGCGAGGGCGGCGGCAATGGCCGCGCCGCCGCGCCGCAAAAGGACGACGCGCCTCTTTCCGGCCGGTTCCGCCAGGGCCGCCAGGGCCGCCGACAGTTCGCGGCGCAGGCCATCGGCCAGGGTCGGCGCGGCCGGGTTGTCCTGCATGGCGCGCTCCACCCAATCGCCCAGGCGGCCGAGATCGGCGTTGATCAGGACCCGGCGCTCGGCCGAGGCCAGATCGATGCCCGGCGTATGGGCGGGCGGGGTGTCGGGCAGGACGTGCAGCCGGCCGCGGCCGAACTGGCCGGGCTGGAAACGGTGGCCCGACGGCAGCATGGTCAACAGGCGGCGTTCCAGGATATGGGCGGCGCGGTTCAGGTCGTCGGCCCGGAACGCGCCGATGAAATAGCCGTCGCCGCCGCGATGGGTCCAGACCACGCCGTCTCCCGGCGGGGCCAGGACGTCCAGGATGCCCGCCGTGACGGCGATGTGAACGAGCCCCCGGGGCCCCAGCACGATGAAGTCGGGGGATTGCTGGCCGGCGTGGGAGGCGCAGGTGAAGACCGTGTGATCGTCGGACAGCTGGTCGCGCAGGGCGGTCCAGACCCGCTGCCTGGCGTCCTGGCGGCGTCCGCTGAATGCGGCATCGATTCTTGGAACCATGATGGCCATGGCGGCACGCGTCTCCACTGGTGCGGGCGGAGAATGCATAAACAATCATCGGAGGAAAAGATGTTATTTTGCTACCCCCGAGGGGCGGCCCGCCGCTCAGGCCATGGGGCGTTCAAGCTGCAGGATGAAACGGCAAAGCGCGTCATGGGTGGATTCGCCCCATATGCCCTTGATTTGCGCGGGATCGGCGTGGGCGCGGGCGCCCAGATCGGCGAACAGGGCGCGCATCAGCGCGGCGAAGGCGCTTTCGCCTAGCCGCCAATGTTCGTCGCGGGCGCCGCTCTTGGCCGGGCCGAGGCGGGTGTTGACCAGATCCATGAACCAGGCGCGGCGCTTTTTGAAATCCGCGAAGGACTGGGCCACCACCATCAGGACGTCGTCGATCAGCCGGACGGCGTCCGGGTCGGCATGGACGGCGCGCCAGTCGTGTTGCCCGGCGGGCGTGGTGTGGCGTTCCACCAGCGCCGCCGACCGGCGGCGGCATTGCTCGAACAAGGTGGGGCCGATGATCTTGTCGATGGCCACGTGGAAGCCGGGGATCATCCGCCGCGACAGGATTCCCTCGCCGCCCTCGTCGCCGCTCCTGGGCGGGAACAGATGGGCGAAGCGGCGCATCAGGATGCGTTCGAACGGCTGGTCGCGCTCGCCTTCCCAGCGCAGGGCCTCGCGCTCGCGGGTGCAGTCGTCCCAGGCCCGCTGGTAATAGGCCTTGAACCGCGCCTGCTCGGCTTCGATGAAGTGCTGGGCCACGGCACGGATCTGGATCGCGGTCAGGCTGCCGCCCGCCTTGGCCGCCTCTACCTCGAGCCGCGTGGCGAAGTGGCCGATCATGGTGGAGCCCACCGTCTTGCAGCATTGCGGACCGGCGGCGGATGGCGGGTTCTGGTTCGGCGGCGGCGTGCGGGTGACCATGAACGAACCATAGCGCGCCCGGCCCGGACAGTGAACCGACTCTCTCGCTTCGGCCCGCAAGGCAAGGCGGCAGCGGTGCGTTGACAGGGCCGAATCCGCTCCCTAGTGTGCCTGGATATTGCTCACCAGGGCCGCATCGCCTCATGTCCGACACCTTGTCCATCGCCCTTGCCCAGATCAATCCCGTGGTCGGCGACGTCGCCGGCAATCTGGCGCTGATTCGTGCCGCCCGCGCCAAGGGCGCCGAGTTGGGGGCCGATCTGGTGGTGTTCGGCGAACTCACCATCTGCGGCTATCCGCCCGAGGATCTGGTGCTGAAGGGGGCGTTCCTCGACGCTTGCGAGGCGGCGGTGAACGAGCTGGCGGCCGAGACCGAAAGCGGCCCCGCCGTGCTGGTCGGCGCGCCCTGGCGGGTCAAGGACAAGCTGCATAACGCCGCCTTGCTGCTCGACCACGGCCGCGTCGCCGCCACCCGGCTGAAGCACCACCTGCCCAATTACGGCGTGTTCGACGAGGTCCGGGTGTTCCAGCCCGGCCCGGCGCCCGGCCCGGTATCGTTTCGGGGCGTGCGTCTGGGCATCATGATCTGCGAGGACATGTGGTACCAGGACGTGGCCGAGACCCTGGGTGAAAGCGGCGCCGAGATCCTGGTGGTGCCCAACGGCTCGCCCTTTGAGATGGACAAGCCGACGCTCCGCCTCGACCACGCCCGCGCCCGGGTCGAGGAGACCGGCCTGGCCCTGGTCTACGTCAATCAGGTGGGCGGCCAGGACGAACTGGTGTTCGACGGCGCGTCCTTCGTGCTGAACGGCGACGGCAAGGTTGCCGCCTCTCTCGCGCCATGGCAGAGCGAGGTGGCGCTCACCAAATGGACGCGCGAGCCCAGCGGCTGGCGCTGCGAAGGCCCCAAGGCCCCGCCCACCTCTCGGCTGGAGGGCGTCTACCAGGCGCTGGTCACCGGGCTGCGCGACTATGTGGGCAAGAACCGCTTTCCCGGTGTGGTGCTGGGCCTGTCGGGCGGCATCGACAGCGCCATCTGCGCGGCCATCGCCGCCGACGCGCTGGGCCCCGACAAGGTGTGGTGCGTGATGATGCCGTCGCCCTACACCTCGGTCGAAAGCCTGGAGGACGCCGCCGAATGCGCCCGTCTGCTGGGCGTGCGCCTCGACACCGTCAATATCGGCCCGGCCATGGGGGCGTTCGACCAGATGCTGGCGCCGCTGTTCGTGGGCAAGGGCTCGGACATCACGGAAGAGAACCTGCAATCGCGTTCGCGCGGGCTGACGCTGATGGGCATTTCCAACAAGTTCGGCCCCATGGTGCTGTCCACCGGCAACAAGAGCGAGATGAGCTGCGGCTACGCCACCCTTTACGGCGACATGTGCGGCGGCTACGCGGTGTTGAAGGACGTCTACAAGACTACGGTGTTCGCGCTGTCCTCCTGGCGCAACCTCCACCGCCCGCCGGGCTGCCTGGGCCCCGACGGTCCCGTGATGCCCGACCGGGTGATCACCAAGCCGCCCTCGGCCGAGCTCAAGCCCGACCAGAAGGACCAGGACACCCTGCCGCCCTATGACGAGCTGGATTCCATGCTGGAAGCCATGATCGAGGAGGAGAAGAGCGTCGCCGAGATTACGGCCGCCGGCTTCGACGAGGCGGTGGTCAAGCGCGTCTGGCGCATGCTCGACCGTGCCGAGTACAAGCGCCGCCAGGCCCCGCCCGGCGTCAAGATTTCGTCCCGCTCGTTCGGTCGTGATCGCCGTTACCCCATCACCAACGCATTCACGTCGCTGATATGAGCGCCATCGTCCGTTTCGCTCCCAGCCCCACCGGGCTGCTGCACGTGGGCAATGCCCGCGTCGCCCTGCTCAACCTGCTGTGCGCCCGCGCCAGCGGCGGCCGCTTCATCCTGCGCCTCGACGACACCGATTTGGAACGCTCCAAGCCCGAATTCGCCGAGGCGATCCAGGATGACCTGCGCTGGCTGGGCCTGGACTGGGACAGGCTGGAGCGCCAGTCGGCCCGGCTCGACGCCTATGCCGCCGCCGCCGGGCGCCTCAAGGCCGAGGGGCGGCTCTATGCCTGCTACGAGACCCCGGACGAGCTGGAATTGCGGCGCAAGGTGCAGTTGGGCCGGGGCCTTCCCCCCGTCTACGACCGCGCCGCGCTGAAACTCACCCCCGACGAGGTCGCCCGCTTCGAGGCGGAAGGGCGCAAGCCCCACTGGCGCTTCAAGCTGGAGCACGAGGAGGTGCGCTGGAACGATTGCGTGCGCGGCCCCAGCCATTACCACGGCGCCAATTTGTCCGACCCGGTGCTGATCCGGGGCGACGGCTCCTTCCTCTACACCCTGCCCAGCGTGGTGGACGACATCGAGTTCGGCATCACCCACGTGATCCGGGGCGAGGACCACGTCACCAACACCGCGCCGCAGATCCAGCTGTTCCAGGCGCTGGGCGCGGTTCCGCCCGCTTTCGCCCATCTGCCGCTGCTCACGGGGGCGAGCGGCGAGGGGCTGTCCAAGCGTCTGGGGTCGGGTTCGCTCCGGGATCTGCGCGCCACCGGCATCCATCCCATGGCGCTCAATTCCCTGCTGGCCAAGCTGGGCACCTCGGACGCCATCGAGATCCGCCATTCGCTGGCCGATCTGGCCGCCGAATTCGCCTGGGACAAGTTCGGGCGCGGCACGCCCAAATTCGATTCCGCCGAACTGGAGCGCCTGGACGCCCGCCTGATGCACACCGCCTCCTTCGCCGAGGTGAAGGACAGGCTGGGCATCATTGGCGCCGACGAGGAATTCTGGCTGGCGGTGCGGCCCAACCTCAGCCATCTGGCCGACGCCGCGGAATGGTGGGCCATCTGCCGCCAGGCCCTGGCCCCGGTGATCGAGGACGCGGATTTCACCAACGCCGCCGCCGGATTGCTGCCGCCCGAGCCCTGGGACCACGCCACCTGGGGCGCCTGGACCGAAGCGGTGAAGCAGGCGACGGGCCGCAAGGGCAAGATGCTGTTCCACCCCTTGCGTCTGGCGCTCACCGGCCGCGAGAATGGGCCGGAACTGAAGACGCTGCTGCCGCTGATCGGGCGCGAGCGCGCCGTTTCCCGCCTTTCGGGGCGGGCGGCTTGACACAGGTCACGGGTTTTGGCCGTGTTTCACGGCAATATCCACATTCGCGATAGGAGTTTGGCCGGTGCCGCTGGTTCTCTACAACACCCTGACCCGCACCAAGGACGTGTTCGAGCCCCTGGTTCCGGGCCATGTGGGCATGTATGTCTGCGGCCCCACCGTCTATGACCGCGCCCATATCGGCAACGCCCGGCCGGTGATCGTCTTCGACGTGCTCTATCGCCTTTTGAAGACGCTGTATCCGTCGGTGCGCTATGTGCGCAACATCACCGACGTGGACGACAAGATCAACGCGCGTGCCAAGGAAACCGGCGAGCCCATCTCGGCCATCACCGAGCGCACCACCCGGATGTTCCACGAGGATATCGGCGCGCTGAACTGCCTGTTGCCCGACGTGGAGCCCCGCGCCACCGCCCATATCGGCCAGATGATCGCCATGATCGAGCGCCTGATCGCCAAGGGCTACGCCTATGCCGCCGAGGGGCACGTGCTGTTCGCGGTGGGCGCCATGGCCGATTACGGCCAGCTGTCGCGCCGTTCCCAGGACGAGATGATCGCCGGCGCCCGTGTCGAGGTGGCGCCCTACAAGAAGGATGCCGGCGACTTCGTGCTGTGGAAGCCGTCGTCCGACGACCTGCCGGGCTGGGATTCCCCCTGGGGCCGTGGGCGTCCCGGCTGGCACATCGAGTGCTCGGCCATGAGCCTGCAGCATCTGGGCGAGACCTTCGACATCCACGGCGGCGGCCAGGATCTGGTCTTCCCCCACCACGAGAACGAGATCGCGCAAAGCACCTGCGCCAACGGCAAGCCCTTCGCCCGCTTCTGGCTGCACAACGGCTGGCTGATGGTGGAAGGCGAGAAGATGTCCAAGTCCTTGGGCAACTTCTTCACCGTGCGCGAGCTGCTGGACCAGGCCCCGGGAGAGGCCATTCGCCTCGCCATGCTGGCCACCCACTACCACCAGCCCTTCGACTGGACGGCGGAAGGATTGAAGCAGGCCAAGGCGACGCTGGACCGCCTGTACACCGCGCTGCGCAATGCCGCCGACATCGACGCCAACGGCTATGAGGCGGAAACGCCGCTGGAGGTGCTGGCGGCGCTCAAGGACGATCTCAACACGCCCTTGGCCATTGCCCATCTGCACGAACTGGCGGGCGCGCTGAACAAGGCCAGCGGCCTGGAGGACAGGGCGCGCCGCAAGGGGGCGCTGCTGGCGTCGGCCCACATGCTCGGCCTGCTCTACCAGGACCCCGAGGCGTGGTTCAAGGGATCGGGCGCGGCCGGCGGCCCAAGCGACGCCGAGATCGAGGCGGCCATAATCGCCCGCACCGAGGCCCGCAAGGCGAAGAACTTCGCCGAGGCCGACCGCATCCGCCAGGATCTGGCGGCCAAGGGCGTGGTGCTCGAGGACGGCGCCGGCGGCACCACCTGGAAGCGGGCCTAAGGGAATGAGCAGGGTGCCGCTCACCGGCTGGAAGTTGGGGTATCACGCCCTGACCTTCGTGCTGGTGGTGGCCCTGCTGATGGCTCCGGCGCTGTGGAACGGCTATCCGCTGATCTATTTCGACAGCGAGGATTACGTCGAGATGGCGTTTTCCTTCCAGCCGATCATATGGCGGATCATGACCTACGGCGTGTTCTGCACCATCGCCAAGGCGTTCGGCACGCTGTGGGCCATGCCGCTCGCCCATGCCATCCTCACCACCTGGGTGCTGCACGAGGCGGTGATGGGCTTCATCGGCCGCTGGCGGCACATGGTGTTCTTAGGCGTCGGGCTGGCGCTCGCCCTGTTCACCGGCCTGCCCTGGGTGTCGTCGCAGGTGCTGGCCGACGTCTTCGCCGGAGTGGCCATCCTGGGCGTCGCCGCGCTGGCCTTCGGCGAGGGGCTGCAGCCCTGGCGGCGCTTCGCCCTGGTGGTGATCACCGCCATTTCCATCTGCGTCCACATGAGCCACGTGGCGGTGGCCGCCGGTCTGGCCCTGGTGCTGGCCGTGGTCTGGCTGGGCTCGCGCTTCATGCTGCGCATGCCCCGGCCGCGCATGGTCGGTCCGATTTCAGCCATCGTCATCGGCATCCTGCTGGTGCCGCTGACCCATCAGTTCCTCATGGGGCGTTTCGTCTTCTCCGAATCGGGTCAGGTGTTGCAGCTGGCCCTGTTCGTCCAGAACGGCATGGCCAAGAAGTATCTGGACGAGGTCTGCCCCCAGGGCGTCGATCTGGAGATGTGCGACCACAAGGACGAGCTGCCGCGCACCGCCGACGAGTTCCTGTGGGGCGATTCCCCCTTCGACGAGCTGGGTGGCTGGACCGCCATGCACGATGAATCGGGAAAGATCGTCGCCGGCGCGATCAAGCTGTTTCCCGGCGAGGTGCTGAAGGCGGCCCTGGCCAATACCTGGGAGCAGCTGGATTCCATCGAAAGCGGCGAGGACCTGGTGCCCATGACCTGGCACTTCGTCAAGACTCAGCTCCGGCGTTATCCGGCCGAGTTCAAGCAGTTCCGCTTCGCCCGCCAGCAGCGGCGCCCGGCCATCGATTTCCACGCCATGAACGCCTTCCAGATTCCCATCAACCAGGCGGCCGAGGTGGTGACCCTGATCCTGCTGGCGGTGGCCTGGAAGCGGCGTGACCGCACCACCACGGGTCTCGCGATCATCGTGGTGGCGGCGATCATCGGCAACGCCATCGTCTGCGGCGCGCTGTCCAATCCCCACGACCGCTATCAGAACCGGGTGGTGTGGCTGGCCCTGTTCACCGCCATCGTGGGCGCGGTGCGTCTCGACCAGCGCTTCGCCGGACAGCGGCGGATCTCCATCCGCATGGAGAACGAGGTGCTGGCCGCCGAGGCGGCCGAGATGGGAAAGACGGGCAACCGCCCCCTCTAGCCCAGTTCCAGGACCATCTCGACCACGTCGGGATCTTCCGCCACCTGCTTTTGGAACCCGGCCTTGGCGGCCAGGCGGATCATGGCGTCGTTCTCGATCATGATCTGGGCGTAGATGGCCTTGGTGCCGCGGCCGCGCTGATAGCGGACGATCTTGTCCATCAGCATGGAGCCCAGGCCGGTGCCCTTCATGTCGGAACGCACCAGCACCGCCAGCTCGGCGCGGCGGTTGTCGGGATCGGTGACGGTGCGCACCACGCCCAGCGTCTCGGGCTGGCCGTCCTTGTTGGCGCGGGTGGCGATGAAGGCCATCTCGCGCTCGTAGTCGATCTGGGTGAGGCGCGCCATCTGGTGGTGGTGGATCTGGCGGACCTGGCCGAAGAAGCGCAGGCGCAGATCCTGGGGCGTCATGCGGCTCATCATTTCCGAATGGGCGACGGTGTCCTCGGGCCGGATGGGGCGCAGGGTGACGGACGAGCCGTCGTGCAGGCGGGTCGTCTCCTCCAACTCGGCCGGATAGGGCAGGATGGAGAAATGCCGCAGATCGGTGTCCTCCCAGGGGGCCACCCGGATGCGGGCGTCCACCGCCAGGGCGCCATGCTCGTCGGCGAACAGCGGATTGATGTCGCAGGCGACGATCTCGGGGTTGTCGGCGAGCATGCGCGACACCCGGACCAGCACCTCGGCCACCGCGTCGAGATCGACGGCGGGACGGCGTCCATGGGCCTGGAGCAGCCGCGACACCCGGGTCCGTCCGATCATGCCGCGGGCCAGCGGCAGGTTGACGGGGGGCAGGCCGACGGTGTGGTCGCGGATGACCTCGACCGCGCGGCCACCCTCGCCGAACACCAGCACGGGGCCGAACAGCGGGTCGCAGGCCACGCCGACGATCAACTGGCGGGCGTTGGGGCGAAACGCCATGCGCTGGATGGTGAAGCCGTCGACGCGGATTTCCGGCCGGGTTTCCTCGACGCGGCGCAAAATGCCCTCGGCCGCCGAGCGCACGGCCGCCGCGTCTTCCAGGTTCAGCGCCACGCCGCCCACGTCCCACTTGCGGGCCACGTCGGGCGACGCGATGGTCAGCGCCACGGGATAGCCCACCTGATCGGCGGCTTGGACCGCGCCGTCGATGGTGGCGGCCAGGCGGGTGTCCTGGGTCGCGATGCCGTAGGCCGACAGCAGGGCCTTGGCGTCGGGCTCGGTCAGGTTGCCGTCCGGATCGGCCAGGCCGCGCGCCACGATCAGCCGCGCCGTACCCTTGGCGGCGGCGAAGCCCTCGATCAGCGATGGCGGCGTCTCCAGCAGCATGTCCTGGTTACGCTGGTAATTGACCAGATGGCGGAAGGCGCGCACCGCCCGTCCAGGGGTGTCGTAGGTGGGCAGCGCCGCCTCGCCGAACAGCTTGCGGGCCGGGGCCGCCGCCTCCTCGCCGACCCAGGAGGTCAGCACCGCGCCGCCATGGCGCTTCTGGGTGTCGATCACCGCCTGGGCCGCCTCCAGCCCGTCGGCCATGGCGTTGGGGGCGTGGATCACCAGGGTGGCGTCCACCTCCTCGGCCTCGATCATCACCCGGGCCATGTCGGCGTAGCGCTTGCCGTTGGCGTCGACCCCCAGGTCCACCGGGTTGGCCCCCTTCCAGTTGCGCGGCATCAGGGCGGTCAGCTTGCGCAGGGTTTCCTCGGACAGTTGGGCCATCTGGCCGCCGCCCGGTCCGCCCATCTCGGCGAGCGCCATCATGGCGGTGCCGCCGCCGTTGGATAGCACGGCCAGGCGCTGGCCCTTCATGGGCTTGGCCCGGGCCAGGGTCTCCACCGCGCCGAACAGTTCGTCGATGTCATGCACGCGCAGCGCGCCGGCCCGGCGGATGGCGGCGTCGAAGGCGTCCTCGGGCCGGGCCAGGGATTCGGCCAGGAACGGCCCGATGGGGTGGTCGTCGGCCTCGGGCACGGCGCGGACCAGCAGCACCGGCTTGTTGCGCGCCGCCGCCCTGGCGGCGGGGATGAAGTTGCGCCGCTCGCCGATGGATTCGATGTAGAGCAGGATGGCCCGCGTCTGGTCGTCGTTGGCGAGGTAGTCCATGACGTCGGCGAAATCGATGTCGTGGGCGTCGCCCAGGCTGATGAAGTGGGAAAAGCCGATGCCGCGCGGCCGGGCCCAGTCCAGCACGGCGGTGGACAGCGCGCCCGACTGCGAGACGAAGGCCACCTTTCCCGGCAGCGCGGTGACATGGGAAAAGCTGGCGTCGAGGCGGATGCGCGGCACCAGCACGCCCAGCGCGCCGCCGCCCAGGATGCGCAGCCCCCAGGGCCGCGCCGCCGCCAGCACCGCGTCCTTGTCCACGTCGCCGGCGATGACGATGGCCGCCCTGGTTCCCCGCCGCCCCAGGTCGTCCAGCAGCTTCGGCACCGTCTCGCCCGGGGTGCACAGCACCGCCAGATCGGGGGTGAGCGGCATGGACGCCACGTCGCGGTAGGCCAGCACGCCGGCGACCGCCCGGTGGGTGGGGTGGACCGGCATGATCGGGCCCTTGAAGCCCGCGGCCAGCAGATTGCGCATCACCACGGCGCCCGCCGAACGCGGCCGATCCGAGGCCCCGATCACCGCCACCGAGGTGGGCTCGAACAGGAAGGAAAGGTTGTGAATGCTCATGACTGACGAGTTTCTGCCGCAGGCGCGAAAAAGCAAGGAAGAAGTGGGGCTTTTAGCCATCTTCCCGGCAGGGCGCGCTTGGTCTATGGTGCGCGGCGCGAAGGGGTTCGCCGTCGATTCGGGATTGTGTCCAGATGTTCAGAATGGCTGCCGCCGCCTTGGTCGTTTCCCTTGCCTGCGCCGCGCCCGCCTTGGCGGCCGACGAGGGGCCCGCGCCCGCACCGCTGGTCCAGCCGCTGCCGTCCGCCCCCCTGGCTCCGGCCGAGGAAACCCCCGGCTTCCAGGCGGTGCGTCCGCTGTCCGGCGCCGAGGCGCCGGCCGCCGTCGCCGCGCCCGCTCCGGCCCCCGTCGCTGCTCCGGCCCCGGCCCCGGCTCTGGCCCCGGTTTCCGTCGCTCCTGCTCCGGCGACGGTCG
Organism: Magnetospirillum sp. XM-1; assembly: GCF_001511835.1. Taxonomy (NCBI): domain Bacteria; kingdom Pseudomonadati; phylum Pseudomonadota; class Alphaproteobacteria; order Rhodospirillales; family Rhodospirillaceae; genus Magnetospirillum; species Magnetospirillum sp. XM-1. Next base: position 1,869,328 of record NZ_LN997848.1, read on the forward strand.
CCGCGCCGCCGGCCGTCCCGGCCCAGGCCGAGCCCGGCCCGTTTCCCATGCTGATCCAGGCCGGGGTGGCGGCGCTGATGATCGCCGTGGGCGCCCTGTTGGCCGGTCTGGTGGGAATCGCCACCGCCAATTCCAGCCGCCGCCGGGACGAGGCGCTGCGCCGCAAATCCGCCGCCGCCACCCTGGTGATCGAACTGGAAGCGCGCATCCAGGCCTTCGAGGCGGTGCCGGTGCCGCCCAACGCCGAGGCCGGCGTCTCCTTCGTCTCCGCCGTAATCGCCCTGGCCGATCTGGATTACGGCTGGAAGGCGGTGCAGGGCGCCCTCTACCTGCTGCCCGAACGCCTGGCCGGCCATCTGGCGGTGCATTACGCCGCCGTCCACCACGTGGCCAAGTTCATCAAGGGCCAGTCCCTGGCCGCCGGCCTGCGCATGATGCAGGCCAACCGCATCGGCGGCCATCCCTGTCCCGACGCCGGCACCATGCGCGAATCCCACGTGGAACTAGCCGCCGCCTTCCGGGGGCTCGACAAAATTGTCATGGGTCTGAAGTCGGTTTCCTGACGGCGGGCGAAGACCGGGCGAGAGTGCTTCGTCGCACTAAATAAGCAAATCAGTACCGAAATACATAAACCTGATCCCGCCGGAAGATTCCGCTTCCGGCGGCCAGTTGTCCGCGCCTGAACACTACCTGGACGAAAGTGATGCGATCCCGATTCAAGTGGCGCCACTCTTGTTGTGCGATGCATCAAGAACGGGCTTTGGGCGATGGGTGCCGAATAAGAATTTTGTGGTTATTTCAAGGATATTGCTGCTGTGCGGCATCCCGGGGCATGGCAGCATGTGATACAAAACTTTTGACACAAACGGCATAGATGTAATATAAAAGAGGAAATCAAAGGGGCGCCGCAACAGGTCCCCGCCATTCATCCGGGAGGGTTTCCTTATGAAGAGCACGCTGGTCGCCGGTCTGACCGCCACCCGCCGTTACGAGGTCGACAAGGGCCGCACCATCGGCTTCATGGGCGACGAGGCGCGGGTCTACAACACGCCTGCGCTGATCTACGACATGGAAGTCACCGCCCGCGATCTGCTGCTGGAGCATTCCGATGCCGGCGAGGATTCGGTCGGCACCCGGGTCGAGGTCGACCATCTGGCTCCCACCCTGCTGGGCCAGTGGGTCGAGATCACCGTGACGGTGGAAGAGGTCAAGGGCCCCGGCGTGACCTTCTCGTTCACCGCCAAGGACTCGCTCGACAACATCGGCAAGGGCGTTCACAAGCGGTTCGTGGTCGGCGTCGAGCAGACCAAGGCCCGCCTGCTGGCCAAGGCCGAGAAGGCCAAGAGCGCGTCATGAGCGCCGCCCCGGCCGGGGGTGGGGGAAGCAAGGTCGAGAAGGTCCAGACGTACTGCTACCAGTGTGTGGCGGGCCCGGACCTGATGACCGTGAAGGTGGTCGATGGCGTCGCCACCGAGATCGAGCCCAATTTCAAGGCGGCCGATACCCACCCGGCCGAGGGCAAGGTTTGCGTCAAGGCGTTCGGACTGATTCAGAAGTCCTATACGCCGCACCGCATCCTCACTCCCATGAAGCGGACCAACCCCAAGAAGGGGAAGGACCAGGACCCCGGCTTCGTGCCCATCTCGTGGGACGAGGCGATGAGCACCATCGCCGAGAAGCTGAACACCATCCGCGCCGAAGGGCTGCTGGACCAGCACGGCTATCCCAAGGTGGCCGCCTCGTTCGGCGGCGCCGGCACGCCGACCCAGTACATGGGCTCGCTCACCGCCTTCCTGTCGGCCTGGGGTCCCATCGATTTCGGCTTCGGCTCGGGCCAGGGCGTCAAGTGCTATCACTCCGAGCACCTGTACGGCGAATTCTGGCATCGCGGCTACGTGATCACGCCGGACACGCCGCGCGTCAATTACATCATCAATTGCGGCGCCAACCACGAGGCGTCGGGCGGCGTCTGCGGCGTCTACCGCCATTCCGAGGCCCGCGCCCGGGGCGCCAAGCGCATTCAGGTCGAGCCGCACCTGTCGGTGACCGGCGCCTGCTCGGCCGAGTGGCTGCCCATCCGGCCCAAGACCGACGCCGCCTTCCTGATGAGCCTGCTGAACGTGATGGTTCACGAGGCCGGGCGCGAACGTCTCGACCTGGATTTCCTCAAGAACACCACGTCCAGCCCCTATCTGGTCGGTCCCGACGGCTGGTATCTGCGCGACCCCGAGACCAACAAGCCGCTGCTGTGGGACGAGAAGTCGGGCCGCGCCGTGGCCCACGACACCCCCGGCGCGGTCCCCGCCCTGGAAGGCCGCTTCACGGTTTCCCATGCGGTGACGCTGGGCGCCGACGACGAGCGCTGGGAGCACCGGGACGTGGAGGGCGTCACCGCCTTCACCAAGTTCGTCGATCACGTCCGCACCTACACGCCGGCCTGGGCCGCCAAGGTCTGCGACGTGCCGGAAGAGCGCATCCGCAAGATCGCCAACGAGTTCCTCGACAACGCCTGCGTCGGCCAGACCATCGAGATCGACGGGGTGGAGATGCCCTACCGCCCGGTGGCGGTGACGCTGGGTAAGACGGTCAACAACGGCTGGGGCGGCGCCGAGTGCTGCTGGGCCCGGACCATGCTGGCCGTGCTGGTGGGCGCGCTCGAGGTGCCCGGCGGCACCATCGGCACCACCATCCGCATCAACCGTCCCGCCGCCAACCGTCTGGAAAGCTTCGACGGCTGCCTCGACGGCTTCATGGAATACCCGTTCAACCCCACCGACAAGGATACCTGGGCGGCCAAGCCGATCATCCGCAACGCCTACAAGATGCTGGTGCCGCTGGTGGGCAATTCCTCGTGGAGCCCGGCGCTGGGTCCGACCCAGTTCTCCTACATGTTCCTGGACGAGCCCCAGGACGAGATTCCGCGCGCCACCTTCCCGGAATTCCTGCTGGTCTACCGCACCAACCCGGTGATCTCGTTCTGGGACACCGACCGGGTGGCCGACGTGGTGTCGCGCATGCCCTTCGTGGTGTGCTTCGCCCATACCAGGGACGAGACCAACCACTTCGCCGACATCCTGCTGCCCGACGCCACCGACCTGGAAGGCATGCAGCTGATCCGCATCGGCGGCACCAAGTTCCAGGAGCAGTACTGGAAGACCCAGGGCTTCGCGCTGCGCCAGCCCAGCGTCAAGCCCCAGGGCGAGGCCCGCGACTTCACCGACATCGCCACCGATCTGGCGGTGCGCACCGGGTTGCAGGAAAAGTACGTGGCCGCCATCAACCGCGGCTCCCACGGTGTGCCGCTGAAAGGCAAGAACTGGGATTTCAGCCTGCCCGTGGACAAGGTGCCGACCCTGGAAGAGGTGTGGGACGCCTCCTGCCGCTCGGCCTCGGCCGAGTTGACCGGCGGTGCCGAGTCCCAGGGACTCGACTGGTGGAAGCAGAACGGCTTCCGCACCATTCCCTTCCCCGAGACCAACTGGTTCCTCACTCCGGCGCTGAAGGCCAAGGGCCTGCGCTACGAGCTGCCCTACCAGGAGCGTCTGGCCCGCATCGGCCGCCAGCTGGCCAACCGCCTGCGCGAAGCCGGCATCACCTGGTGGGACAGCCAGCTGACCGAATACCGGCCGCTGATGGAATGGCACAACTTCCCCGGCTACTGGGACCAGAGCGTCGTCGAGTTCGGCGGCAAGGTCGAGGACTTCCCCTTCTGGGTGGTCACGGCGCGCTCCATGCAATACGCCTGGGGCTCCAACATGCACATTCCGCTGATGCGCGAGGTGTCGGGCAACGTCAAGGGCCATGACGGCGTGATGATGAACCCCGAGGCCGTCCGCAAGATCGGCGTCAAGGACGGCGAGCGCATCGTCGTCACCGCGCCGACCGGCAAGAGCGTCTCGGGCCGCGTGGTGCTGACCCAGGGCATCCGCCCCGACACCATCCTGATGATGGCCCAGTTCGACCACTGGGCCACCCCGGTGGCCAAGGATTTCGACGTGCCCAGCATGAACCGGCTGACCGCCATGACCATGCAGCTGACCGACGCCACCGGCTCGGCCGCCGACCTTAGCCGCGTCGCCATCCGGAAAGCGCGCGACGACGAGCAGGTAAGCACTGGCGGGAAGGGGAGGCGGTCATGACCAAATGGGCCATCGTTGCCGACCTGGGACGCTGCGTCGGCTGCCAGACCTGCACCACCGCGTGCCGTCACGCCAACGCCACGCCGCCCGGCGTGCAGTACCGCAAGGTGCTGGACATGGAGGTGGGCACCTTCCCCGACGTGCGCCGCGTCTTCGTGCCGGTGGGCTGCATGCATTGCGACGAGCCGCCGTGCCGCGACGTCTGCCCCACCACGGCGACCAAGAAGCGCGCCGACGGCATGGTCACCATCGACTACGACATCTGCATCGGCTGCGGCTATTGCATCGTCGCCTGTCCCTACCAGGCCCGCTACAAGGTGTCCAAGCCCACCTTCGCCTTCAAGGATCAGGCCACCCAGAACGAGCGGGCGCGTTACGATGAACGCTTGCTTGGCGTCGCGCAGAAGTGCACCTTCTGCGTCGACCGGGTCGATTACGGGCTGGCCAACGGGTTGACCCCCGGGGTGGCGCCGGAAGCGACTCCCGCCTGCGTCAACGCCTGCCTGTCCAAGGCGCTGACGTTCGGCGACACCGATAATCCTGACAGCAACGTCAGCAAGCTGCTGAAGCGGTACAAGTCGTTCCGCATGCACGAGGAACTCGGGACCGGTCCCAACATTCACTATCTGTGGGAGACCGAGGACGAATGAACGAGGAATTCGAAGACGCCCCGGCCATACGCCATCAGGGACTCGCGCCCTGGCTGCAGACCGCCTGGGACATGCGCGCCGCCGGCAATTTCATCGGCGGCGGCTCGGGCACCGGGCTGTTGATCCTCACCTCGCTGGGGGCCTTCGACGGCCTTTACAGCCGGGTGCTGCTGCTGGCCGGTCTCACCCTGGTCGGCCTCGGCCTGTTCTCCGTCTTCCTCGAGATCGGTCGCCCGCTTCGCGCCTTGAACGTGCTGCTGGGCGGCAAGCGCAGCTGGATGACGCGGGAAGCCTTCGTCGCCGGCGTGCTGTTCCCGCTGGGGGGCGCCGCGCTGATCTGGCCGGATCTGGCCAAGCTGGTGTGGATTCCCGCCGCCGCCTATCTGTATTGCCAGGCCCGCATCCTGGAATCCGCCAAGGGCATTCCCACCTGGCGCTCGCCGCTGATCCTGCCGCTCACCGTGGTCACCGGCCTGGCCGAGGGCGCCGGCATCCTGCTGCTGCTGGGCACCCTGTTCCTGGATTCCGGCGCGCCGGAATGGGTGGCCGGCACCCTGGTCGCCACCATCGCGGGGCGCATCTTCGTGTGGATGTTCTACCGCCGCCGCATGGTCGGCGGCGAGGCGCCGGTGGAAGCCGCCGCCATGCTGATCCGCTTCTCCATGCCCTTCACGCTGGGCGGCAACGTCATTCCCGTGGCCTTCCTGGTGCTGGCCGGCATTTCGCCCGACATCCGCGCCGCCGCCCTGGCCGCCGCCGGGCTGGCCGCCATGGCGGGCGGCTGGGCCATGAAGATCGTCATCGTCACCAAGGCGGCCCACAACCAGGGCTTCGCCATCAACCATTCCCCCGCCCGCGGCGGCGGGGAATCCGGTCCGGGCTTCAAGCCGGGCTGGCGTGAGGTCCCCCCCGGGGAGGCCAGGAACCAAGCTAAGGAATAAGCACCGTCCGGCCGGCGGGGAGGCTTCCCTTTTCCGAGCACGCGTGCGGGCAAAGAGAGGAGAGGCTTTGATGGTCAAGACGTTGGATGCCGTGGCGCTGGGCGTCGCGGCGGGCGAGGCTGGCGACGACCTGCGCGTCGCCCTGACGAACACCCGTGAATTCGGCATGGTGATCTCGGCCGGTTTGGGCGCGCGCGAAGCCGCCCTGGCCGAGGGCGCCTTTGCCAAGGACGGTGCCGCCGTGCATGCCTCGGTGGAACTGACCGACGGCGCCGGTTTCCTGGCCCGCTTCAAGCGCACCTTCGCCTATCGCCGTCTCGCCGCCCGGGGCATTGCCCCCGATTCCGCGCTGGAAAAGTGCTTCGCCGCCCTGATCGATTTCGGCCGCTCCGACGCGGCGCGGACCACCGGCGAGGTGGTGCTGGATCTGGCCGCCTCCAAGGGCGGGCTCAAGGGCTCGGTGGCGAGCAAGGCCTGCGAGGCCGCTCCCACCCGTCTGGCCCGGCCCATCGCCAAGATCGACAAGCTGATCCATCCGGAAAAGATCGGCATCATCGGTGTGTCGGCCAGCGGAATGAATTTCGGCCGCATCATCCTCAAGAACCTGATGGGCAGCGGCTGTCCCAAGGACCGTCTGGTCATCATCCGCCCCGAGGAGACGGAGATCGACGGCGTCAAGTGCGTCGCCAGTCTGGCCGACCTGCCGGCCAAGCTGGACCTGCTGATCGTCGCGGTCCCGTCGGGCGCGGTCTATCCGCTGGTGGACGAGATCATCGCCACCGACAAGGTCCACGCCGTGATGCTGATCCCCGGCGGCATGGGCGAGACCGAGGTGAGCAAGGAGCCGGCCGCCGCGCTGGCGGCCCGCATCAACGCCGCCCATGGCAAGGGGGATGGCGGCCCGGTGTTCCTGGGCGCCAATTGCCTGGGCGTGGTCAGCCATCCCGGCGGCTACGATTCCTGGTTCATCCCGCTCGAGCGTTTGCCCAAGCCCGCCAAGAAGGCCAAGCGCAACTCGGTGATGCTGTCGCAGTCGGGCGCCTTCATGATCACCCGGTTGAGCCGCAATCCGTGGCTGGACCCGGCCTACGCCCTGGCGCTGGGCAACCAGACCGACCTCACCCACGGCGACATGCTGACCTATTTCGGTGCCCGCGACGACATCGAGACCATCGGAATCTACGTCGAGGGCTTCAAGGACGGCGACGGCCTCGACTTCGTGCGTGCCGTGCGCCGCGCCGTGGCCAGCGGCAAGCAGGTGGTGGTCTACAAGTCGGGCCGCACCGAGGCCGGGGCGGCCGGCGTCATGGGCCACACCGCCTCGGTGGCCGGCGATCCGGCGGTGTTCGAATCGGTGGTGCGCCAGGCCGGCGCCATGGTGGCCGAGGACGTGGACGTCTTCGACGACCTGTTCTACATCGCCGGCGCCTTCCATCATAAGACCATCGGCGGCAACCGGGTGGGCGGCATTTCGGGCGCCGGCTTCGAAGCGGTGGGCATCGCCGATTCCACGGTGACCGAGACCTTCCGGCTGGAGATGGGGCAGCTGTCCCCCGACACCGTGGCCAAGGTTCAGCAGATCCTGGTGGACAAGAAGCTGGATTCCCTGGTCACCGTCAGGAACTCCATCGACATCAACCCCGGCGCCGACGACGAATGCCATCTGGCCATCACCGAGGCCTTCGCCCAGGACCCCAATATCGACGCCGTATTGGTGGGCATGGACCCCACCGCGCCGTCCGTGATGGGTCTGGTGGAAAGCAAGTTGCGGCCCGGTTGGGACATCAGCAACCCCAAGAGCAGCCTTCACCTGATGCCCCCCATCGTCGAGCGCAACGCGAAGCCCATCATCGCCATCGTCGACGGCGGGCCGCTCTACGATGCCATGGCCGGCGGGCTGATGGACAAGGGCGTCTGCGTGTTCCGCAACTGCTTCCGCGGCACCAGGGCGCTCGCCCGCTATGTGGAGGCCCGTCTTTACGCCGCCACGCTGAAGTCCTGATCCCCATCCCCCCTCTTCCGGTCTGCCGGGGGAGGGGGCTTGCCGCCGCAGGGCAGGCGGGATAGATAGGGCCCCTTATCGGGTCGAACGGGAGGGACCAGGCCATGAGCGCGGATTTCATGTATGCCCCCGAGGTGGAGCGTCTGGACCGCGCCGGCTTGGCGCGCCTGCAGCTGGAACGCCTCAAGGCGCTGCTGGCCCACGCCTATGCCAATGTCCCCCATTACCGCGCTGCCTTTGACGCCGCCGGCGTCAAGCCCGAGGACCTGCGTCATCTGGAAGACTTGGCCCGCTTTCCCTTCACGGTGAAGGCCGATCTGCGCGACAACTACCCCTTCGGCCTGTTCGCGGTGCCCAGGGAACAGGTGCTGCGCATCCACGCCAGTTCCGGCACCACCGGGCGGCCCACCGTGGTGGGCTATACCAGGGGCGATCTCGACAATTGGGCCGATCTGATGGCCCGCACCCTGGCGTCCACGGGTGCGCGGCCGGGCGACGTGATGCACAACGCCTATGGCTACGGGCTGTTCACCGGGGGGCTGGGCTTCCATTACGGTGCCGAGCGCCTGGGCTGTTCGGTGGTGCCCATGTCGGGCGGCAACACCGAAAAGCAGATCACCCTGATTCAGGATTTCGGCGCCCGCGTGCTGACCGCGACGCCGTCCTACGCGCTCAACATCGCCGAGGTGGCCGAGAGCATGGGCGTCGATCTGGCCGAATCCACCCTGCGGGTCGGTTCCTTCGGGGCCGAGCCGTGGAGCGAGACCATGCGGGCCGAACTGGACCGGCGGCTCGGCATCCGCGCCTGCGACACCTATGGCTTGTCCGAGATCATGGGGCCGGGCGTCGCCGCCGAGTGCTCCCACCGGGTCGGCCTGCACGGCTGGGAAGACCATTTCCTGTTCGAGATCGTCGATCCCGAGACCCTGGAGCCGCTGCCCATGGGCGCCGAGGGCGAGCTGGTCATCACCACGCTGACCAAGCAGGCGCTGCCCATGGTGCGCTACCGCACCCGCGACATCACGCGGCTTTGCGACGAACCCTGCGCCTGTGGCCGTACCCATGTGCGCATCCTGCGCGTCACGGGGCGCAACGACGACATGATGATCATCCGGGGCGTCAACGTCTATCCCAGCCAGATCGAGGCGGCGCTGGTGGGCTTCCCCGGCCTGGCGCCCCATTACCTGCTGACGCTGACCCGCCAGGGTTCCCTCGACCACCTGACCGTGGAGGTCGAGGCCGGCGACGGAAGGGGCGAGGACGACCGCGCCCATCTGGCCCGTCAGGCCCGCCACCACCTCAAATCCCTGGTGGGCATCACGGCCGAGGTGATCGTGCGCCTGCCCGGCGAGCTGCCGCGCTCGCAGGGCAAGGCGGTGCGGGTGCGCGATTTGCGGAAGCAGGCGGAGTAGGCTCAGGGGTCGTCATGCCCGGACTTGATCCGGGCATCCATGCGGCCCCGCGTGGATCACCGGGACAAGCCCGGTGATGACGGCGGAAAGGATCAATACCGCCCGAACACCTTCGAGCCCTCGGGGCCGAAGGTCTGGACCACGTTTTCCTCCTTCGGACCATTCATGCCGGGCGAGCCCATGGGCATGCCCGGCGAGGCGATGCCGCGGGTCTTGGGGCGTTCCTTCAGCAGCCTGTCTACCGCCTCGGCCGGCACATGGCCTTCGATCAGATAGCCGTCCACCTTGGCGGTGTGGCACGACTGCATGGGGGCGGGAATGCCATAGGCGCGCTTGATCTGGTCGATGTCGTCCACGTCCACGGACTTCACCTTGTAGCCCGATTGGCGCATGTGCTCGGCCCAGCCCTCGCAGCAGCCGCAGGTGGGCGACTTCCACATGGTGACCTCGCGCTCGGCGGCGAGCGCGGGCAGGGCGGCAAGGAGGGCGAACAGGAAAGCGAAAACGGTCTTCATGGTTCGTCCCTCCTCAATGCTTGTGGCCGGCGTGGGGATCGGCCGAGGCCGGCACGCTGCCCAGCCCGTTGGCCGCCTGGACGGCGCGGATATAGGCCAGCGCCTCCTTGTCCTGGCCGGGCTTCAAGCCCTCGGGCTTGGGCATGTCGCCGAACCGCCACATATGCGCCTTGGCGCCCTTGTTGATGGCGTCCAGGATGACGTCGTCGCCATGGGCCGAGCCCAGGGCGTAGAACGGGTGCAGCAGCGGCGGGCCGTTGTCGGTGCCGCGCAGGCCCGTGCCGTGGCAGCTGGCGCACACCGCCTCGAACACCTTGCGGCCCGCTTCCGCTTGGACCGGCAGGTTGGCGGGCGTGATCAGCTCGGTCTGCTGAAAGCGCAGCGACAAGGGCTTGCCGTCCACGGTAAGCCCCAGTACGGCGGCCACCTTGTCGCTGGACTTGACCGGGATTTCGGCCACCAGGCCGTTCGCCTTAGGCGCCAGCGGCACTTCCAGCTTCTGGCCGCCCAGCAGCAGGGTGGCCTTGCCGGTGGCGGCGACCGGCTGGTCGTTGCGGTCGCGGATCCAGACCTTGACGGCCCCGTCGCGCACTGCGAATTCGGCGCGGTAGCCGCCGCTTTCGGTGATCTGGCCGCCGAAGAAGGCGGCGAGCGTGCCCTGGGCCAGGGCCGAGGGGACGGTCAGCAGGAGGGCCAGGGTCAGCAGGCGTGTCTTCATGGTACGGGTCTCCTTGGGCCGGATCATGTCCGTGCCTCGTTCACAAGTCCAGCGAGGGCGTTTCGCCCCAGCAGCAGAACCACCACCGGGGTTACCAGGGTGTCGAGAAGGGTGGACGACATCAGTCCGCCGAAGATCACCACCGCCACCGGATGCAGAATCTCCTTGCCCGGTTCGCCCCCGGCCAGGACCAGGGGCATCAACGCCAGGGCGGCCACCAGGGCGGTCATCAGCACCGGCGTCAGGCGTTCGAGCGAGCCGCGCACGATCATGGCGGGGCCGAATTCCTCGCCCTCGTGGCGCAGCAGGTGGAGGTAGTGGGTGACCTTCATGATGCCGTTCCGAGAAGCGATGCCGGCCAGGGTGACGAAGCCCACCATGCCCGCCACCGACAGCGGCAATCCGGCCAGCCACAGGGCCGCCACGCTGCCCACCAGGGCCATGGGGATGTTGGCCATGATGATCAGGGCCAAAAGCCCCGAGCGGAAATGGGCGTGCAGCAGGGCGAAGATGGCGACCAGCGACACCAGGGCCAGCAGGCCGATCAGCTTGGCCGCCTCCTGCCGGCTCTTGAACTGGCCCTCATAGGCGATGGAATAGCCGGGCGGCAGTTTCATCTGGCCCAGGGACGCCTGGACCTCCTCCATGATGGAGCCTAAGTCGCGGCCTTGGGAATTGGCGAACACCACCACCCGGCGGCGCAGATTGTCGCGGTTGATCAGGTTGGGGCCCTGGGTCTCCACCACTTCGGCCACCAGGGAAAGCGGCACCTTGCCAGCCGGGGTGTCCACCAGGATCTGGCGGAAGTCCGAGGTCTGGGCCCGCCAGTCCTCGGCCAGGCGCAGCACCACGTTGGTGCTGCGTTCGCCGTCCCTGACCTGGGACACCACCTTGCCTTGGAGCGCGGCTTCCAGGGTCTCGGTCAGCTGGCCGAGGCCCAGGCCGTATTTGCGCGCCTCGGCGCGGTCGAGGCGGATCTGCACCTGGGGGATGAGGACCAGCTTCTCGATCTGCAGGTCGGCGACGCCTTTGACCTCCTGCATGCGGCCCCTGGCCTCGGCGGCCAGCGCGCGCAGCGTGTCCAGGTCGTCGCCGAAGATTTTGACGGCGATCTCGGCCCTGACGCCTGACAGCAGATGGTCGAGGCGGTGCGAGATGGGCTGGCCGATATTGATGCCGATGCCGGGGATCTGGGCGAGGCGGGCCCGGATGTCGGCCAGGATGATTGCGCGCGGGCGCTCCGACGGGTGCAGGTCCACGTCGATCTCCGAGGTGTGGACGCCCTCGGCGTGCTCGTCCAGCTCGGCCCGTCCGGTCCGCCGTCCGGTGGAGACGGTTTCTGGAACCTGACGGATCAGGGTCTCGGCGATGGTGCCGATACGGTTGGATTCCGACAGCGAGGTCCCCGGCGGCAGCACCACCGAGATCATCACGGTCCCCTCGTTGAAGCTGGGCAGGAAGGTGCGCCCCAGGAAGGGCACCGAGGCGGCAGCCGCGACCATCAGGGCCAGCGCCGGGACGATCACCGCCCTGGGGTTGGCGAAGGACCATTCCAGCAGCCGGCGATCCCAGGCCTTGAGGCGCCGCACCAGGGCGGAATCGCCATGGCCCACCACCTTGGCGCGGGGCAGCAGCAGCAGGGACAGGGCGGGCGTCACGGTGAGCGACACCGCCAGCGAGGCCAGGATCGACACCACATAGGCTATCCCTAACGGCGCGAACAGCCGTCCCTCGATCCCCGACAGGGCGAACAGGGGCAGGAAGGCCAGCACCACCACCAGGGTGGCGTAGACGATGGAGTTGCGCACTTCCGACGATGCCGCCAGCACCACGCTGAGGATGGGGCGCGGCTGGGGCAATGCGGCGTTCTCGCGCAAACGCCGCAGGATGTTCTCCACGTCCACCACGGCGTCGTCCACCAGTTCGCCGATGGCCACGGCAAGGCCGCCCAGCGTCATGGTGTTGATGGACAGGCCCAAAGCCTGGAACACCAGGGCCGCCACCACCATGGACAGCGGAATGGCGGTCAGGCTGATGAAGGTGGTGCGCATGTTCATCAGGAAGGCGAACAGCACGATGGCCACCAGCACGGCTCCGTCGCGCAGGGCCTCGGCCACGTTGGCCACGGCGCGGCCGATGAAGTCGGCCTGGCGGAACAGTACGCGGTCGGCCTCGATGTCGGGCGGCAGCGTCCGGCTGATCTCGGCCAGGGCGGCCTCGACCTTGGCGGAGAGCGCCACCGTGTCGGCGCCGGGCTGCTTGGAGACCGCCAGGATCACTCCCGGACGGGCGTCGATGGCGGCGTCGCCGCGCTTGATGCCCGCGCCGATGCGGACCTCGGCCACCTGGTCGACGGTGACGGGGGCGTTGTTGCGCCACGCCACCACGGTATTCCGAAGGTCGTCCATCTCGGTGGTCTGGCCGATATTGCGGATCAGGAACTCGGCCGAGCGCTGTTCCAGGAAGCCGCCGGTGGTGTTGCGGGCAAAGCCGGCCAGGGCCTTTTCCACATCGGCATAGCCCAGCCCCAGGGCCGACATCTTGGACGGCGAGACCAGCACCTGGATCTGACGCACCTCGCCGCCGATGGGGATCACCTGGGCGATGCCGGGGATGGAGAGCAGGCGGGGGCGAAGCACCCAATCGGCCAGGGAGCGCAGCTCCATGGGCGGCGTGGCGCCCGCCTTGGAGCGTACCCCCACCAGCATGATCTCGCCCATGATGGAGCTGACCGGCCCCATGACGGGGTTGATCCCGGCGGGCAGCAGGTCGCGGGCCGAGGACAGGCGTTCGGCCACCAGCTGGCGGTTGCGGTAGATGTCGGTGCCCCAGTCGAACTCGACGAAGACGATGGCGAGGCCCACGCCGGAATTGGACCGCACCCGCACCACGCCGGGAGCGCCGTTCATGGCGGTCTCGATGTGGCGGGTGACCATGGTCTCGGTCTCCTCGGGCGCGAGGCCCGGGGCCTCGGTCATGATGGTGACCGTGGGGCGGTTCAGGTCGGGGAAGATGTCGATGGGCAGCCGGGACAGCACCAGCGAGCCATAGACGGTGAGCGCCAGGGCGGCGGCCAGGACGAACAGCCGGTGACGCAGGCTGAGTGCGATGATGGAATCGAACATGGCGGCTACCTCAGCGCCTTCAGTTGCTCGACGCCCTGGATCACCACCTTCTCGCCGGCCTTGACGCCCTCGATCTCGGCCAGCGGGCCGACCACCCGCTCGACGCGGACGGGGCGGGCCTCGAAGGTCTCGGGCGCGGTGCGCACGAACACCACCTGGCGGCCGCCGGATTCGGCGACGGCCGAGCGCGGCACCGCCATGCGCAGCCTGGTGGCTCCGGTGGCCAGGAAGACGTCCACCGGCATGCCGATGCGCAGGGCGCTCGAATGATCCGCTGGAACCGCGAAGATGGCGTGCACGCCCTGGTCCAGGGCGTCGACCCGGGGGCTCACCCCTAAAAGCGACAGGGGCACCAGATGGTCGGGCAGCAGCTTGGTGGCGGCGGTGGCGGCGCCGATGCGCGGCGCCAGGGCCAGATCGTGGACCACCGCCTCGACCCGCACGCGGGTGGGATCGACGATCTCGATCATGGCCCGGTCCACCGCCACCACCTCGCCGGGGACCACGTGGACGTCGGTGACCACGCCGTCGACGGGGGCGCGCACCAGTTCGCGGCCCAAGGCGGTGCCCAGCAACTGGGCGCGCTCGCGCCGCAGCTGGTCGAGGCGGGTGCGGGTGTCTTCCACCAGCTTGGCGGCGACGATGCCCTGCAGCGCCGTCTGGCGGGTGGATTCCCGCTCGGTGATGGCGATCTCGCTTTCCACCCGATAGAGCGCGGCGCGCTTGTCCGAGCGCTCCAGGCTGGACAGCGTCGGCTCCAGCACGGCGATCACCTGGCCGCGCTTGACCGGCTGGCCGGGGACGGGCAGGGGAAATTCCGGGTCCGAGACGATGCGGGCCGGCTGCGAGGGCTGCACACGGGCATAGCCGGCGGGATCGGGTATCACCCGGCCCACCACCCGGACGGTCTCGGCGGATTCGGCGGAATCCACCTTCTGGGTGCGGATGCCCAGCAGGAACTGGGTGGGCTTGGCCATCACCAGCATGGCGCCCGGCTGGGCGACCGGCGCTTCGGCCTCGGCGTGCCCATGACCCTCGTGCGCCCGGGCGGCGGGGATGGCGAGCGCCAGCATCAGCAAGGCGGGAAGCGCCCGGCGGCGGCCCAGCCACCAGGCGGCCACCACCAGCACCGCGCCGATGGCGGCGCCGCCGGTCCAGTGTTGCCAGTGCGGCACCGGCGCCGGGGGAGCGGCGGGCGGCGGCAATGGGGCGACGCCCCGGGCCAGCAGCAGGTCGTCGCGGCCTTGCGCGCTGATCATCAGGGTGAGGTCGGCACCGGCGGCGGGCGGCATCCAGGCCAGGGCATAGGCTCCCGGCCCCTCGGCGGGGGTGGCCTTGCCGCTCCATCCGTCCGCCTCGGCGTCGATGGCGGCGTCGGCCACGGGGGCGTTGCCGTCCAGGTCGGCGAGATACAGCAGGGTGCGGCCGTCGGCGCCGGGGACCAGCACCACTTGGAAGGCATCGCCCTCGGCGCCGATACCGGGAGTGGCAGGGCTGGGCGTGGCAGGGGCGGCGGCCAGGACGGAAGGGGCGAGCGCGGCTAAAAAGGCCAGCGCCAGGAAACGTGCAAGCATGGGAGATCATCCCCGAAACGGTGAATCCGGACAGACTTCAGGTGTCGGAATCAGAGTCTGGGAGGCTCGGCGGGCGGTCCGGCCTGTGCCTGGGTCTCCAGGCGGGCGACGGGACGGGCCCTGAGCGGGACGGGGGCGAAGCTCCGCGTCGGAAGGCCGGTCATGCCGGGCAGGGCGGCCGAGGCGCAGCCCGACGACAGGCAGAGGCAGTCGGGACAGGCATGGCCGCCGGCATCATGGCGGTCGCCGGGGGCGTCCTTGGCCGTTTGCTCGTGACAGGGCATGGACTCGCCGTGGGTCTGCATGGCGTGGACGCCGCCCTGGTGATGCATGCCTTCGCCGGCCTGGGCCCCGGCGCTCCACGCCACGAGCCCCACCGCCAGAGCCAAGGCCGGCAGGCACAGTCTCGACAGGCGGGAGAAAAGGTCACGCATGCGGCCACTATGGCGGAAAATGCGGGGACAGGGCAAGAGGCATGGGACGGCGCGCTATTCTTCGGTATATGGCCTTGGATATTTGAGGCTTTCGTTTCCATGTTAAAATATCGGCGTTCCAACAGGTCCGGACCCCAGCCATGCCCGACGATCAAGGACACGAGCGCAGGCGCTATCCCCGCTTCCACGGCCTGCATCTCATGGCCAATATCGGCGGCAAGCTGGTGCGGGTGGCGGAGATTTCCGCCGGCGGCATGACGCTGGAGGCCGGCTTCAAGGTGACGGCCAGCGCGCTGCGCTTCACCCTTTATCCCAGCGACAACGGCAAGCTCGACATCAACCACGGCATCGGCGGCGCCTGCCGGGTGGTGCGCGAGGACAAGGATTTCGTCGCGCTGCGCTTCGAGCCGGCCACCTACCGGCTGGTCAAGTTCATCGCCGAATGCTCGGATGCCGGGCCGGACAAGGATTCCTTCCTGGGGGGCTAGCTCGGCCTCTGCCGCCAGCTGTCGGCCAGATACAGCCCGATGGCCGCCCAGATGCAGCCGAAGGTGATCAGGTGGGGAAGGCTGGGGCTCTCGCCATAGGCCAGCACCGCCAGCAGGAAGTGCCCGGTGGGCGCCATGTACTGGAAGAAGCCCAGCGTGGTGTAGCGCAGCCGCGAGGCGGCGGCGGCGAACCACAGCAGCGGCAGCGCGGTGACCGGCCCGCCGGCCACTAAGGCGGCGGCCAAAGCGGGCGTGCCGCCCAGGATTGGCGAGCCTTCCGCCATGCGCCAGACCAGATAGGCCACCGCCAGCGGGAACAGCAGTCCGGTTTCCACCGCCAGCCCGGTCAGCGGCGCCACCGGCAGCCGCTTGCGCAGCAGCCCATAGACTCCGAAGGTTCCGGCCAGGGTGAGCGCCGCCCAGGGCGGTGTCCCGGTGGCCACCGCCAGTTGGACGACGCCCGCCAGGGCCAGCGCGACGGCCGCCCATTGCAGCGGGCGTAAGCGCTCCTTCAAGACGATGACGCCGAGCGCCACGTTGACCAGCGGGTTGAGGAAATAGCCCATGCTGGCTTCCAGCACGTTGCCTTCGCCCACCACCTGGATGAACACCAGCCAGTTGACGCTGATGCACAGCGTCGAGGCGGCCAGAACCAGCAGCCGGCGGCGTGAGGCGAGCAGGATGAAGACCTCGTCCCAGCGTTTCGTCCAGGTCAGCATGACGGATACCGCCAGCAGCGACCAGACCACGCGATGGGCCAGGACCTCGGCGGGCGGAACCGATGCCACCAGCTTCCAGAAGGCGGGAAACAGCCCCCAGGTGCCGTAGCAGGCCAGGGCGAAGAGGACCCCTCGGCGATGTTCTGCGCTCATGGCGGAGGACTCGGGGTGGGGAGGAATGCGGGCGGGACGCCCGCGCTCCGACGACGACACTCTGCGGGCGGGACGCCCGCGCTCCGTTCACGGCTGGAGCGCGGGCGTCCCGCCCGCAGAGTGTCGGTCAATCGGCGACCAGGGCCTCGTCCGGGTCCTCGGCCCAGTCGTGCTCCGGCTTGGGGGTTCGGGCAATCCATTTTTCCAGTTCCGCCACGTGTTCTTCTTCTTCTTCGGCCATTTCGGCGGCCAGGGCCCGGACTTCCGCGTCGTCGCTTCCCGAGGCTTCGTCGGCGTAGAAGCGATGGCCCCGTTTCTCGTTCTCCAGGGCGAAGTCCAAGGCGTGCCAGGCGGTCATCATGTAATGGGCGGCGCCCGGCGCGCCGACTTCCGGCGGCTCGGGGGTGTTCCAGCGGTACTGCCACGATTTGAGCTTGGGCAGCTCGTGCCCGTTGGACCGGGCCGCCACCGACGCCCCATGCAGGCGCGAGAACTTGGCCATCTGGCGGAACAGTTCGGCGACTTCCATGTTGTTATGGACTTCCATGGTGTCGGCCAGTTCGTCGTAGCGATCCGCCGCTTCATGCTCCATGGCCAAAGCGTGGGCCAGGAACAGGGCTACCTTGGTGGTCATGGGCAGTGTCCTCCTGCTTCAACCGAGGCGACGGGTGGCGGCGGCGCCTCACCGATGCCGACAGTATGCCCCATGACAGCAGTTCGGACCATGCCCCTTCCGAAGGTGGGGGCTTGACCGAAAGGACAGGTTGAATCGCGGGATCGGCTTAACGGGCCTCCCGGCCCTTGAGGTAGAAAGCCACCGCCTGGGCGCGGTTGCCGACGCCCAGCTTGTCGTAAAGGTTCTTCAGGTGGAACTTCACGGTGTTGAGCGAGATGTCCAACTGGCCCGCCATCTGCTGGTTGGTCAGCCCGCCGGCCAGGGCGGCCAGCAATTCACGCTCGCGGGGCGTCAGGCCGGCCAGCGGGTCGCTGGCCAGGGAGGAGACGTCGATGAACGGAAACACCATCCGCCCGGCGGCCACGGCGATGATGGTGTCGAGCAGCTGCTCGGGCGGTTCGCGCTTGGAGCAGAAGCCGGCGGCGCCCAGCGTCATGGCCTGGCGCGGCACGTCGGGATTGGGGCTGCCGGTATAGACGATCAGGCGCGGCGCATCGGTGCGGGCCCGCAGGGTCTGCAGCACGCCGCGTCCGTCCAGGTAGGGCATCTCCCACCCGATGACCCCGACGTCGAAGGGGGTCTTGTCCACGGCTTCGATGAAGCGTTCGCCATCGCTGGCCACGGCGGCCACGGAAAAGCGGTCGTCGCCGGAAAAGAGCTTGATCAGGCTGCTTTGGAGCAGCGGATTCTTCTCTGCAATAACGATGGTGATCGGTCGGCTCTGCTGCACGGCCATAGATCCAGATCCTTCCCCCAGGAGCCCCATTGGTAAAGTCCTCAGACCCCGCCCTCCTGAGGCCGTGATCTTACCGTTTGTGGGGAAAACCGCAAACCTTGATCGCGAGTTACCCACACTTTTCCTACACCACGGCGGGGGGAAAGGGCCATCCTGGTGAAAGTCGCCCAACAAAAGAATAGGGCCGGCCCCCAAAGGAGGGCCGGCCCTGCGTCTCGCGGCTTTGTCGCTAGGCCTGCTCGGCCCAGCTGCGGGCGTCGAACTTGCCCATGTCGCCTTCGGCGGCGGCGGGCGCGGCGGCGGGAAGGGCGGCGGGGGTCTCGACCGGAACGCTGGCCTTGGCCTCGATCACCGCCGGGGCGGCGGCGGGGGCGGCGATCTCGGCCTTGGCCTTGGGCTGGACCGGCGCCTCGGTGCGCAGCGAGGCGGGCACCACGGTGTTGCCGGGGCGGGAGACGAAGCCCTGGGTCTTGTAGACGCGGCTGCCGTATTCGCGGGACGGCTGGTACCAGACGCGGACCTGGCTCCAGTCGTTGTTGGGGGAAACGTCCAGCACCGGGACCGCCTTGGTCACCTTGCCGCGGCCGGCGCTGCGGAAGGGCGCCCAATTGGCGTGGTCGACCAGGACCACCCGGCTGCCGGCGGTGCCGCGCACCACCGAGACGTGGCCGTGGGACATCTTGCCCTGGCGCTTGAACACCAGGACCGAGCCGACCTTGGGGGTGTTGCCGCGGTCATAGACGCCCTGGGCGGCTTCCCACCACTTCCAGGCGTCTCCCTTGAGATTGAGGCCGGTGACTTCGCGGGCGTAGGTCACGCATTGCAGGGTGGCATTCGCTTCGAACGGCAGGGCCAGAAACAGCGCCGCCACGAGCAGGATGATCACGTTCCGCACCGGTCTCCCTCCCTCCGGTTATTGGTGAAGTCGATTGTGTATATGTGAAAAGCCGATGGCAACCTGATTCGACGTCATATCTCTAAAACTTTGAAACAAATTGAAACAATGCATGCGGAATACATGGTTGCGGGCGGGGCTTCCGGAGAAGGCGGCGCTCGGGCTATGATCCCGGCGGAACCTGGAGGACGTGCGAGTGAAGCGGATATTGGTTCCGGCCCTGGCGGCCGGATTGGCCCTGATCCTGGCGTTGCCGGCCGGAGCGGCGGAGCGCCGGACCCTGGTCATCGCCGGCGGCGAGGTTACCGGCTATTACTTTCCCGTGGCCGGCGCGCTGTGCCGGGTGATCAACAAGGACCATCCCCTGGGCCTGGGCTGCGCGGTGATGCCCAGTTCCGGCTCGGCGGCCAACCTGGCGGCGCTGAAATCGGGCGACGCCGACCTGGCGCTGGTGCAGTCGCGCGCCGCCCAGATGGCTTCCATCGGGGCCGAGGGGTTCAAGGAGGCCGGTCCCATGGCCGACCTGCGCGCCGTCATGGCGCTGCACGGCGAGGTGTCGGTGGTGGTGGCGCGGCCCGGAGCGGGGATCGAGCATCTGGGCGACCTCAAGGGCAAGCGGGTCAACCTGGGCAAGCCGGGCTCGTTCCAGCGGGCGTCGGCGGACATGGTGATCGAGGCGTCGGGCCTGTCCCAGGGCGATCTGTCGGTCCTGGTGGAACTGGATCTGGCGGAACAGGCGGCCGAGCTGTGCCAGGGCAACATCGACGCCGCCATCTTCACCGGTATCCATCCCATGCCCGAGGTTCAGGTGGCGGTCGAGGAATGCGGCGCCTCGCTGGTGCAGATCCGCTCCAAATCCATGGATTCCTTCTTCAAGAAGGTGCCGTGGGCGGCGCGCTTCTCCATCCGGAGCGGCACCTATGACGGCCAGAAGGAGGACGTGGCGGCCATCGGGCTGAAGACCCTGCTGGTGACGGCCAAGCTGTCGGCCGACGAGGTGGGGGCGATCGCCAAGACCGTCATGGCCAATTTCGGCGCCTTCACCCGCCTGCATCCGGCGCTTCGGGGCCTGTCCAAGGCCGATACCCGTGGCGACGGCATCCCCATCCGCCTGCATGACGGAGTCGAAAAGGCTCCGGCGGAGCGCTGAGGCCATGGCGGGCGGGGCCGCGCCGTCCGGGCTGGCCGCCTGCATCGACGGCCGCGCCGGCCTGCTCCGCGCCAGGGCGGCGGGCGAGCGTCTGGCGGGGCTTGCCGCCGGGCTGGGCGAGGCCCCGGTCTCGCTGCTGACCCGGGGCCAGGAGGGGACGGCCTTCCGCCATTTCCCCGCCGGCGACGTCTACGACCTGTCGTCCCACGCCCAGTTCTATTACCACAGCCATCGGGACGGCGAGTTCGGCCATATCCATCTGTTCCAGCGTCCGCGCGGCATGCCGCGCGGGCTGGCGCCGCTGGTGGCGACAGCCGATCCCGACGCGCCCTGTCATCTGATCGCCGTGGGATTCGGCGCGCGCGGCGAGGCGACGGAACTGTTCACCACCAATCGCTGGGTGACCGGCGAGGCGTGGTACCGGGCCGACGCGGTCAAGGCCATGGTGGCCGGGCTGCGGCTGGCCCCGGCAGGGCCGTGGGCGCCGGTGGCCCGATGGCTGGCGGCGATGGTGGAGTTCTACCGGCCGCTGATCGACGTGCTGATCGACGAGCGCGATCAGGCGGTGGCGGCCTGGGGGCGGGCTCATCCCGGCCGGGACGAACTGAACGACGAACGCCTGGAGATCACCTCGGCGCGGTCCATCGATCCGGCCGCCGATCTGGCCGGACTTGGCCCCTGACACCAACATGCGCCAACGCATGTTGGTTAGGCCCAAGGGGCCGCGCCGCCTATGCGGCGGGAGCCAAGCGGGCTTAAGGCCCGCGCCCGGCGCCTGAGGGCTTGAAAAAGCAACGCCGCCGTCCCGTTGCCGGGGCGGCGGCGCCAAAGCCTTCGAAGGCCGGAAGTCTTACTTCACGGTCTTCAGATAGCCGATCACGGCGGCCAGATCCTCGGGCTTCTTCAGGCCGGCGAAGGCCATCTTGTTGCCGGGGACGGTGCCCTTGGGGTCGGCCAGGTACTTGGTCAGGCCGGCTTCGTCCCAGGTCAGGCCCGAGTTCTTCATGGCATCGGAATACTTGAAGGTGGCTTCGCCACCGGCCTTGCGGCCGAACACGCCGGCCAGGCTGGGGCCCACGCCGTTCTTGCCGGCTTCGACCTTGTGACAGGCCTTGCACTGGTTGAAGGCGGTGGGGGCGTCATCGGCGAAAGCGGCGACCGGGGCGACGAGGAGGGCGGCTCCAAGGACGAGGCCCAGCTTCTTGGTGTTGAGCATCAGAATCTCCAATTGCGCAGGTATGGATGAGTGGCGCGATGCGTTCCTTATCCCCTAGGATTGTGTCGAATTCAAGAGGCTCAGGGCAATTTTCGGGCTAAAGTCCGGCGGTGCGATCGTATAAGTACGAAAAATGCATGATTTACCCATAGATGCCGTCATCCCGGAAATCCGCTCGGTCCTGGCCGCGTCCCACGGACTGGTGCTGCAGGCTCCGCCGGGGGCGGGCAAGACCACCCGCGTGCCGCTGGCCCTGCTGGACGAGCCCTGGCTGGCGGGGCGTCGCATCCTGATGCTGGAGCCCCGGCGGCTGGCCGCCAGGGCTGCCGCGTCGCGCATGGCCGCCACCTTAAGTGAGCAGCCGGGCGAGACGGTGGGCTGGCGCATCCGCTTCGACTCCCGCGTCGGGCCGAAGACCCGCATCGAGGTGGTGACCGAGGGCATCCTGGGCCGGATGATCCAGGACGACCCGTCGCTGGACGGCGTGGGGCTGGTGATCTTCGACGAGTTCCACGAGCGCTCGCTGTTCGCCGATCTCGGCTTGGCCCTGGCGCTGGAATGCCGTCAGGCCCTGCGCGACGACCTCAAGCTGGTGGTGATGTCGGCGACGCTGGACGGCGGCCCGGTGGCGCGGCTGATGGGCGACGTGCCGCTGGTGACCAGCGAGGGCCGCGCCTTTGCCGTCGAGACCCGTTTCCTCGCCCGCCCCGAGCCCCGCGCCTTCGTCGATGCCGTGACGGCGGCCGTGGTCCGCGCCCTGGACGAGGAGGAGGGCGACGTCCTGGTCTTCCTGCCCGGCGCGGGTGAAATCCGCCGGGTCGAGGCCTTGCTGGCCGAGCACAGGGCGGCGCGCGGCGTGCTGATCGCGCCCCTTTACGGCGACCTGTCCCAGGAGGCCCAGGATGCCGCCATCCGCCCGCGCAAGGATTGCGGGCGCAAGGTGGTGCTGGCTACCAGCATCGCCGAGACCTCGCTGACCATCGAGGGCGTGCGCGTGGTGGTGGACGGCGGCAGGATGCGGGTGGCGCGCTTCGATCCCGGCTCGGGCATGACCCGGCTGGCGACGCTGCCGGTGTCGCGCGCCGGAGCCGATCAGCGAAGGGGACGCGCCGGACGCCTGGGGCCGGGGGTGTGCTACCGCCTGTGGTCCGAGGCCGACGACCGCGCCCTTCTGCCCTTCACCGCACCCGAGATGGTCGAGGCCGACCTCGCCCCCCTGGCGCTCGATCTCGCCCAGTGGGGGGCGGGGGACGCAGGCACCCTGGCCTGGCTCGATCCGCCGCCCGCCGCCCATCTGGCCCAGGCCCGCGAACTGCTGGGCGAACTGGGGGCGCTGGATGATGATCTGCGCATCACCCCTCACGGCAAGGCCATGGCGCGCCTGGGCCTGCATCCCCGCCTCGCCCACATGGTGCTGAAGGGGCGCGAGTTCGGCCTGGGCGGGCTGGCCTGCGATCTGGCCGCGCTTTTGGAGGAACGCGACGTGCTGCGCCCGGGGCAGGGGGCGCGTGACGGCGACGTCCGCCTGCGCCTCGACGCGTTGCGGGGCGAGGAGCGGGGATTGCCGGTGGATAAGGGCGCGCTGGCCCGCGCCCGCCAGGCGGCCCGCGACAGCCGCCGCCGCCTGGGCCTCAAATCGGGGGAACAGCAGGGCGAGCGCGGCGACGCGGGCCCGCTGCTGGCCCTGGCCTATCCCGACCGCATCGCCCGGCGGCGCCCCGGCGGCGAGCCGCGCTACGCCATGACCGGCGGCGGCGGCGCCGTGTTCGCCTCCCACGAGCCCCTGGCCGCCGAGGAATGGCTGGTCCTGGCCGAGACCGACGGTGACCGGCGCGAGGCCCGCATCTTCCTGGCCGCGCCGCTGACCCTGGCCGAGATCGAGGCCCGGTTCGAGGACGACATCCGGGCCGAGACAGTGTGCCGCTGGGACGGACGGGAAGAGGCGGTGCAGGCCCGCGCGCGGCGGATGCTGTGGTCCCTGGTCATCGAGGACAAGCCGCTGAAATCCGCCGATCCCCAGGCGCTGGCCGCCGCCATGGCCGATGGCGTGCGGCAGATGGGGCTGGCCTGCCTGCCCTGGACGCCGGACCTGGAAAAGCTTTGCCGCCGCGTCGCCTTCGTGCGCGGGCTGGAGCCGGAGGGCGAGTGGCCCGATTTGTCCGAGGCGGCGTTGCTGGCCGGGCTGGAGGACTGGCTGGTGCCTTACCTTTCCGGCATCACGAGGCGCGCCCATCTGGCCCGCCTTGACCTGGGCGCGGCTCTTTCCGGCCTGTTGTCGTGGGAGCGCAAGAAGCGTCTGGACGAACTGGCCCCCACCCATGTGGAGGTGCCGTCCGGCTCGCGGGTGCCCATCGACTATTCGGGCGAGGTGCCGGTGCTGGCGGTCAGGCTCCAAGAGATGTTCGCCTGCGCCGAGACGCCGCGCATCGGCGGGGGCAAGGTGCCCCTGCTGCTGCACCTGCTGTCGCCGGCCCGGCGGCCCATGCAGGTGACCCGCGACCTCGCCAGCTTCTGGGCCAACGCCTACAAACAGGTGAAGGCCGACCTGAAGGGCCAGTACCCCAAGCACTGGTGGCCCGACGACCCCATGCAGGCCGAGCCCACGGCGCGGGCCAAGCCCAGGAAGTAGGGGGGCTCTAGCGCTTCCTCGCCCCCAGCACCGTCGCCAGCATGGTGACGATGAACAGGGCGATGGCCGCCGCGTTGCCCATTCCGCCCCACTGGCGGATCGCGTGGATGTCCAGCAGGTCACCCGCCACGCGCAGTAGAAGCGAGGCGTGCAGCACGGCCAGCGGCAGGTAGAACACCGGCTTGTAGGGCACCGCCACCCGCAGCACGGCGGGCAGGATGACGGGGGCGTGGCCGTAGACCATGGCGAAGACGAAGCCGACGAACAGGCAATGGAGCGCCGCGTCGTACATCACGCCGGTCTCGCCGGCGCCCAGGCGGGTCATCAGCAGACCGGCGAGCAGGGCCCAGGCATAGCCCGACAGCAGGCACACCGCCACGTAGCGGGTGAGCCCCGGCTGGCGGATGGTGCGCTTGACCACGTCGTTCATCAGCGACCACAGGGTGAGCAGGGCGAGGCCCAGGCCGAACAGCGTCCACGACGCCATGGCCATTCCGGCCAGCAGCAGAAGAAGGGGCGGAAACAGGGTGGGGGTGCGCCAGCGCCAGGGCGGCAGGAAGCGCGACAACTCCAACCGCTCGCCGGCGATGGTCAGCACCAGGAAGGCCGACCACATGGTCACCGAGGCGGCGGCCTCCCCGCTTGCGACCCAGGCCAGGTTGCCTGCCGCCCAGGACAGTCCGCCCAGGCCGAGCACCGTGGTGAACACCTCGCGCTGGCGGGCGATGACGACAAGGCTCATGGCGACGAAGATCAGGCTGCCGGCCAGCAGCAGCGTGGCGCCGGCCTGGGGCATCCCTGCAATCAGCAAGATGCCGCCCAGGGCGGTGAACAGCGGCGAGCCGTAGCCCCAAAGCTTGGCCAGGGCCACCGCCCGCTCCAGCCCGATGACGGTGCCGAAGAAGCCGCAGATCATCAGCGGCCCGTGGGCCAGGGCCAGGTCGGCGCCGCCCACCGGCCAGCCCAGGCGTCCCTCGCCGGCGACGATGCCGGCCACCAGGGAGACGGCGCCTGCCATCAGCAGCGGCAGCCGGCGTGCCGTGACGCTCATCAGCCCGGCCAGCCCATGATGGCCTTGGCCGAGGCCGACATGCGCGACGGTTCCCAGAAGGGGGAATCGAGCACTTCGACGCTGACCGGCAGCTCGTCCTTGGCGGCTTCGCGCGCCACCCGTTCCGACTGGTCGGCGAGATAGGCGCTTTGCGGGCAGGCCGGCGTGGTCATGATGAGGTCCACGTAGATGCCTTCCGGCGCGACGCGGATGCTTTCCACCAATCCCAGGTCGACGATGTTGACCCCGACGTCGGGATCGATGACCTGGCGCAGCGCTTCGCGGATTTCGTCTTCGGTGATCATGGGCTTCGTCCTGATTGCGACGGAAATACCTTAGCGCGGCGCTGCGGCTCCCGGCATGATGGCGGTCAAGCCGGCAAGAAGACGTTGAACGCGCTGCCCTCGCCGGCGGTGGAGTCCACCCAGACCCGGCCGCCGGCCCGTTCGACGATCTTCTTGACGATGGCCAGACCGATGCCGGTGCCCTCGAACTTGTCGCGGGTGTGCAGGCGCTGGAAGATGCCGAAGATGCGCTCGGAGAATTGCGGGTCGATGCCCATGCCGTTGTCGGTGACCGACACCACCCAGCCGCCATCGGCGTTGACGGCGGAAATGCGGACGATGGGGGTGCGTTCGGGGTGGCGGTATTTCAGCGCGTTGCCGACCAGATTCTGGAACAGCCGCACCATGTCGTCGCGCACCAGATCAAGGACCGGCATGCCGGGCGCCCGCTCCACCTGGGCGCCGGTCTCCACGATGGTGGTGCGCAGGTTGGCGATGGCCTCGTCGATGGCGTCGCCCAGGTTGACCGCTTCCACGGGCAGGGCGCGATGGCCGATGCGCGAGAATTCCAAAAGGTCGATCATCAGCCGGTCCATGCGCTTGGCGCCGTCGCGGGCATAGGTGATGTAGTCGCGCGCGTCGGAATCCAAGGTGGCGCCGTAGCGGCGCTCCAGCAGCGAGACGAAACTGGCCACCTGACGCAGCGGCTCGCGCAGGTCGTGGCTGGCGATATAGGCGAATTGCTCGAGATCGGCGTTGGAACGGGCCAGTTCGGTGGCCTGCTGGGTCATGGCCCGCTCGGCCGCCAGGCGTTCGGAGATGTCGCGGAACACCAGGACGGCGCCCTTGACGGAATTCCGGTCCCAGATGCCGGTGACGATGAACTCCACCGGAAAGCTGCCGCCGTTGGTGCGCCAGAAGGTTTCGCCCTGCACCTCGCGGGTCTCACCGTCGCGCAGGGTTCCCAGGATGGGGCAATCCTCGTGGGGGTAGGCCGAACCGTCCGGGTGGCTGTGGTGGTTGGTGGCGTGCAGGTCGTTGCCGATGGGGTCTTCGTGTTCCCAGCCCAGCATGGCCCGCGCGGCGGGATTCATGAAGGTCACCCTTCCCTGGGCGTCGATGCCGCAAATCCCTTCGCCCGCCGTGGAAAGGATCAGTTCGGCCTCGCGCCGGGCGCGGTCGGTGGCCATCTGCGCCTGTTCCTCGGCCTTCATGGCGCGCAGCAGGATCAGGGCCAGCAGCGAGACGGCCAAGGTTACCAGACCGGCGATGGAGGCCAGGGTGGCCGTCTGGCGCCGCCAGGGCGTCAACAGATCGTCGATGCCGGCGGTAACGATGACGATCAGGGGGTAGTCGCGCAGCCGCTGGAACGACACCAGCCGCTCCTTGCCGTCGACGAACTGGCTGGCCGAGCGGAAGATTCCCTTCAGCGCCAGGGCGTAGTTCTCCTTGAAGGACGGCGTGTCGGCGATGTTGAGGCCGATGACGTGGTCTTCCTGCGGCACGCGGAACAGGAAGGTGCCGTCGGCCCTGAGGATGGCGATGGAGCCCGAAGGCTTGATGCGCTCGGCCTCGAAGGTCTTGGCGATGCGGTCGAGCTCGATGGCGGCGAACAGCACGCCGGTGTCGCCGCCGCCCTTGTCCACCGGAACCGAGACGGGAATGCCCCATTTTCCGCTCACCCGGCTGATGACCGGATTGCCGATGTAAAACCCGCGCGTCTCCATGCGCGCCTGCGCCTTGACGTAGTCGCGGTCCGAGACGTCGGCCAGCGGCTTCGCGCCCCGCTTGGGGATGTAGTGCAGGCCGCCCGAGCGCGTCACCATGCGGATGTCCAGCATGCCGTCCGACATGTGGCGCAGGCGGTCGACCAGGGCGATGAAGGCCGGCGTGTCGCCAGGGTCCATCTGGGGATGCTCGGCCAGCCAGAGATTGCTGACCGCCAGCGACGTCTCGGCATGGCGGAACAGCCGCAGCGTCTGTTCCTCGGCCGCGGTGGTCAGCTGCTCGAGGATCACCGTGCTCGACGTCAGGACCCCCTTGCGCTGGGACCACGACCAATAGGCCACGAAGCCCCACAGCACCAGGAGCATGGCCCCTAGCAACCCCACCACGATTCTGCGGCTGGAGGGGCGGAAATCCACTGATTCTTACCGGCTTTCCTGGAAGCGGACGGGCTCGCCCGCGGCGCTTCCCAGCAATTGGCCGTCGCGCATCACCGTCTGGCCGCGCACGATGGTGGCGATGGGCCAGCCGGTGACCTTCTGCCCGTCGAAGGGCGTCCAGCCGCAGCGGCTTTCGATCCAGTCGTTGGTGATGGTGCGCTCGGCCTTCATGTCGACCACGGTGAAGTCGGCGTCGTAGCCCACTGCGATGCGGCCCTTGCCGACGATGTTGTAGATCCGGGCCGGGCCGGCGCTGGTCAGGTCCACCAGACGTTCCAGGCTGAGGCGGCCGTGGTTGACGTGGTCGAGCATCAGGGGCACCAGGGTCTGCACCCCGGTCATGCCGGACGGGCTTTGGGGATAGGGCTTGTCCTTTTCCTCGCGGGTATGGGGCGCATGGTCCGAGCCCAGCACGTCCACCACCCCGTCGGCGATGGCGGCCCACAGGGCGTCGCGATGCCGCGTGCCGCGGATGGGCGGGTTCATCTGGGCGTAGGTGCCCAGGCGCTCGTAGCAATCGGGCGCCGCCAGCGTCAGGTGCTGGGGGGTGGTCTCCACCGTGGCGATGTCCTTGTGCCCGGCCAGGAACTCCATCTCCTCGGCGGTGGTGACGTGCAGCACGTGGACGCGCCGCCCGGCCTTCTCCGCCAGGGCGACCAGGCGCTTGCTGGCCATCAGCGCGGTCTCGACGTCGCGCCACTGGTGGTGGACGCGGGGATGCGCCCCTTCCTCGGCCACATGCTTGCGCTCGACCAGGCGGCCCTCGTCCTCGCAATGGACGGCGATGCGGCGGAAGCCCTGGGCCAGCACCCGGGCCAGCGTCTCGTCGTCGGCCACCAGCAGGTTGCCGGTGCTTGATCCCATGAAGATCTTGATGCCGGCGCAGCCGGGAATGCGCTCCCATTCGGCCAGATGGTCGATGTTGTCGGACGCCGCGCCGATGAAGAAGGCGTGGTCCACCCAGGCGCGGCCCCGGGCGCGGGCCAGCTTGTCCAGGATGGCGTCGGCGGTGGTGGTGGACGGCTTGGTGTTGGGCATCTCGAAGATGGCGACCACGCCGCCCTGGGCGGCGGCCCGCGTGCCGCTCTCCAGGTCCTCCTTGTGCTCCAGGCCGGGTTCGCGGAAATGCACCTGGGTGTCGATGACGCCCGGCAGCACGGTCAGGCCGCGCAGGTCGACGTCGTCGGCGGCCGAGGCGCCCAGCAGGTCGCCGATGGCCCGGATGCGGCCGTCGCTGACGGCGATGTTGGTGCGCAGCGTGCCGCTGGGCGTCACCACCATGCCATTGCGCAGGATCAGGTCGAAGGTCTGGGCCATGGCGCTTCTCCAAACAAGGTATCGGAGGATTATATCCGTTCCGCCAGTTCGGAAAAGGTATCACCACTAGGAATCCGTCCGAGAACGTGCCTTTGGTGCCACAGCGCATAGAACAGCAGCGTCCAGCAGGCGAAGGCGGTGTCCTTGGAGCAATCCTTGAACAGGCGCTTCACCTTGCCGGGATGGCAGATTTCCTCGATGCCCGGCTGGTGGGCCACCAGGGCGCCGACCTCGGGGCTGGCCGCGATCCATTCGCCCACGGGAACGGTGAAGCCGCGCTTCTTGTCGAAGGGGCGGGCGGCGGGCAGCGCCGTTTCCAGCCAGCGGCGCAGCAGCCACTTGCCCAGGCCCTTCCTGACCTTCATGTGGTCGGGCAGGCGGAAGGCGAAGGCCGCCACCACCGGGTCGAGGAAGGGCACGCGGCCCTCGATGCCGTTGGCCATCAGGCAGCGGTCGGCCTTGGTCAGCAGGTCGTTGGGCAGCCAGTCGGCGCAATCCACCGCCTGGGCCGTCTGCAGCCGCGTGCGGCCCGGCAGGGATTCGGTCCGCTCGGCCAGCTTCATGCCGTGGCGCCAGTGGCTGGTGACGCCGTCGCGCAGCAGGCCGTCCAGCCCGTCGAAGGTGCCTTTCCTGCGCATGGGCTTGGTCAGCGGCCAGGGGCGCATGGCGTGGCGGTAGCGGCCATAGCCGCCGAACAGCTCGTCGCCGCCCTCGCCCGACAGGATGACCTTGACCTCCTTGCGCGCCTCTTGCGCCAGCTTGAAGGTGGGCAGGCAGGCGTAATCGGCGGCCGGGTCGTCCATGGCGGCGGCGACCTGGGGCAGCAGGGACCAGAAGTCGCCTTCCCCGAATTCCACCTCCACGTGGCGCGCGCCGACGGTGCGGGCCAGCTCGCGGGCGTGGGCGCGCTCGTCATGGGCCCTGGTGCCGGGGAAGCCGGCGGTAAACGCCAGCACGCCCCTGGGGTTGAGGCGCGCCATCAGGGCCAGCACCACCGATGAATCGATGCCGCCCGACAGGAACATGCCGTAGGGCACGTCCGAGCGCTGGTGCAGCTCCACCGATTCGGTCAGCGTGTCGTCCAACTCGTCCAGCAGGCGGTCGGGGCTGCCCTCGACGGGGGCGCCGGCGGGCAGGGCGGGCAGGCGGCGGCTTTCGCTGACGCAGCCGGCTTCGGCCACCACCGTCTCGCCGGGGCTGAGGCGTCGGATGCCCTTGAAGATGGTCCGCGTCCCGGTGGTGAACTGCAGTTGCAGCAGCTCGGCCAGGGCAACGGGGTCGATCTCCGCCTTGACCTGACCCGCCGCCACCAGGGCCTGGGGCTCGGAGGCGAAGGCCAGGCCGGGGCTGTTCTCCACCAGATAGAGCGGCTTGATGCCGAAGGGGTCGCGGCTGAGGATCAGCTTCTCCGCCCCGCCGTCGTGGATGGCGATGGCGTACATGCCGCGCAAGCTTCGGGCGAAGGCCGGTCCCTGGTGGCGATAGAGATGCAGCGGCGGCTCGCAGTCGGAACCGGTGGCGAAGCTTTGCCCCGCCATGTCCGCCTTCAGTTCCAGGTAGTTGTAGACCTCGCCGTTGGCGACGATGGCGTTGCCCTTGCCGTCCAGGATGGGCTGCCGGCCGCCTTCCAGGTCGATGATGGACAGGCGGTTCTGCACCAGCCCCACATTGCCCTGAACGTGGCGGCCGCGCCCGTCGGGGCCGCGATGGGCCAGGGCGTCGGCCAGCCTGTCCAGCACCTTCTCGTCGGGCGGTGCGCCCGCGGTCATCAGGCCGGCGATGCCGCACATCAGCGCTTCACCTTGTCGAAGAATTCGAGATAGCGCGCCACCACGGCGTCCTCGGTGAACTGGCGCTCGTAGGCGCTGCGGCCCATTTCGGCCAGGGCGCGGGCGGTGTCGGGTTCGGCCAGCAGGCGGCGGATGGCAAGCTGAAGGGCCTTGTCGTCGTCCACCGGCACCAGCACTCCGTCCACGCCGTCGGTGATCAGCTGTTTCGGCCCCTGGGAGGCCGCCGCGATGACGGGCCGCGCGGCGGCCCAGGCCTCGATCACCACGTTGCCCAGGGGCTCGTGGCGGGACGGGCAGACGAACAGGTCGCCGGTGGCGTACAGCGCCGCCACGTCGTCGCGCCAGCCCAGGAAGCGCACCCGGGGCTTGACCGACAGATGGGCGGCCAGGGCTTCCAGCTCGGCGCGCTCGGGCCCTTCGCCGGCGATCCACAGATAGCAGTCGTGGATCGGCTCCACCGCCTTCAGCAGCACGTCGAAGGCCTTGTTGGCGTGCAGGCGGCCCATGGCGACGATCAGCTTGGCGCCGGGCGGCGTGTCGAACGAGGCGCGCGACACCGGGGCGGTGCCGCGTGAGTCGGCGACGAAATTGGGAACGTAGTGAACCTGCCCGGCCGGTCTTCCCTGGGCGACGATCCAGTCGCGGATATCGGGCGTGTTGCCGATCAGGTGGTCGCACTGGCGGTAATATTTCAGGTCGTAATAGCCGCCCAGGCGGCCCACCGTCACATGGGGACCCTTGGGCACGAAGCGCGACGCCCGGTTCATCCAGGTCAGGACGATATCGGGCCGGAACGCCTTGACCTCGCGCCGGAAGCGCCAGTGGGTGACGAGGTCGAGCGCGCCGCCGAAGGGGGCCTCCACCACGTCGAGGCCCTGGGCGCGCAGCCTCTCGGCGCGCTTGGGATTGTCGCGGATCAGCAGGCGCTGGGTCACCCCGGCGCGGGCCAAGGCGGGGGCCAGACGCTCGAAAAACGCCTCGGCTCCGCCATGGGGCGCGCCGGCCATGGCTTGGAGCAGCCGGGTCATTTCAGCCAGCCTTCCAGGGTCGCCGCCACGCCGTCCCAGGTCCGGGTCTTCCACTGGGCGCGGGCCTCGGCCCCCATGGCTTGTTGGACCGACCGGTCGGTCAACAGCATGACCGCCAGATTGGCGAAGGCGTCGTCGTCGGGGGCCGAGTAGCCGGTCACTCCGTCAACGATGCGTTCAGGCGCCGCACCCAAGGGGCGGATCACCGCCGGGCAGCCCGCCGCCTGGCTTTCCATCAGGGTGAAGCAGCCCATGTCGTCGGCATGGCCGGGATAGAGGTGGACGTTTGCCTCGGACAGGGCGGCGCTCATCAGATGGTCGCCCTGGGGGCGGGCCACCACCACGCCGTGGGCGGCGGCCTCCAGCACCTTGGCGGCCAGGGGGCGCAGGCCCTCTTCCACCGCGCCGCCTTCCGCCGCGCTGGCCAGCGTCATGGAGTGGACGTGCAACTCGGCGTCGGGCGCCCGGGGGCGGATCTTCCTGACCCACAGGTCTACCAGCCAGTCCAGGCCGTGGGCGGGATGGGTGGTGACGATGGCGCGCGGCGGGTCCTGGGGCCTGGGCGAGACGTTCAGGTAATCGGGGCGCACCGCCATGGGCAGCAATCCGGCGGCCAGTCCCTTGGCCTGGAAGTCGCGGGCCTGGGCCTCGGCGACCAGGAGTAGCAGCGGCTTGTGGGTGTCGAGCATGGCGCGCGTCGCCGGGCGGTCCAGCATGCGCCCCGGCCCGGTATGCCAGAACACCCGCTTGCCGGCGTGGCGGACGAATTCGAGGAGCGCCGGCTTGCGGAAGGCGATCAGCGCGTCGGTGCGCAGCGGCTTCTTGCCGTCGAAGACCTCCCACTGGGCGCTCTCGATATGCATGCCCCAGCGGCAGCGGTTGAACACCTGCACGGTATGGCCGAGGCGGGCCAGGGCGCCGGGCAGCGAGGCGAAGGCCTTCTCGGCCCCGCCCAGCGGGCGCGAGGCGGCGGAATAGCCGTCGAAGGGGATGGAATCGTCCACGAGGGTGATATGCATGGTGGGAATCTTATAAGACGGCCAGGGGGGCTTGTCATCCCGGCTGGTTTGACCCACCCTTTACGTCGGAAGGGGAGTTGAAAAGGAAGTGCGAGAATGAGCGACAAGGTCTTCGTGCGTCTGGAACAGCGCGCCGTGCTGGAAGTGGGAGGCGAGGACCGCCGCGCCTTCCTGCAGGGACTGGTCTCCAACGACATGAACAAGGTGGCCGGCGACCGGGCCGTCTTCACCGCCCTGCTCACCCCCCAGGGCAAGTTCCTCTATGACCTGTTCGTGGTGGAGCTGGGCGAGGTCTTCCTGATCGAGGCCGAGGCGGCGCGCATCGAGGAGCTGAGGAAGAAGCTCTCCATGTACAAGCTGCGCTCCAAGGTGAGTGTGGGCGTGGCGGCCAACACGGCGGTGTTCGCGGTGCTGGGCGAGGGGGCTGCCGCCGCCTTCGACCTGGGGGCCGAGGCGGGCGCGGCGACGGAATTCGCCGGCGGCACCGTCTTCGTCGATCCCCGTCTGGCCGAAGCCGGCCTGCGCGCCCTGCTGCCCGCCGACGGCGGCCCCCGCGTGCTGGAGGCCAACGACTTCAAGCCCGCGCCCTTCGAGGTCTGGGATGCGGCCCGCATCCGCCTCGGCCTGCCCGACGGTTCGCGCGACCTGGAGGTGGAAAAGGCCATCCTGCTGGAAAACGGCTTCGAGGAGCTGAACGGCGTCGACTTCAACAAGGGCTGCTACATGGGCCAGGAGTTGACGGCCAGGACCAAGTATCGCGGCCTGATCAAGAAGCGCCTGATGCCGGTCAGCATCGACGGTCCCGTTCCCGCCCCCGGCACGCCGATCCTGCTGGGCGAGGTCGAAGCCGGCGAGATGCGCTCGGCCTGCGGCCATAGCGGTCTTGCCCTGGTGCGCCTGGAACAGTTCCGGGCCCAGGGCGGCGCCGGGCTGTCGGCCGGCGGAGCCGCGCTGATCGCCGCCAAGCCCAAATGGGCGGTGTTCCCCGAAGGTGAGTGAGTCCATGCAGGAGGACGAGGGGGAACTGGCCCGGCGGGTGACGCCGCTGACCGTGGTGGCGGATCTGGCGGAGACGGTGGCCACCTACGTGGCCCTGGGCTTCGAGCCGGTGGAGAGTGGCGATGCGGGCTGCGTCGGCCTGCGCGCCGGGCCCACCTACCACGTGATCGCGACCAAGTCCTATATGGAGCGCCAGTTCAGTCCGCTGACCGTGGCGCTGCTGCTCGACCGCACCACGCCCTATGTCTACGTCTCGTCCCTGGACGAGGCCAAGGCGCGGCTGTCGCCCATGGCCGCCATCGTCGAGCAGGCGGCGCCGGGCGACGGCGTCCGCGAGGTGGTGGTCGAGACCGGCGGGCAATTGCTGGTCCTGGCCGAGAAGGTCACGGCCGAGGGTTAGAGGCTGTCAGGCTTAGGTGGAACCCCCTTCACCGTCATGGCCGGGCTTGACCCGGCCATCCATGGACCCTCGGGTCAAGCCCGAGGGTGACGAAAAGGAAAATTCGCTCCAACCAAACTCGGACAGACTCTAAGCGACGGCCGATTCCAGGGCGGCGATCTGCTCGGGCGTCATGCCGGCGATCTGGGTGGTGGTGAAGGCGTCCACCTGGGTGGCGGTCAGCGCCTCGATCTGGATCGGGGCCAGGGCCGCGACGTTGGTGGTGGACATCCCCGACACCTGGGTGGTGGTCAGGCCGCTCAGCTGGCCCGCCGACAGCGACGCCATCTCGGTGGTGCTGAGATTGCTGACCTGGGTGGGGGTCATGGCGCCGATCTGGGTGGCCGACAGGCGGGCGAACTGGGTGTTGGTCAGCGCCTGCAGCTGGGAGCCGGTCAGGTTGGTCACCTGCACCGTGGTCAGGGCCTGGATCTGGGTGTCGGTCAGCGCCTGCACCTGGGTGGCGGACAGGGCGCGGATCTGCATGCGGGTCAGCGACCCCAGCTGTTCCTGGTCCATCTGGGCGATCTGGGTGGTGGACAGGCTGCCGATCTGGGTCGGCGTCAGCGCGGCGATCTGTTCCCCGGCCAGGGCGTAGAACTGGGTGGCGTCCAGGCTGCCCAGCTGCTCGGCGCTCAGTCCGACGATGCTGGTGGGCGACAGGGCGTTGACCTGGGACGGGGTCAGCGCCCCGATCTGGGTGGTGGACAGGGCCGACAGCTCGGTGACGGTCATGCCCCAGATGCCGTATTGCGACAGCGACGAAATCTGCGTGGTGGTCAGCGCCTGCACCTGGGTGGTGGACAGCGACGCGATGCCGGTGGCCGACAGGCCGCCCAGCTGGGTGGTGGTCATGGAATCGATTTCGGTGGCGGTCAGGCCGCCGACCTGGGTGGTGGTCAGCGCGCCCATCTGGGTGACGGTCACCGCCTGCAGCTGGGTGGTGGACAGCGCCCCCAGCTGGGCCCCGGTCAGGCCGCCGATGCCGGTGGTCGACAGCGAGGCGATCTGGGTGGTGGACAGGCCGCGCACCTGGGTGTTGGACAACGAGCCGATGCCGGTGGCGCTGAGACCCGCCAGCTGGGTGGCGGCCAGCGATCCCACCTGGGTGGTGGACAGGCCGCTCAATTGAGCGGAGGCCAGCGCGCCCATCTGGGCGCCGGTCAGGCCGCGCAGCTGGGTGGTGGACAGCGCGCCCATCTGGGCCGACGACAGCCCGCCCATGGCCGAGGTGGCCAGGGCCGCCATCTGGGTGGCGGCCAGTCCGCGGATCTGGGTGGCCGACAATCCACCCACCTGGGTCGACGACAGGCCCGACAACCCGGTGTTGGACAGCGCGTTCAGCGAGGTGGTCGAGAGGCTGCCGATCTGGGTGGCCGACAGGGCCCGCACCCCGGCGGTGCTCAGGC